>JAJCZT010000050.1 GCA_029262255.1 Deltaproteobacteria bacterium
GTTGCGTCAGGTGAGCTGCAAGAGACCATGGCGAATTTTAATGAAATATCTGAAATGCTCAGAGGCGGCGAAGGTACTCTTGGAGCGCTTATAATTGACCCCAGCGTTTATGATAATTTAAAAGGGATATTGGGTGAGGCTGACAGGAGCAAATTTGTGCGTGCAGCCGTGAGATATCTTATAGATCAGGAAAAGGTCGATGGTGCCGGGAATCCCACCGCAAACTAAAATTATTTCCTTACAGAGCATTCCTTTTTATTAATCCGTGACAAGAAACTCTTATGATTTAAAAGTGAGCGGGTGACGGGATTCGAACCCGCGACCCTAAGCTTGTGAAGCTAATTTAATGTGATATAGATTATTATTGATACTCATAGATTCTTAATTGAATTGCCTTTAATCATTATGTTTATTTAGAATGGGGTTATTTAATACTTACCATTCACAATACATATTTATTTTGTTACTAAAGGGAGCTTTATTGTTATGATATATAATTACGATGACATATACAGAATGTCTATAGAGGAACCTGAGAATTTCTGGGCAACTGCAGCGCAAAAAGTGCACTGGTACAAAAAATGGGATGAAATATTGGATAAATCAAACAAGCCGTTTTACAAGTGGTTTAAGGGAGGTGTAGTAAATACTTGCTACAACGCTCTTGATGTACACGTTGAAAGTGGCAGGGGAGATCAGACCGCTCTTATCTATGACAGCCCCGTGACTGGAACCATAAAAAAATATACATATAAACAACTTCTGGGCGAGGTTTCACTTTTTGCAGGAGCGCTAACCGAGCTTGGATTAAAGAAAGGGGATACCGCAATTATTTACATGCCCATGATACCGCAGGCTGTAATATCCATGCTAGCATGCTCCAGAATAGGTGCCGTTCATTCGGTTGTGTTTGGTGGGTTTGCTCCCTCTGAGCTTGCTACACGAATAGACGATGCTAGGCCCAAGCTAATAATATCCGCATCTTACGGAATAGAGGTAAATAAAACAATTGAATACAAACCCCTGCTTGATAAAGCAATTGAATTATCTAAATCTAAACCTGACAATGTAATAATTTATCAGCGCCCACAGATAAAAGCAGAAATGATTCCTGGACGCGACGTGGACTGGTTGGATGCTGTAAATGGTGTAAGTCCTGCGGGATGCAGCCATATGCAAGCTACCGATCCGCTTTACATTCTTTATACCTCAGGCACCACTGGGATTCCTAAAGGAGTAGTCAGGGACAACGGAGGGCACATCGTCGCCCTTAAATGGAGTATGCAAAACGTGTTTGGAGTGCAGCCAGGAGAGGTCTTCTGGGCAGCTTCCGATATTGGGTGGGTTGTGGGTCATTCATATATAGTATACGGACCGCTATTTCATGGTTGCACTACAGTGCTGTATGAAGGCAAACCGGTGAAAACCCCTGACCCTGGAGCATTTTGGAGGGTTATATCTGATCATGATGTTGCCGTGATGTTCACTGCACCCACGGCATTTAGAGCTATAAAGAGGGATGATCCAGAAGGCAGTTTTATAAAGAAGTACGATCTGAAGAATTTCCGAACGCTATTTCTTGCAGGTGAAAGATGCGATCCCGACACTCTTTTATGGGCCGAAAAAAGCCTAGGCGTAAAAATAATAGACAACTGGTGGCTCACAGAGACCGGTTGGCCTGTGGGTGCAAACTGCCTGGGCCTTGGTGATATGCCTATAAAACCAGGCTCCTGCAGTAAGCCTGTCCCCGGTTACGATATTCATATCATTGGCGACGATGGAAACAGGATGAAAACATGTAACATAGGAAACATAACCATAAAACTTCCCCTGCCTCCGGGCTGTATGACGACGCTTTGGAACAACAATGAACACTTCATTAAAACTTATTTGGATAAATACCCGGGATATTTTGAAACCGGGGATGCAGGTTACATAGATGAGGATGGATACCTATGGATCATGAGCCGTACAGATGACATAATAAATGTAGCAGGACACAGGCTTTCAACAGGAGAGATGGAAGAAATCCTGTCTTCACACAAAGACGTGGCTGAATGTGCTGTTATAGGCATTGCAGACGAACTAAAGGGCGAATTGCCTCTTGGTTTAATCGTACTGAAATCGGGAGTAGACCGAATCAATGCCGACATTACTGATGAACTTATCCAGTTGATAAGGGAAAGGATAGGACCCGTTGCTTCTTTTAAGATCGCAGCAGTTGTGAACAGACTTCCTAAAACACGTTCCGGTAAAGTACTTAGGGGAACGATGAAAAAAATTGCAGATGGAATCGAATACAGGATACCCGCAACCATAGATGACCCGCAAATACTGCAGCATATAACTGAAGTGCTACAGAACCTTGCAGAAATTAGAAAACATTCCAGGAGAGATTAATTTTCCCACAGAATGTGAAGGAAAATGTACAAATGCTGATCCTGCTTTTGGGGATGGCTTTTTCTGCAAATGAGATATGCCCTAAGGGAATCTTTATGAATCGATGACACAGTCAGAAAAATCTTAGAAATTTTGATGATATCAATAACCTTCTCCCTGTACTAAGTCCCATCATGCTTACGTTATGCTCTCAATACCACCAATTTTTTACTAGTATTAGGAAGACTATTTAGCTTCGAAGGTGTGCTTAGAGTGTTTGCTCTCTTTTTTTGTTTGGTTTTTGTTTTCACTATCCCAACTTAAATCGCTCTTGTCTCTTCTTTACGATTGTTCGGAAGACTAATAAACGCCCCATAATTCATCATAATCATTAGGAAAGTTAATGGAGCGGGTGACGGGATTCGAACCCGCGACCCTAAGCTTGGGAAGCTTATGCTCTAGCCAGCTGAGCTACACCCGCATCTGAGAAGAAATCTAGTATAATCTTAAATGGAAGTCAATTAAACTTGAGATTCAGTTAATTTGTGCCACTTTACAGGATATAATAATCTCTGTGAATGAGAGTAGAAAAACAGGACACCTTCTTACCGAGAAAATAAACCCACGTACAACTCATTTGGACGAGTGCTCGCCTCTTGAGGTAGTTGAACTTATATTGCAAGAGGACAGGGCAATTATTGAAGCGGTTCATAAACAGAAAAATAGTATCGCAAAGGCTGTGGAACTTGTTACCGACAAGTTAAAGCTCGGAGGGCGCTTGTTTTTTATTGGCGCAGGCACCAGCGGGCGTTTGGGCGTGATAGAGGCGGCAGAGTGCCCGCCTACATTTGGCACGGACGCCTCAATGATTCAAGGCTTTATTGCGGGAGGAAGGGAAGCCATATGGCAATCGATTGAGGGCGCTGAGGATTCAAGGACCCAAGCCCAAGGGGTACTTGCAGAGGCCGGGTTAAGTAAAGACGACGTTGTAGTTGGTATAGCGGCAAGCGCTACGACACCTTTTGTTGAAGGCGGGTTATTGTATGCAAAGAACAAAGGAAGCGGCTCAGTTTTGGTCACATGCAATCCGGTTGATTCCCCGATTGCGGAGGTGACTATACAGCTCTTGGTAGGCCCGGAGGTCGTAGTCGGCTCTACCAGGATGAAGGCGGGCACGGTAACAAAGATGGTTTTAAATATGATAACTACAGCTTCTATGGTACAGCTAGGTAAAACATATGGGAACCTTATGGTTGATGTCCGTCCGAAGTCTGCCAAACTAAGAGACAGAGCTAAGCGCATTGTTATGCATATAGCGGGTGTTAATGAGGAGAAAGCCGGCGAATTGCTTGAGAGATCCGGCTGGGATGTAAAAGCGTCAATTGTTATGGAATTAAAGAGCTTGAGCTTAGATGACGCTAAAGAACTGCTAGAGAATCATAATGGGTTTTTACGCGAGGCGCTTAAGTAGTTATAGACTACTTCTACAATTATGACAGTCGATCTGAAATCTCTAATTGATAAGAATGATAAGTTAGTAGTCGGTTTAATGTCGGGCACGTCTAAGGACGGCGTTGACGCCGCTTTGGTTAAGTTAAGCGGAAAAGGATTAAATACTGATATAGAGCTGGTGAAGTTCATCTGCGTTGAATACGAAGCGGATGTACGCAGCAGGTTAGATAATTTAGCAAGTAAATGCTCCCTTAAAGAAATTTCAGAGCTTAATTTCCTTATAGGAAATGAGTTTGCTAAAGCGGCGCTCGAAGTGATTGATAAAGCTGGAGTAAGTCCTTTGGATGTGAATTTAATCGCCTCTCACGGCCAGACTGTCTTTCACAACCCCCCTTCTTATAAGGACGGTACGCCTTGTACGCTTCAGATAGGTGAAATTGATGTAATCGCAGAGAAAACCGGAATTACTACGGTTGGCGATTTTAGGACCCGTGATATCGCGGCGGGCGGAGAGGCGGCGCCCCTCGTCCCATATCTTGATTACCTTCTATTTGGAAAAAAGGGCACGGTTTCCATAGCTCAGAATATTGGCGGTATAGCAAACGCGACTGTGGTGACAGAGAATATCGATGATTTAATTGCGTTTGATACCGGGCCCGGAAATATGCTGATGGATGGGGTTGTAAAGTTAGCTACGGGCGGAAAAGAAAAATACGATAAAGATGGGCAATTGGCTTTGGCAGGAGAGGTTAATAAAGAACTTTTAGATAAACTCTTGTCCGACCCTTATTATAGAAAACCCCCTCCAAAGTCCGCCGGAGAAGAACTCTTTGGGCAGGAAATGTCGGCCACACTGTACTCTTATATAGAAAACGAGATGCTCTCGCTCCAAGATTTGATGGCGACGCTTTTGATGCTGACCGTAGAGTCGATTGTATCTTCATATCAGAATTTTATTTTCCCGAACTGGGATATAGATGAAGTTATATTTAGCGGCGGAGGGTGTCATAATCCACAATTGATGGAGAGGATAAAGGCTAAATTGCCCGCACTAAAATGTACGACTTCCGATGATTATGGAATCCCTGCCGATGCTAAAGAAGCTGTAGCATTTGCGGTACTGGCAAACGAATTGATTTCTGGAAATACAACAAACCTTCCGAGAGTTACAGGAGCACAGAGAAGAGTTCCTATGGGCAAGATTGCTTTGGGAAGACCGTAACCATAATTCAGAAATTTGTCCCTAAAAAACATTATGAGCAAATTGGATATTAACAAGCTAGATATAGCTCAAAAAATCGGCCAGGTGATAATGCCGAGGATAGATTTTAACGACCCGAATTCCCTACCCCTGGCAAGAAGGCTTGTGAAGGAATGCGAGGTAGGAGGATTCATAATTTTCAACGGCGAGAGGAATATTGTCACAGAGGCAACCCGGGAGCTTCAAGCTGTTAGTGAGATTCCTCTTCTTTTCGGTTGTGATGCCGAGAGGGGTTTGGGACAGATAGTGTCCGGTACGACACTTTTTCCATTTGCCATGTCTCTTGGTGCGGCCCGTGATGAGGAGCTTGTTTACAATCAGGCACGTTTTATAGCCCGGGAAATGAAGCAGTGCGGGCTCAATTTACTCTTTGCACCTGTTTCGGATGTAAATTCCAATCCTGATAATCCGATTATTAACATCCGTTCATATGGAGATGATCCTGAGCTTGTATCACGTCTATGCGTTTCGTTTATTAAAGGTTGTCAGGAAGGGGGAGTTTTAGCTTGCGCAAAGCACTTTCCCGGGCACGGCCGTACCGGAGTTGATTCGCATGTGGATTTGCCCGTATTAAGTACGAGTAAGGAAATACTACTAAATAGCGACTTAATCCCGTTTGAGGAGTCCATAGAGGCCGGTGTAGCCTCGATTATGACGGCACATGTAGCTTTCCCCGAAATTGGGGATGGGAATGCTGTAACGATCTCAAAAGGGCTTGTTTCAGATTTGCTACGTGATGAGATGGGATATCAGGGGTTAATTATTACCGACTCATTACATATGGAGGGGATTATAAAACTGGGGGATGAAGGGGATATCTCAAGTCAAGCTCTAAATGCGGGCTGTGACATAATACTCGATCCGAAGGATCCGTTTAAATTAATTCGAAACCTCAGTAATTCGTCAAACGTAGAGCTTGATGAAAGTAGCCTGAATCCGAGTGTTGAGAGAATAATATCGGTTAAGAACAAATGGCTTACTCCAGACGGTACCAGTGATTCAAAAATCTTAGAGCAAGGTACAAAACTAAGAGAGCAGATTGCCAGGCGGTCGGTTTGTATTGTAAGAGGAGGCGTGCTTAAATCGAAAAAAGCGCGCGTCTATACTTTTGATGTAACTCAGTCGGATATAGACATATCGAGCGTATTTAATAAACGTTTAGAAGAAACAGGAGTAAGCTCGGAAAAGGTATTAATTTTTCTTAACAGCAATGGGGAACCTGTAACAGATAATATTTTTGATGATACCGCGATAATCTGTCTTGTTTACACATCTGTCGGAGCCTGGAAAAAGCAATCCTTTTTGCCGGATTATTTCAAGGATATTTTGACCAAACTGGAGTCTGTATCTAAGGAGACAGTCCTTATCTCTTTTGGCTCTCCATACGTAGTTCAGGATTTTGGTAATTTTAAAACCGTTATATGTAGTTTTGATTCGCTAAGTGAATGCCAAACGGCGGCGGCTGATGTCCTTTTAGGCGAACTAGAGGCAAAGGGACGCCTGCCTGTAAGTCTGGGCTAAGAACTGAGCCGGTTTAATAACTCTCACAAAAATTACACCATGCTATAAATGTCATTTTACACTTCTAAAAGAACTATTTTGTTAAATCCGCGTCAGGTAAATTACAATTTCAATGCCCCAATCAATAGAGACCGCTCTATCTGCGCTTAGTCCGCTGGATTGGGCTATAGTCGCCGCATATCTCATTTTGTCGCTTGCAATAGGTATTTATTTTACAAAACGCGCGAGCGGCAGCATGTCTTCTTATTTTGTTTCAGGACGCAGTCTGCCCTGGTGGATATTAGGCACGTCAATGGTTGCTACGACTTTTGCCGCCGACACGCCTTTGGCGGTAACCGGCTGGATACGGACAGAGGGGATATGGAAAAACTGGTTCTGGTGGAACTACCTTTTCAGCCATGTATTTATCGTTCTTGTTTTCGCGAGGCTTTGGCGAAGGGCTGAAGTTATAACTGACAACGAGCTTATTGAGATTCGCTACAGTGGAAAACCGGCGGCATTTCTCAGAGGATTTAAAGCCTTTTATTTCTCGACCCTATTTAATTTTATAGTCATGGGGTGGGTTATTAGCGCAATGGCCAAGGTTTTTAAGGTCTTCTTCGGAGTTGATACCACTATTGCAATCGTGATCTGTATTTCTATTGCCTTTTTTTATACGATGATGTCGGGTCTTTGGGGGGTTGCCCTTACAGATTTTCTTCAATACTTCGTTGCCCTTTTTGGGACGATTATTCTAGCATGGGTTGTAATAGGCTCACCCGAAATTGGGGGATTCTCAGGCTTTATAGATAAGATTGGCAATATTGATGAGAAACATATTTCATTTTTTATGACCCCTTCGGGAGGGGAGCCGGTAAGTGCGGGATTTTGGGACTCAAGCTTCTTCGCGTTTCTTGTGTATATAAGCATTATCTGGTGGTCTTCTCATAATGCGGACGGCGGAGGGTATTTCATACAAAGGATAAACTCTGCCAAAAACGAGCGTCATGCGGTATTAGGCACTGCCTGGTTCGCAATTAACCACTACATACTCCGTCTCTGGCCATGGATTTTAGTAGCCTTGGCTTCACTCATTATCTATCCGCGAGTTCAGGATTACGGCGGGGATAATGAAGCAATGTATATAGTAGTTATACGGGACTTTTTGGGGCCGGGCTTAAAGGGGCTCTTGTTTGTAAGCTTTCTAGCAGCTTTTATGTCCACACTATCAACCCAGCTTAATTGGGGCGCCTCTTATCTGATGAACGATATTTATAGGCGTTTTATAAAGAAGGACGCTACAGAGGGCCATTATATATTAATTGCGAGATTATGTACCCTAGTTTTGACAGTTCTGGCGGGATATTTTGCGTTCTATATAACCAATATCGGAAAAGCATGGATATTTCTCTGGGCTATGAGCGCCGGGGTGGGATTGGTTCTTATACTAAGGTGGTTCTGGTGGAGAATAAACGCGTGGTCCGAAATATCCGCTTTAGCCGCTTCACTTTTAACTATATTAGTCTTAGTTATATATACGAAGTCAAATGGCGAGTCTCTGGAGTTAAAGCATCAGATAATTGTCATCCCGGTTTCTATAATAACCTGGGTTGTTGTTACTTTTTTGACAAAACCCGAGCCAAATGATACGCTCGGCGAATTTTATAAAAGAGTGCGTCCCTGGGGCTGGTGGAAACCTGCAAGCGAAATACATCCTGAGATTGTACGCCCCCAGTTTATGCCGGTAATTTATAATTGGCTCCTCGGGGTTAGCTTTCTTTTCTTTGGGATGATCGGGGTGGGGAAAATGCTCTTGAGTAATTATTTCTTCGGTACGATTTGCTTAACCATTTCTGTAATTTCCGGTGTTCTAGTTTATAGAAGAATGAGGGACGAGCTTAGATAAAGATAATAAACTTTTTATACTTTCAAAATAGTCTGATTATGTTATAACTTATTGGAGTATTGCGTAGGGCTAATAAATATGACTATAAAAATAAAAGTACTAAAACACCCCGAGCTGACTTGGTATGAGAAGCTGTACTTTCCTCAAATATTAGGTGGTCTCTTCTTAACTATAAAGCATTTGATCCGCTATAGGCCGATTACCGTCCAATATCCTGAAGAGGTAAAAGAGCTCCCCGAAAGATACAGGGGAATTCATGTGATGCCGGCCGATGATCAAGGGGAGATAAGATGTGTTGCGTGCAAGCTTTGTGAAGTTGCCTGTCCTACACAGGCGATATCTATTGTTGCCGAGCCTGCGGATGATTACGGGATTGAGAGAAGACCCAAAGTTTATAACATTGATTTTATGAGATGTGTGTTTTGCGGTTTTTGTACAGAAGCCTGCCCATGTGATGCCCTCAGGATGGGAATGAAGTATGAACTTGCATCCTATAACAGAGCCGGGTTGGTACACACGAAAGAGGTTTTCTTTGACCCGAACGTTAAAAGCCATGCCCCAAGAGATAACGCTAACTTCCTCTATGAAATGGGTAAGGGTGAGAATTTAGACAATCCCGAGGAAATTGATAAAGTGAAAAAACTTACCGGTACCTATACCGAGTCTCACTCTGCTGCTAACTCCCTCAATTCCCCAAGATCTTAGGAATTCTTTTGATTTGAGTTAAAAAAACCGATCTTGCTTTGTATCCAGCAAACTCCAAACGAAGCCCCACAATAAAAGTAGTATAAAAAATGCAAAGGAATCGCCAGGAGGGTAAATTTAAGTCCTTTTTTTGCTAGAAAGAACCCGTATAATTCACGATTGAGGGCGATTAAGGAGACTAGAATAATAGCAATAATTGTTAAAAGCAGCCCTGTGCTTAGCGGGGTATAAATATTTAATATATCCAAGGCTAGAATAATCAGGCAGATGACTAATAATCCTACAAATGCGGTACTTACTCTATCTGAAACACGCAGGTTTAAATCCTCCGGCAATGATTTAGTTTGAAGAATTAATTTAGACCATGGCACCGCACGGTTAAATATGTCGGTCTTGATCATGGAGTACCAGCCCCAGTGTTTTAAATGTGTAACTTGCAGATCTTTATCGAGCTTTATTTTATAACCGTTCTCCCGCATTCTATGCCCAAGCTCAATATCTTCTATGGACGGCTCCGCAAATTTTTTATGATCGAAACCCTTTAGTTTTAGGAAGACATCCTTTCTGATCGCACCGCAACCGGCCCAGAAAGTTGCTGAATCAGGATTAGATTTTTGATGGACGTGGTGGTGGAGGAGATTTCTGTATTGTGATAAGAAATCTTTATCCGAGGGTGTGTCGTCGTATGAGCCAAATAGAGATGATATATCTGGATTGTCTATAAAAACAGAAGCGATACGCTCAATAGTATCTCTCTTTACCAGCACATCGGAGTCAATAAATAACAGGATTTCCCCTTTGGCATAATCTGCCCCGTAATTTCTGGCAATAGCGGGGCCTGATTGGCAGTTAAGCTCAAGCACGGTCGATCCCATTTCCCTTGCTATGTCGATTGTATTATCGGTTGATGCATCGTCAATAACGATAATTTCAAATGATTTATACGTAGACTCACCCAGTGCCTCTAAACACTGTCTAATGAATTTTCTGCTGTTGTGAGCCGGAACTATAACGGATATGTAAGGTTTATTCTTTGTCATTGTAAAATGCTTATCGTATCTAGGTTAAATTAATAATCAGTGAGGATTAGAAAACTTAAATTCACTCAGCATCATCTAGAAGAATATGAGCTTGAGCTAAATTGTAATATTCTCCCTCGTTACCCAGAAGCTCTTTCTCCTTTCCTATTTCTGAAACACTCCCGTTTTTTAAGACAATTATCTGGTCCGCGCTTTTAATTGTCGAGAGTCTATGGGCTATCATTATCACTGTACGATTTAGACTGAGCTCTGTTATAGCTTTATGGATTAGCTGTTCAGTTGTGCTATCGAGCGAACTTGTTGCTTCATCTAAGATTAGTATTTCAGGGTCCTTCAGTATTGCCCTTGCAATAGATATTCTTTGCCGTTGTCCTCCCGAGAGTTTTAGCCCCCTCTCTCCCAGGATCGTATTGTAACCATCAGGAAGGTTTGCAATAAATTCATGCGCCCCTGCTCTCTTAGCCGCCTCTATTATCTTATCTTCTGACGTATCTTCCAAGGCACCAAAAGCGATATTATTTTTAACGGTATCATTGAAGATAAACGTATCCTGACTCACTATGCCGATATTTTTTCGGTATGAATTTATCTTGAAATTTGTAAGGGGCTCATCATCGATACAAACATTGCCGCCCTGAGGGTCATAAAACCTTAGTAGCAGGTTAGTTATCGTTGATTTCCCGGCTCCTGATTGTCCAACAATTGCAGTTGTTTTGCCTTTGGGAATTTGAAAATCTACATTCTTTAGTGCGTATTTGTCATCGTCATTATAAGAAAAAGATAGAGACTTGAAGTGTATAGATCTTTTTATTCCGGTAAAGTTTTTATCGCCGTTTTTGATAAGCGGTTTATTGTCTAATCTTATTAGGTCATAGACTGCATCTAAAGCGGGCCATCTGCTTACTATAATACCCCTTGCCTGATTAATCATTTTTATTGTCGGTAACATACGTGCAAGGATGTATATAAAAGGTAATAACTGTGTAAGCACTATTTTATAATCCATATCGGAGGTCTTAATAGCGACTAAAAAAAGAAAGGCTATTGCAATCACGCCGAGTGCTTCGGTAAGGATATGAACCATATAATTACCGAAGAGTAAATTCAGGCGGCTACTGGCGTGGTTTTCAATTTTACCTTTTAGTTTCTCTGACTCTGTACGTTCTTTTGTAAATGATTTTATAACTTCGATTCCGGAAAGATTTTCTTGCAAGGTAGCAGTTAGGTCTCTACTGGCGACTAAAAAGTTTTGACCGATAAGAGAGAGTCTTTTTATATAAATTGAGACTCCAAATGCTATTAATGCCGCAAGTATTATTGTAAGAAAGGTAAGTTTCCATGAAAAGATAATCAGCAAAGCCATAAGTATGGTAAAGGAGGCAAAATGATCTATAAGCTCGGTTGCATTTTTGATTATCTCTTCCGTCATTACAGTATTAAATATTGTCTTTTCAACCAAGTCACCTGTCTTCACATTATTATAGAAACCTATACCTACGAGCATCAGCGTGTCGATTATCTGCGATCTCAAATTTACTATTAATCTAGTGGTGAGCCAATAGGCTAAATAGCGGGATATGGCAAGGAAAAGATTCTTTAATAATATAGAGGATACAACAAAGACTAGTGAAATAATTACCTGCTTCTCGATAGGATATCTCGAAAAGAGCTCAATAACCGACTGAAGGATTTTCGGAAGCTCTCCGTAGTTCTGTACTTGCTGTAAGCTTGCTAAGAGAGGAACCAGCAAGCCTATTGATATTCCATCAAATGCGGAGGCTATAAAAAAGAGTAATATCAATAAAGCTATATATTTCTTGTAGGGACTTATTTGTTTTAGTATGAATGCTCTTTTTTGTTGGCGGTCGCTTTTCAACTATTAGTTCCCTGCTTTGGAGTAGTTACAGTAATATAGCTATTCAATATTGTACTAAATTTTCTAATACTATGAAAATATTCAAGAATTTTCCTTTTAATAAATCATCCGCGAGACATACTAATTTAATTGAGAAGTTTATGAGTTTTTGTTGAAATATCGGATTACATTTTCCCAATAAAAGCCCAAAGCGTTTGCAATTTGCGAAAGAACCAAAAGTCCAGAGGTATAGATTTTATGTTGATTTTCCTTTTTCTTAAGTGGATAAAGTATTAACTCCGTATAAAAGGATGAGGGTTCCAGCTTAACTTTTTCCTGCCCGCGCATAGCCCGTACTTTGCGAAAATAATATGCTCCTCTGCCATAATTGAAATGCTGTCTCCAGAATTGAGCAAGTGATAGGTCGTGGCTGTGAAATACAATCGCTTGGGGAGTGTAAGTCATTGTATAACCGTTATAGATCCATCTATCACATATTTCTCTATCTTCAGCGGTTGCACGAAGTGTAGTTACATCAAAGCCTCCAAGTTTCCTAAACAGATCAGCTCTGACCGCTATGTTGTTTGAAGCAAAGAACGTTGCATTATTAGTATCTGAATTATAGTAGGAGTAAAGATAATTTATTAACTCTTGGCTGGCGGTAGAATAGGGGTTTTCTGGGAGTGCATTTATTGTATGACCGCCTATGAAAATCTCAGAATCTCTTTTGAACTCTTTTTCAAAAGCTTTTAGCCAATTGAGCTCGGGCTCACAGTCATCATCTGTAAATGCTAGGAACTTTCCCTTTGCTTTTTCCGCACCGGTGTTTCGGGCTCCTGCCGGTCCTGCGTTTACCTGAGTAAGCAGTCTGATATTGAGTCTGTCTATATAAGAATTTACTAATTCTTCAGGAGGTATTTTACTGCCGTCGTCTACTACTAAAACTTCAAATTTATTTTTGGGGAAATCAAGATGCGTAATAGATTCTAAGCATTTAGCCAACTGAGCTGGACGCTCATAAGTAGGAATTATCACAGAGAAGTATGGATTTTCAGGATTCATTATTATGTGTCTAGACTATAGTTTCATATTGACATTTTGCATCAACAAATTTATAGAAATACAATATATGAAAGGTCTAGACCTGGTTAATATTTTTGTCTTAATAATACTATACCGTTATATATCCATCCTATTAATCCACCGCTAATAGTGCCGACTGCGAAACCGTAAATAAAACCGATTATGCTGCCAATGTAAGAAACGCTGTATCCGATAAAAAATTGACTTAATAATTGCAAATGGGGTCCCACTACGTACTGCCCGGAGGGACTTAGTTGAGGTCCTTTAATAACAAGCCAGATTGTTACAATGAATATCATAAGTCCGAATGATATTCCAAGTATGAGACCCAGCATCTTGGCATTTAAGAGTGCAACGGCTTCTAGGAGTTTTTCTTCATCAGATCTATTTGTCATTTTTCATAATCCTATGTATCAATTAACTCTATTATATATAATCAATAAAATCCTTAAAGCTGGAGTACTCAGATTTCCTTTTAATTCTTAATATATATAGGCCGGTAAAGAAATTTCTTAGGTACGCAAATAGCCACCCGAATATAAAACCCCAGAAAAATGAGTACCCAAAACCGATAAAAGCGCCTTCGATGCTTACCGTATAACCGATAAAATATTGTCCTAGAAGTCGAAGGTTGGGCCCTATTACCTCTCCCCCCTTAATAATTAGGAAAATAGTGGCTAAGAAAACGGCAAGTCCCGAGACCACTCCTATGGCAGTTGCAAAGGCTGATTTATCTAGTCTTGAGAAAGCACGAATTATTGCCTGGTCTACTATAGATTGATTAATAGATTCAGGAACAAGGGGCTGGGTTGATGAAAGGTCCTTAAATTCTTGTTCCTCTTCCCTGCTTATTTCTTCATGGTACTCCTGCTCAGCGTTAACTTTCCATAAGTCATAATTAGCACCCAGTATATTTTTTACAGCTAACATCGCTGTAAGCATGGAATGATCCTGATTGTTGTATTTATGCATTCCGTTACGGCCCACAAGCTGGAGATTATCTATTTGACTGAGAAAATCCCGAATCACGTTTAGTGATTCCAGATACGTAGAATCATAAACAGGATATGCTTTAGGCATTCTTACAACTGTACCGTCTTCAACAAGCGAAGTACTTACCAAACCTGTTTTTCCAAGCTCTATTTTTCCTAATTCTATTAAATCCCGATCATCCATTGACCAGAGACCGTCTCCCTCAAAACAAAAGTATTCGAGTCCCAGGCAAGTCTTTTGTTCAAGTGGGACCATGTCCTGACTCCAGTTCTTAAAATTCTGAATTCTCCCGACTTGTACATTCGGGTCGTGAATATATATCCAATTATCCGGGAATACGTCGGGTTTATCAATTACAAGTGAAACAGTTAAAAAATCTCTGTATTTAAGGTTAGTTGCAGCTTCTAGGACTTCTTTTGGTGCCGGTGGATCAAACTTTTGAATTAGCTCACGTATCGGCATACTGCTAATAAAATGTTTTCCGGGTATTAACTTAATTTGCCCTTTGGAACAGATCTCTATAGTTTCGACTTTATTATTCTGGATGCAAATTTTTTCAACATCCGAGTCTAAAAGTACGTTGCTGCCCTCTTTGTTTAGTGTGTCTGTTACCTTTTCCCACATCATGCCAGGGCCAAATTTCGGATATTGAAAGCTGTCGATTAGAGTCTTAACTACAGTCTCTTTATTCTTGCTCTGTTCTTTAAGAAGAGTATTTTTAATTGCTTTTAATAAAGAGAGTCCCTTTATTCTTTGTGCGGCCCATTCAGCACTGATTTCATTACAGGGCATTCCCCATACTTTTTCAGTGTAAGTCTTAAAAAAAAGATTATAGAGATGTTTTCCAAAACGGTTTGTAACCCACTGATCAAATGATTTTTCCGGCTTCTCCGGGAACATTTGAGCCCAAATATAACTTAGTACAATCATCGTGCTGTTCCAGATACCTAAGCCGAAGAGCGCATTTGAAAGATTGAATGGATAATTAAAAAATTTGTTGTTGTAGTAGATTCTGGAAAGACGTTTTCTAGTTAAAAAGTCTTCCCCCAACACCTCGTGCCACATATCGTCAACAACCTTAACTTTAGTGAAAAAACGGTGGCCGCCTATATCAAAGTGATATCCTTTATAATTCACAGTTCTTGCCAGTCCGCCGACTACGCCGTCTTTTTCGACCACTGTCGAATTTATACCCGTTTTAAGGAGTTCGTAAGCCGCGGTTAGTCCGGCCGGACCTGCCCCTATTATCACGACCTCACTATTAGATGGTTTTGTTTGTAAGTTGGGATCCGTTTCCATAATGATTCAGAATAAAAAGGCTAAATCGCAGATTTTGGTTGTTTCAAATTAACCTGGGATTTGCCCCCTAGAATATAAAGTACATAGTTTATTGTGATAGCATTCTTTAAAATTTGAAGACTTATAATTAGCGAACAATTCAACTAAATTGTAGAGAATGGAAAAATTACTCGCCATCCGCTTTATATCTTTGATACCAGGGGGTAATTCTTAGTAGTCCCGCAATAGAGGATTTTAATTGACTTCTCTCCGTTACTAAATGAATTCCACCTTGCTTGGAAAAGAATTCAGACGTCATTGTGTCTGGATCAACACCTCTTCCGCCACTGGCAAGTTTAACCACTCGATCTCCTGCAAATGCTACCGTAGCTTTTCTTTCTGCAATCATAAAGTCCCCTTGTACAACATAGCTTGCCAAGGCGCCCCCTGTAGTAGGATGACCCAGGAGAGATATATAAGGGAGTCCGGCTTCTTTAAGATTGATTATGGCAGAAATAGTTTTAGCCATTTGATATAACGCCACTGTGCCCTCCTGCATTCTGGCACCACCGGATGCGGTTACCGATACAAGAGGCAGGTTCTCGTTTATAGCATGATCCACAATTAGCTTCATCTTTTCTCCGAACACAGCTCCCATAGATCCGCCCATAAAACGAAAGTCAGATACAGCAATCGCTACCGGAATGTCATTCATCAATCCATAACCGACAACGAGCGAATCTTTGGAATCGGTACGCTTTGACGCTTTCTTTCTCGTGTCGAAGTAATCATAAAAAGTAAACCGTGCATCAATATTCTCTGTACTGAGATTAGAATGAAGCTCATGAAACGAATCCGTATTTAATAGCAGGTCAAGATAATCATCTGATCCCAGGGGAGATGGTTTTTCACAGTAGGGGCATGAAAAGAAATTCTTTTGAAAGTCCTCTTTTGCAAAGTGTTTTCTGCATCCAGGTCTTGTTATGTTGCCCTCGGCATCCTTTTCATCATTACAAAAATGAGGCTCGGCACCGTAAAGGGCTATCTGCATGTGAGATACTTCAGGCGTTGCGCTTTTGCCAAAGGCATGGGGCAGCCAGCTTCTAATCTTTTTAGCTATAGCCTGATAACGATGGTCGCCTTTTTCAACCTGTCCGACTTCCTGAATTTTCTCTATTAGTTTCTTCTTAAGGTAATTTGTATCGGATTTCTCGAGTTCTTCCGTTGCTTTAACTAATGTTTTATCAATTAAATTCAGTGTGTTAGTTAAATAGTCTGAGCTATCAAGAGAAGGCTCTTTAATAACTTTGTCTACCATTCCATACTTAAGCATATAGTCCGAGGTGGGCTGTAATACTTCAAGCGCTTCCTCGATTTTATCACCGCTTCTAAAAAGTATTGCAGAGCAGCCTTCCGCTGTAATAACTGAATATTCAGCTCGAGACAGCATAAACCTTTTATGCGCGAGCTGAAAGGCGATAGCCCCACCGCTGCCACCGCTGCCAAGCACAAGCGAGATTGATTTGGTCTTAAGGGAAATCATTTTTGACTGGCAGAATGAAATGAGCCAGGACTGGAGTTTTTCCGCAGAATAATCAAAAGGGTCACCGCCTATTGTGTCCACATATGCGTGGAGCATCAGATCATTTTCTTCAGCGTATTCCATCATGTTGTGCGCAAGTCCATACCCATCAGCTTTTACAAGTCCAAAGTTATATTTTAGACGGTCGTCATCGCTTGTAGGCATTTGCTGACCAATAATAGCCACCCTTTTATTTGTGCTTTTTAGTACTGCGGTTCCTATTATTACCGCCGGGTCGTCAACTAGCTCTATTTTCTCCCCTGAAGGAGCTTTTATTTCGTGTGAGAAATCTTCAAGCTCATTGTAAGGTACAAAATCTGTGTATAGGGAGTCAACTATATCTTTTGACTTTATCTTCTTGTATGACCTTGCTTGCTCATGTATTAACATCAATTTTGAAGGTCGGCTCATTTGTCATTCTCTCCAGTGCTATTTAGCGCTTTTTTTCTTAATTTTATATGTGATTTAAATCTTCAAACTGATCAAAACATCTATACTTTAACTTATTTTCCGCTATGAAACGTGAGGTTGGACCTTTTCTACAAATAATTTCATAGATCTCATAGCTTCTTCGTGACTTATACCAGGGAATTTAAACCGGCAGATAAGATTATCAATCGGAAGCTCCTGCTGGTATTGCTTAATCGTCTCAATACATTCTTCAGATGTTCCAATTATAGACTGCTCTCTGGCAATATCATAGAGGATCGGGTCATCAGGGTCAGATAATAAATTCCCTTGCTGATCGACCATAGAACCCCATGAAGCATAGCCTTTTGCGGTGTAAGTAACATGTTCTTTTATCTTTTCCCATGCATCATCAGCTTTCATATCTGAAATATACATCTCTCTAACAAGAGGTTTCTCATAGTCATCGGGGTTCCTCCCATATTCAGTCAAAAGGGAACTATGAAGGTCAAAGAGATATTTAACTATAGGTATTACGCCAATCGCCGGTATAAAAAGCGGTGCACCTATCCTCGCGGCTCTCCTTATAGCGGGCTCGGTAAACGCGCCTACCCAGATCGGTATAGGTTTTTGAACAGGTTTTGGAGTTACATTTATATCCTGAAGCTGGTAGTACTTTCCATCAAGGCTAAAAGGCTCGTCGCCCCAGCTTTTAGTAAGGATTTCGATCCCCTCTTCCATGCGGCCTCTTCTTTGCTTTAAAGATCGGCCAAAACCATCAAATTCTTCTTGTCTGTATCCAAGTCCTATTCCTAATATTAAGCGTCCACCTGAGATCAGGTCAGCGACAGCTGCGTCTTCCGCAACCCTGATCGGGTCGTGAAGCGGGAGTAATAGTACGCCAGTGCCGATACGAATATTTTTTGTTTTGGCAGCGATGGCAGCGGCGGTTAACAAAAGAGAGGGACAGTACCCGTCACTCAAAAAATGGTGTTCCGAAACCCATGCTGAGTCATACCCCATTTGATCCGCCATGCTGATTTCTTCTAACATTTCCGCATATAATTCTCTATGTGGTCTAGGTTTGTGTTGCGGGGACTGCATTGTGTAGTAACCAATACCGAATTTCATTTTAATCTCCTATATAATTGTTATGATTATAATACTTTGTTAATCAAATACAGTCTATTTGGGAATTTGGATTATTATAACCTGAAAGGTTTGAGATTGGTAAGTTCAGTAAAAAAAATGGCTGGATTGAACTAATGTTCTAGCCAGCCGTTATAAAACTTAATTTTTATAGTTTATGCTGTAAATGATTGCCCGCAGCCACAGGACCCGGTTGCATTAGGGTTACCTATTGAAAACCCTGTACCGTTAAGACCGTCATTATAATCCAATACACCACCTTCAATATAAGGATAGCTTAACTCATCAATTGCTACTCTCACTCCTAGTGCTTCAATGATCTCATCAGATTTTTCAATTTCGTCATCAAAACCCATCTCATATGAAAATCCTGAACATCCGCCGGGCACAACTCTTACTCTTAAAACTGCCTCAGGAATGTTTTCCTCAGCTAATAACTTTTTGATTTCTTCAGCCGCTTTAGTAGTTACAGTGAACATTTAATAACTACCTCCCTTGATATATTATTCCCTATTAGTATATGCATGAATAAACACTAAGGCAACCCCAAATATAAAGATTGCAGAGTTTAAGATTGCCGCTTTTCTATGTAACTGCCCGAATTCCTTGCGTATTTCCTGGTATTTAGGGCTATTTTCTTCAACAGCTCTCATCTCAGTTCTGACTTTATGGGTCTGTGGCGTAACAATCTCTCCAGCGTAGACAGCTAGTCCAATCATGACTACCAGAGCTGTCAATATTATTGTATTTGTCAGATGCGAAAGATGATTTCCTAAGTAGATTAGAAGGATGGAGCTAATAAGAGCAACTGCTCCGCAAACATAGGAAACCAGATAGTACTTTGGAAAGATATCTGAAACAACATTTCCCGCGAGTTCTCGAGAGAGGGTCTTAAAAATACTCGGAGCCGCAATCATAGAAAAAAAGAAGATGCTCCCGATCCAAAATGTTAGGGATAACGAATATAGAAACCTAAGGGTAGTCTGCATCGTTAATTAAAAGTGCAGTTCTGAATAGTTAGAGTGCATTGTTTAGACTCGCTTTCAAAAAAAGACGCGGTTAAGGATTTAAATGTGCCTTGTATATTCAAAGTACTGCCCTTGGCGGTATCAAGCACACTTTTTTGATCAGGTGAATTACAGAAGCACTGCACAACCCTTTGGCTTCTGGTGACAACTTCCATTGTAAATGTTCCCTCTGGGGCGTCTGAGCATAATGAATAAATCTTCTTAACCATTTCAGCTTTAACGGTAGTTTGGACTGTTTTGTCTTTATAAAGACTATCTGCGGACATTGGCTCGTCTATGTAAAGCTCGCAAACTTGATCGACTGATATTTTTTGAGCCGAATCTCCGTCTTGGGCTTCTACGGGTTTAATTGTCCCTATGAATGAAAAAATAAAAGCCCCCAGAATTAAAATGAAAAACGCAGGGTTGTTAGTCATCGTATCCTCCTTTGTGTCGCTTGGATTTCTAGACCCCATCAGCGCTTTAATTATAACACGTGTTTAATCTAATATAAGGATCAATTTATGTTGAGTTTTAACTTGAAAAGCTTCCTCTCTTGATATTTAGATCGGTCGTTGTGTATAGTTTTTCTAATGAAGAAGGACAGTTTATTAATTATTGATACTACCGAGAACAACGCGGATCTACTTTACAGGACCAATTTTTTTGTTCCGGACCCCGTTATTTACATAGAACATAAGGGGGAAAAGATACTAGTTCTGAGTGATCTTGAGATTGATAGGGGAAAGAATGAGGCTACTGTTGATGTAGTACTATCATTGTCGGATTACCAAAGAAGATTATTATCTAAAAAGCGAAAGCGTCTTAAGTTTGTGGATATAGCTGATGAAGTTCTTAAAGATCTTAAGATTAAAAAAGCTCTTGTCCCCGGAATGTTTTCAATAAAGTATGCTGATGAATTAAGGAAGCGGGGATATACGATTAAAGTCAGCGAGGAAGAGCCATTTTTTAAAGAGCGGCTTAAAAAGACACCTCAGGAAGTGGGCTCGCTTAAAGATGCTTTAAGAAAAACCGCAAGGGCAATGGACCTTGCCATAAGGATGGTAGCTTCTTCAGAGATCAGAAGAAATAAGCTTTACATAGATGGTCAGATTCTTACCTCAGAAAAGGTAAAAGGTGAGGTTAGCGCTGAGCTCTCGAGGATGGGCTATAACGCCTCGCATACAATTGTGGCCTCAGGCGTCCATTCTTTCATGCCCCATCACAGCGGTGAGGGGCCGATATTTGCTGATAAACCACTAGTGATTGATATTTTTCCGAGGTCCCAGGAGACAGGATATTTTGGGGATATGACCAGGACCGTGATAAGAGGGGAGCCGTCTGAAAAGTTGGTAAGAATGTATAACACAGTGCTCAACGGTCAGAAACTTGGAATAAGCATGATAAAGGATGGGGTCAAGGGTAGGGATGTCCACACAGCAATTGTTGAGTATTTTAATGAATCCGGATTTGAGACCGGGAATCTTAACGGAAAACAACAGGGGTTTATCCATTCCACCGGACACGGTCTTGGGCTTGAGATACACGAGCCGCCGAGAATAGGGATGGGTGATGAAATACTCAGAGAGGGAAATGTGGTTACAGTGGAACCCGGGCTTTACTATGAGAAGGTAGGCGGTATTAGGATTGAGGATGTGGTTGTCGTTGAAAAGAACGGCTGTACTAATCTTACCAAATATCCAAAAAGGTTCAGAGTTAAAGTCTAAATAGGTTTGATTTAAAAAACTTTAGAGATTTATTATCCCAACTAAACCTCAAACAACATCTATTAATATTTGATCAGTGTATTATTGATATAGAGTTTCTGCTCTGAAGTAAAGCTTGTAAATAGGAGATAACATGAAGAAGAATTTTCAGGATATTGTTGAACTTTCAAATCAACTGAGAAGCCCTGAGGGATGCCCTTGGGATAGAGAGCAATCATTGGATTCAATAAAACCATATATCATCGAAGAAGCATATGAAGTTGTTCAGGCAATCGAGCAAAAGGACAAGGATGACATTATTGAGGAGCTTGGCGATCTTTTTTTTCAGGTCATATTTGCCTCTCAGATTGCCTCTGAGGATGAAGAGTTCAATATAGAGGACGTTGTGGACAGGCTCCATAGTAAACTGGTTAGCAGGCATCCGCATGTGTTCGGGGATGAAAAGGCAAAGGACGCCCAAGAGGCTATCAAAATTTGGCATAGACAAAAGCTTAAGGAAAAGTCGAGAAAAAGAAGACTGCTGGAAATACCGCGTACTATGCCGTCACTTCTCAGAGCGCACAGGGTTGGGGAGAAGGCGTCTCAAGTCGGTTTTGACTGGAAAAGCGCTGAGCAGGTTCTTCCAAAGGTAAAAGAAGAGCTTAGTGAGTTAGAAGTGGAAATAAAAAATCAGAACAAGCAGGGAATTGAAAAGGAGTTTGGGGATCTTGTTTTCTCTATAGTGAATTTAGGGAGACATCTAAAACTTGATTCAGAGAGCACGGCGCATAAAGCAATAGATGGTTTTATCAGTAGGTTCAGTAAAGTAGAGGATAAGGCGCAAGAGAGGGGAAAGGAGCTGTCAGGGCTTGCAATAGAGGAAATGGATGAGCTGTGGGAAGAGGTGAAGAGTGAGGGCGCCTAAATTATTTTGAGCCTATGTTTCATTCCCGATTAACATGCTCACAAGTTTATAACCCTCATTAACATATACGTCAGATCCGCTTGCCGATTTCTCGGTGTAAACAAAGGAATCATTTTTCACACTTTCATCACTTGAGCTGTAAATTGCAAACGGCACAGGCTCGTTTATATGAGTTCTGATATCAATAGGCGTAGGATGATCGGACATAACGAGAATTCTATAATCACCGAATCTCTTTATGCCGTCCAACACTCGTCCCACTACCCTGCCGTCAAAATCCTCAATTGCCTGGATTTTGAGCTTGGCGTCTCCCATGTGCCCCGTTTCATCAGTCGACTCAATGTGAATCATTGTTAGATCAACTTCCTCAAGAGAATTTAAAGCGTAGTCAACTTTGCCTTCATAATTTGTATCCAGATAACCTGTGGCACCGGGAACATCTATCACACGCAGACCCGCATATTTCCCTATACCTTTAACAAGGTCTACAGCCGATATAACCGACCCTGTTAAACCGTAGAGTTCTTTAAACGAGGGCATAGAGGGCGCAACCCCCTGTCCCCAGAGCCATATGCTTGTGGCCGGGTTTTTTCCTTCTTCAATTCTTTTTTTGTTTACAGGGTGATCTTTTAAAATGCGTCTTGATTTTTCAATTAGCTCAATTAATTTTTGAGAACCCTCACCGCTTGGCAGATGAGTTGCTATATCCTTTCCGGATATATCGTGAGGAGGTGTGGTATTAATATCTTTATTGCCTCCCGACCAAACGAGTAAATGTCTGTAGCTAACTCCGGGATGAAGTGTCAAATTCTCTTCTTCAAGCTCAGCTTTGAGGTCCAAGATAAGTTCTTTTGCTTCCTCGGTAGATATATGTCCCGCGCTATAATCCTCCATTATAGTGCTTCCGTTCTCTGAAGCCAGTGTGACCAGGTTACATCTCAGAGTAACGTCAGTCGCGCCAAGCTCTACCCCCATGCTAGCTGCTTCAAGAGGCGATCTTCCGGTGTAGTAGACCATCGGGTCGTATCCGAGCACTGTCAGGTTGCCGACATCGCTTCCCGGAGGAAGTGGGTCTGGAATGGTCTTTACCATGCCGAATGTAGTAGCGCATTTGGCGATTTTGTCTAAATTTGGGGTGTTTGCGACCTCAAGCGGGGTTTTCCCACCGAGCTCCGGGAGCAAATGATCGGGCATTCCGTCGCCCTGCAGGATTACGTATTTCATAGTGAAAAGATGTTAAATGCTTTTAGGAATTTATCAAGATGCTTCTTGTTATATGTGGAAGTATAGGGGAAAAGTTATAGATCTCAGCCTAGAGAACCATTTTCAAGCTTAAGAACCTGCCTCTCTGCGTGGTAGGAGCTTCTAACAAGCGGGCCCGCTTCAACGTGGGGCAAGCCTATAATGTTCTCCCCGTAAGCTTTTAAGGAATCAAACTCGAGGGGGTGATAGAATTTAGACACCGGCAAATGGTCTATTGTGGGCTGCAAATACTGTCCGATTGTCACTATATCACAGCCTGCGTTTTTTAAATCCCTTAGAGTTTCTAATATTTCTTCGGTTTCCTCACCAAGGCCGACCATAATTCCTGATTTGGTAAGCATTTCGTGATATCCATTTTCTTTGCTCTCGGAAATTACCTTGAGAGACCAGGCGTAGTTTGCCTGGGGACGGACTGATCTTTTTCTTCCGCTACCGGTTATTTGTGGTAAGCGGTAGAGTCTGGGCACCGTCTCTATGTTGTGGTTAAGTATTTCAGGACGGGCTTGTAGAATCTGATTTAGAGCTTTGGAGTCCCCTTTGAAGTCAGGGATTAAGACCTCAATTTTTACTTCCGGGTTATATTCTCTTACTGTTTTAATGGTGTCGGCAAAAATACATGCGCTTTCATAGTTTTTGTCGTCTCTATTAACTGAGGTTATTACAACGTGAGTTATATTGGCGTTATTTTTGGTAAGGCTGTTTACCGCTTGCCCTACTCTTTTAGGCTCTTCCCAGTCAAGCTCTCCGCCATGTCCGGTCTTTACATGGCAAAAACCGCAGCTCCTGGTACACGTGTCGCCCAGAATCATAAACGTAAGCGTCCCCGCGCTCCAGCATTCTCCGATATTAGGGCAGCGAGCTTCCTGGCAGACGGTGTTGAGGTTGAGCTCTTTGGTCAGGCTCTTGAGGTGTGTGTAGTTTTTGCCAGACGGGAGCTTGGCTTTAATCCAGCTTGGTTTTCCTATGTTACGCATAATAATATTCTAATACAGAATCCTATTTAGAGGCAGTAAAGTTATTCCAATCTCCGTCCTCGTAATCTTAGATAAACCCAAGTTTAAGACGGCGGAGAAAAGGGATTGGCCCCCCCTTCATTGCTAGAGCTGCTAGTGTTACTAGGGCTGCTCTCCGTAGGAGCTTGGGAGCCCTGGTCAGCTAACTGAGCCTCAAGCTCTTTTATTCTTCTGCTTTTTTGTCTGGATGACGAGCTTGCGGATATCGACTGAAGGGCGCCGAATATGAGCGCTACTATTACTCCCAATACAAATGCGGACAAGATGAGCACAATGTTCTTGGTTATGTATGGTCCGATTAGGTACTGATTTAAATCAAGCTGCAGTTCGAATGAGTGTGTGAATACTTCAAGGTTCTGTGTGTAAACAATAGCGAAGAAGACAATTATTAAAACTATTAGTATTAATCTTATGAATCTCATTACTCACCTCTCAATTATTTTTTATTTGCTCACTTAGGGTTTCATATGTGTCTTCAAGGTACTCGGGCATTACTTTTACATCTGCAATCAAGGGCATAAAATTCGTGTCTCCATTCCAGCGTGGAACTATATGAAAATGGAGATGATCATCAATTCCAGCTCCCCCTGCAGTACCTAAGTTCATTCCTATATTAAAACCCTCAGGGTTCATTACTTTTAGGATTTCAATACACTTTGTAGTTAAACTCATCAGCTCCAGTTTTTCCTTATCATCAAGTTCTAACATATTATTTGTGTGTTTGTAAGGAACAGCCATTAGATGTCCGTTTGAATAAGGATAACGATTCATAATTATAAAACTGGTTTCACCTTTATAGAGTATAAGGTTTTTTTTATCATTTTCTTCCCTGGGTTTATCGCAAAAAATACATTCTTCTTTTTTTTCCCTTGTTATGTACTCAATCCTCCAGGGGGCCCAAAGTGTTTTCATATTCAATTAATTATATCGACTAGATAGAAAAGTCCAAAACGTGATTTTGTTGGGATTCCTGTCAAAAGACTTGTATCAAATTTTGAGTTCAATAAATCCTGGAAACTAAATTTCTTTTTAGGGAAATTTATTACATTGGGTTCACCCTCAATTCCACCTAATTTTCCTGCCTCGCTTACCGCATCATTTATTGTTCCAAGTTCGTCTATCAGTTTAAGATTTAGAGCCTGCTCGCCAGTATATATTTTCCCTTCTGCAATACTATCTACTTGCTCAGTTCCAAGATCTCTTGAGCTGGCCACGACTGATTTAAACTGTGAATAAACGTTATCTATAAGTTCTTGAATATACTGTTTATCGGTTTCATCCATTTCTCTAAAGGGGGATCCTACGTCTTTGTATTTGCCGCTCTTTATTACCTCTACATCTATCTTAGCCCAATCAAGGAGTTTTTCATAACTCGCGAATTGAGCAATTACCCCAATACTTCCTGTAATGGAGCCGGGGTTAGCATATATTTTTTCGGTAGCGCATGCAATGTAATAGCCTCCGGATGCGCCGACACCGCCGATGCTTGCCACGATTGGGAGCTCCTTGCCCAGCTTCTTGAGTTCACTGTATATCTCTTGTGAGGGACCTACTGAGCCTCCCGGAGAATCGATCCTGACGACGAGCGCTTTGACATTATCGTCTTTAGCTATGGCATCTATGCTTTCCAGATAGATTTGAGAATCAATAATTACGTCCTCAACTCTGAGTACGGCAACTTTATCTCCTGAAGTAAAACTGCTCCCTCCGGATATTAAAAGCCCGCTTCCAATTCCTGCAAGAAATGTGAATATGAGTAGAAAAAGTATGACTATTGTAAGGAAAAGGCCCCTCACTTCTAGACTACCTCATCGTTGTTAATTGATTTCAGCTTTTCGCCAAGAAGATCGCCAAGTGTAACGGTAGGCTCTGCTTGAGAAGAATTAAAGTCGGAAACCCTCTCTTTCTCAACTTTCACCGTATGCTTTCTAACACTTAGGTTTACTTGCCTGTTTCTTCTATCAAAACCCACTACCTGAGCGGTTATTTCATCACCCGGTTTGATTTTTTTTAATACATCCGTTTCTTCTTTATTCTGACGAAGCTCATTCACCCTAATATATCCTTCTATATTGTCTTCAAGCTCTACTACAACTCCCCTTTCTTTTATCTCTTTAACTTTGCCTGTTATTGCGGACTTGCCCTGTCTATACTTTTGTTGCGCGTCTTCCCAAGGATCGCCTGTAAGCTGTTTTACTCCAAGTCCTACTCTTTCGTTTTTCTCGTCGACATTTAATATAACAACATCAATTTCATCGCCTTTATTATAAGCTTCCTCAGGATTAACTTTTCCAGCCCATGAGATATTGTCCGGTCTTACAAGTCCGACTATATTCTCGGCAACCTCTACGAAAACTCCCCTATCGGTAACATTTCTTATTTTCCCTTTCATCACCGATTTCGGAGGATTTTCCTTTTTGAAGAGCTGCCACGGGCTAGGCTCTATTTGTTTTAAGCTCAGCGAAATCCGTCTATTTTCCGAATTGACGTCAATTACTACTGCCTCCACGATACTTCCGGAATCTACTACCTCTTTAGGATGGCGAAATCTTTTTGTCCATGTTATCTCGGAGACATGTACAAGTCCCTCAATTCCGGGTTCAAGCTCAACAAATACGCCAAAGTCCATCAAAGAAGCTACTTTTCCTTTAATATTGGTGCCCGGTGCGTACCTGTCGGCAACTGAATCCCAGGGATTGGGCAATACTGCTTTAAGACTCAGAGTAACTTTCGACTCACCCTCAATTTTTAATATTTTTGTGCTTATTTCCTGGTCTACAGATAGAACATCTCCAGGGTGATGTATTCTTCCCCAGGAAAGCTCGCTAATAGGAATAAATCCTTCTAATCCACCCAGATCAACAAACACTCCCTGGTTTATTATATTTACAACTGTTCCCTGGATTTCCATGCCCTCTTCGAGCTTGGAAAGTGTTTCCTTCTTCAAGGACTCTCTTTGTTCTTCCAGGTATGCCCTTCTTGAGACTACAATATCTCTATTTGTATACTTTATGATTCTTACATCTATATTTTCGCCTACAAATTTGTCCAAGTCGGATTGAGGCCTTATATCTAGTTGTGAAGCAGGAAGAAAAGCTCTTATTTCTGTCAGGCTTCCTATATCAGTTATAAAACCGCCTTTTACCTTTTGAAGCACTTTAGCCTCTATAAGCTCCCCGCTCTCAAACTTTTCCTGCATTACTTTATTCTCTTTTATAAGACCGGCTTTTCTTCTTGAGAGTCTGGGGAGTCCGTGGTCATATTGGTCGAGCATGACCTCGACTTCGTCACCCACTTCTATTTCAAGCTCACCGCTCTTTCCATAAAATTCTTCAGTCGGAGCAACTCCTTCGGACTTTGAGCCAAAATCAATAAAAACATCATCTTTATCTACTCGGACAACTATACCGGTGAATATTTTCCCCTGATCAGGGACGTTCATACTTTCATCAACTAGTTCTGCAAAATTTTTCTCTTCTACCATAGTCCTGCCTTCTCTTAATTAGATGTGATTCAAATTTACCGGGCGAATTTCATTATTAGAATTAGTATTAGGTAGCGTAGGTTTGTTTACTCACCCTTAACTTCTGCAATAATTCTGTTTATAACGTCGTCGGCAATAAGATTTGTAGTATTTATTATTACTGCATTCGGAGCCGGATGCAAGGGAGATTCTAAGCGCTCTTTGTCCTGTTTGTCCCTTAATTCAATCTCTTTTGTTATATTATCAACCCCTATACTCTGGCCTGCTTCCCTTAATTGATTGCTTCTCCTCTTTGCTCTTTCTTCAAGTGTAGCATCTAAATAAAACTTGAAATCGGCGTCTGGAAATACATAAGTTCCCATATCTCTTCCCTCTACGACTATGTTGCCGTTTAACCCTATTTTCCTCTGTATTTCAACAAGTTTTTTTCTAACAAGGCTCTTTGTAGCAACATCGGATGAGAGCCGGGAAATCTCAGGACTCCTGATCTTATCGGTGATGTTTTCGTTGTTAAGAGTCAGTATCAGATTATTCTCCTTGTTGTTTACAAATTCAATCTCTGTATTGCGTAATAATGATAAAAGCTCCTCTTCGTTATCAATATTTAAAGGGTTTCTTTTTACCTGAAGAGCTATTGCCCTATACATGGCCCCAGTGTCTAGGTATGTGAGCCCTAGGCGTTTTGCAACTGATTTTGCGACGGTGCTTTTTCCGACACCAGAGGGGCCGTCGATTGTTATTATTAGAGCTTTTTCCATTTTCATATTTGTATGGTTTTTAATACTAGGATAATTCATTTATTGACGGAGTTCATCTATAATTTTAAAAAAGCCCGGATAAGAAACAGAAACGCACTCAGCGTCCAGTATCTGGGTTTCTCCTTTGGCTCGGGTTCCCGCAATCGCGATAGACATTGCTATTCTATGGTCGCCCCAGCTCGAACATACGGCCCCCGTTAAAGATCGAGACCCATGAATAGACATGCCATCCTCAAATTCTAAAACCCGGGCGCCCAATTTTCCAAGTTCTGTTGCCATAGCCTTAATCCTATCTGTTTCTTTTACTCTAAGTTCTTTAGCGTCTCTGATTCTAGTCTCCCCCTCTGCAAAACATGCAGCCACAGCAGCAATAGGCAGTTCATCGATTGCTTTAGGTATAAGCTCCCCACTAATTTCAGTTCCGTGAAGATCACTTGAACGAGTCAGAATATCTCCGATAGGCTCTTTGTTTACCTCTCTTTGATTTATTATCTCAATATCCCCACCCATATTTTGTAAGATATCAATTATTCCTGTTCTTAGGGGGCTAATACCCACGTTCTTTATCAGGACTTCTGAACCCGGGGTAATGAGTGCCGCAACTATGAAAAAAGCCGCAGAAGATATGTCTGCCGGGACGATGATCTCGCCAGGGTTGATTTCCTGGGTTTTATTAATTTTGATGCTATTGCCGTTTTTTTGAATAGCGACCCCGAGATAAGAGAGCATTCTTTCGGTGTGATCTCTTGAAGGTTCAGGTTCAATTACTTCAGTTTCTCCATCAGCGTAAAGTCCGGCAAGAAGAATAGCCGATTTTACCTGAGCACTCGCAACCGGTAGTTCATAACGAATTCCTTTGAGTTTTTTGCCGGTTATTGTTAGAGGTAGTTTGTTCCCATCCTCTTTTCCTTCAATCTGGGCTCCCATTAAAGAGAGCGGGCCGACAACTCTTCTCATTGGTCTTGCTTGGAGATATTTATCCCCGTCTAAGATAGAAGTAAATGTCTGAGCGCTTAAAAGCCCGGTTAGCAGCCTTGTAGTTGTACCGGAGTTGCCGCAGTCTATAACTTTTTCAGGCTCACTAAGACCATATAACCCCTTTCCGGTGATATCTACCTGAGTTCCGTTAATTCCGATTGTAATTCCAAGAGCCCTCATTGCGTTTGCGGTTGAGAGCGTATCATCAGAAATTAAAAAGTCCTTAACTACTGAATGTCCATTTGCTAAAGAGCCTAGTATTAAGGATCTGTGGGAAATAGACTTATCTCCGGGCGGGGTAATCTCCCCTCTAAAAGGGGTTGAACTGCCTTTAATTATTTTTTTGGACATATCATGAGTTTTAAGAATATACTTTAAAGACTATTTTGCCTGATAATTGTCATAGGTAAAATTGTATTACTTATACTCAAAAAGGAAGCCTGTGATGATTGAACAGTATAGAGCTGGATTAAGCGGCTATTTTTTTATATTAATTTTTGTTTTGATTCCGCTCTTTTCGATAGCGGAGATGAGCGGGGCGGCTCTTTGTGGTAAATGGAGCGAGGGCGAGAAATCAGGAACACTCGATCATAATTTGATCAATGAGGCTTCAGGGATTGAGGCTTCAAATGAGTTCCCGGGCAGGCTTTATCATATAAATGATTCAGGGGGAGGACAGTATTTTTACATTACCGATTCAAGAGGTAATAAGACACAGAAAATAAGGATAGAAGGAGTTCCTCCCAAGAGGTCTGACTTTGAAGATTTAAGTTTAGGCGGATGTCTTGAAAATAAATCATGCGTATTTATCGCTGACATCGGTGACAACCGTAAGAGAAGGGACTCTGTGGAGATCATTGTAATTGAAGAACTCGAAAAATACGGGCGCTCAGTTTATCCCCTTAAAAGACTGAAACTTGTCTATCCAGACCACTCTCACAATGCTGAAGGTATGGCAGTACATCCTAACGGAGACATCTATATACTTACGAAAGAAGAAAAGCTTAAAGAAGATAATCTTAATGAATCAGAGGCTTATCCTGCGAAATTATACAGATTATCAAATGAGAAATGGCAAAACTCAGGAAATAAGGAGCAGCTCCTTGAATTTATTGCCGAAATAGATATTCCCTATATTAATCCCTCGGGAACGGTCTACGGACAGGTGATATCAGCATTTGATATTGCTCCCGATGGAAAGAGTTTTCTGGTGTTGACCTATGAGAATGCGTTTGAATTTAATACGGATCTTTCTCAATCAGGAATGAAGGAGTCTCGTCAATTAAAAAAAGGACAGGACTACAATGTGGTCGAGCTTAAGTCTTTGCCGCAGCAGGAAAGTATTTCTTATTTGCCCAATGGTAGGGGGCTTTTGTACAATACGGAATATCACTGGTTTGAGGCGCCTATCATAAAAGTTGAGTGTCTGGACGTCCGATAATTTCATTGCATCAGAAAAGCCAGAATAATCGGGGTTGTAATAATTGATATGATTGTTCCGGCCAATATTATGGACGCGACTGTTTTAGAGTCCTGGTTGTACTTTTCTGCCAGCACGAAATTAAATATTGCCGGCGGCATTGCGGATTGAAGAATAACAACCTTTGCAGCCACTCCTTCAAGTTTAAATATCCATACTACAAATACTCCAAGCATTACCCCGACAAATACTCTCATACCGCCAATTAGAAAAGACCTGCCCGCATGAGTAATTTTTACTTCTGAGAGTTTATAGCCCAGAGCAAATATCATTGTCGGTATGCTTGCCTCTCCCAAAAGATCCACTGCCCTGAAAAGAGCAGTCGGGATTTGTACTTCTGATACGCTTAGCAGTACCCCTACTACTGCAGAATAGACAAGCGGCAATTTAAATATTTCAAGCGGGCTCTTGTCGTAGTTTAAAATCATAATTCCCACTGTGTAGTGAAGAATTGTTGTGGAAACCATATAGAGTATTCCTACGTTGAATCCGGTTTCTCCAAATGCAAATAAAATTAAAGGAAGCCCCATATTGCCGGTATTGGCAAAGAGGATAGGCGGCAAATAAACCTTTATAGGCAAATTCAGTTTTTTTACAGTCAGATAGCCTATAATAGATGAAACGCCTATAATTATGCATACCGAAATGAACACCGTGCCGGCAAGGCTTATTTCAATCGTATCCCTGGAAAGCGATGAAATTATTAAAGCAGGAGTAGCAAGGTAGATTACAAAATCGTTTACCGAAGAAAGATCGATCTTTTTTCTTTTGCCGAACAAGAATCCGATAGATGCTATTAGAAATACGGGAAGAACAACGTTTATAATTTGGCTTGAAATAGTTGCGAATCTCCTTTCAATCCCCGGAGTGATTTTTAGAGCAGGATATTCATTTTACCAGAAAATATAACTTAGCTTAATATTTAGGGAGGGGATTAAAACATGAAACTTTTAAGGCTACTACCATTTTGTTACTGAAGCGCCCCAAGTAAATCCGGCGCCGAACGCGGAGAAAACTACAATATCGCCCCTTTTCAACCTGCCGCTTTTAACCGCTTCATCAAGCGCAATAGGCACAGAGGCAGATGAAGTATTACCGTATCTGTCCAGGTTACTAAATACTTTTTCCTCCGGCAATTCTAACCGCTTTCTAACCGCTTCAATGATTCTGTAGTTCGCCTGATGCGGTATTAATAGATCAATTTCATCGGGTGTAATCTCCGCCTGTTTAATAGCTTCAAGGGAGGATGATTGAAGGGCTTTTACAGCCTCTTTAAATACTTCTTTGCCTTCCATCCGTAAAAAGTGACTGCCGTTCTTTAGGCTTTCTTCTGAAGTAGGCATACGAGACCCGCCTCCCGGCATGTAGAGGAGCTCCCAGTCATCCCCATTAGCCCCAAGACAGGAAGATAGTATCCCCGGGGTATCTGAAGCACTAAGGACTGCCGCACCAGCACCATCTCCGAATAAAATACACGTAGTTCGATCTTCATAATTCATTATTTTTGATAACGTCTCAGCGCCGACTACCAGAAGATTTTTAGCACCCCCGCCTTGAATTAATCCCTTTGCCACATGCAGCGCGTATATAAATCCGGAACAACCTGCAAGCACGTCAAAGGCAAAGGCGTTCTTTGCCCCAAGGAGGCTTTGAAGTACACAAGCTGTGGAAGGGAAGATAAAATCAGGCGTAATTGTGCCGACTACTATGCCGTCAATGTCTTTGGGATCCATAGAGGCGTCTTCTAGCGCTTTTATTGACGCTTCATAGGCAAGATCAGATGAGGCAACTTCAGGCTCGGCTATTCTACGTTCAACTATACCGGTCCTTGAACGTATCCACTCATCGGAAGTATCTATCATCTTCTCGAAATCAGTGTTGGATAATACCTTTTCAGGCGCAGAAGAACCAATTCCCAGAAACTTTACAAAACTCAAGTTTATTAATACTCCTTAAAAGCTGTAACTAGAAAAGCTGTAACTAGGATATTACCAGTTATTGATGGGATATTATCAGGCAACCAATCTCTTTTGTCAAACTACTTCGTGGCTTTATTAATCAGCGAATTTAACTGTGACTTATCCTCTTTGGTGAGCTCTATGGTTTTAGAGTATTCAATTTTTGTATTGAAAAATAGAATATCAAAATGATTTTGGTCTTTAAGTTTTTTAAGTAGGTCGATTTCTCCCACAGATTCAGTGTTGAAGAAATATTCAAATTTAAATGAGGTATTAGAAACAGTATTTATCTCTATATGCATACCCAAAGACGGAAATTCCGGTCTTTCTATCAACTCAAAATTAAAAGTTAATCTGTTAATATTTTTGAGCAGTTTTATTTCTTCAAGAGAACTTTTTATTATAAGGGTTGCTTTATTGTTTAAAGAGACGAAAATGCAGCCCGATTCTATTAGAGAAAGCGATATTTCGGTATCGAAAGATATATCTATATCTTCAAGTGTTTGACTAGAATTTTTAAGTAAGGGTTTTAATATTAGGGAAAGCAATTTAAATCTCCAAAATTGTAGACGATTGATATATAATAGCATTTTATATTACAATTATCGTTTTATTTCACATATTGGCTTATAAAATTTCAAGACATAGAGAAGATATTTGGCTGGTTTTACAAATTTTTGCTTGACATATATATATAAAATTTATTAGTATCAAGGTATTGGTTAGATAAATCACAGTGATTGACCGATTATTTTTAGTGGGATTGAAATTAATTTGATGGGATTGGGATTAATACAGATTAAAACTAAACATGTTAAATATTGGGATTTATTCGATCTTTAATATAGAGAAGTGTGATAGTATTAATAATTTAATAAGGAGGAGATAAAGATGTGGACACTAATTATATTAGGTTTGGTGTTTTTAGGCTGGACTTTCTTAGCACCTCAGGGTGAGGCCGGAGAAGCAGCAGCAGCTGCAGACGAAGCGCCTCCACCTCCACCGGCACCTGCGGAACCTGCAACTGATGGCAGTGAATTTGCTTCAGCTTCAGCGGATGCACCTGCAGAAGCAGCACCTGCCGAAGCGCCTGCCGAAGGTGGGGGCGGAGGAGACGACGATCCATTTAAGGCTCCGTAAATAATAGGGACGAAATTTAAGATAGGCCTAATCAAAGGCCTCTATCTATTAGAGTGGATTGGTTAGGCTTTATACTATTATTTCTTTTTTGGTTCTTATTAAGAGCCAGAGGAAGAATATTCCTCCTATAAAAGCTGTAATTATTCCCACCGGAATTTCAACCGGAGAAATGATAGTTCTAGAAACTGTGTCGGCTGCGGTTAGAAATGCAGCTCCGAAAAGAAAAGAGCATGGCAGGATGATTCTATTGTCCACTCCCAATATCATTCTTAAGATATGGGGGATGATAAGTCCGACAAACCCTATCGGGCCGGTTACTGAAATCACAGCTCCCGCCGCCAGGGATGTCGCAAAATAAATCTTCTTTTCCATCCTTCGGATATTTACTCCTAGCGATGATGCTACATCATCGCCGAGACCAAACAAATTCATATCTTTTGTTGACGATAGCAATATTAAGCATCCGGGAATTACGAATATAAGAGTTTTCCAGACTGTATCGAATCCAACTACATCTAAGCTGCCCATGATCCAGCGCATTGTTTGAAGTGACTCCGTAAAGTTTGAAAAGAACTGTATAAACATCACTACTGCGGAATAAAGGAAGTTAGCTACAACTCCCGCAAGCAGTAACCTTCCAGTAGCAACTACTCCCCCCACTTTTGAAACTGAATATACAAAAAGCATTGTCAGTATAGAAAAAATAAATGCGGAGATTGAAACCATCGAGAATCCCAAAATGCCTACTGCAAGACCAGATCTTAGAGCTAACAGCGCTCCCAGAGATGCTCCGCCTGAGATTCCAAGTGTAAAGGGCGACGCTAGCGGATTCCTAAACAGGGCCTGAAGAGCTGCTCCGGAAATTGCCAGAGTCCCTCCCGCAATTGATGCCATTAGCACTCTGGGGATTCTTATTTTTAAGAAGATTGTTTGAGATAATTCATCCATATTGGAGAAGGCCTCGAGAGGATCGATGCTGTATGTCCCGGTGAATATAGATATCAAGGCTACGATTATCCATAGAACGAATAACAGACCCACTGAGATTAAAAATTTTCTATTTGTGCTCATATTGTATAGACCAAACCCGGTCTCTTCACTGACAACTGTAAGGGCAAGTTATAGATTAGGGAAGACAAATACCCTCCCGTTTTCCTTTCTTACTATTACCTCGATTCCGTAAGCAGTGCTCAGTATTTCATTGTTAATAATCTGATCCGTTTTTCCCTGCGCCAGAACACTACCGTCTTTAAGTATCATAATTTCATCAAAGTAGAGTAGTGAGGAGAATATATCGTGGGTAGCGGCAAGTACTGAAATTCCCCTTTCTTCTTTAAGCTCCCTCAGTATATTCATAACCTCGGTTCTATGCTTCACATCAAGATAAGTAGCCGGCTCATCTAAAATCATAATCTCGGGTTCTTGTACGAGTCCACGCGCTATCGACGCAAGTTGTCTTTCACCTGCCGAGACTTCACTTATCAGCCGGTCTTTGAGATGGAGTATGCCGACGGTATGCAAAGCTCTTTTGGCTATTTCTTTGTCTTCTTCTCTTTCAAATTCGAATCTGCCAATATATGGAGCTCTTCCCATTAGAACAACTTCGTTTACCGTGAACGGAAACGCAAACATGGGGTCTTGGGGAATATAGGCGATGCCCTTTGCAATATCCCTTCTATCCATTTTAGAGAGCGCTTTATCGTTGAAGAACGCCTCTCCGTTTTTTGGTTTCAATACTCCGCACAAGATTTTAAGGAGGGTCGATTTCCCTGCCCCGTTTGCCCCCAAAATCCCTACCATTTTGCCCGGGGCAATTGACAGATCAATTCCGTCTAGAACGTCGGTTCCGTTATAAGAGAAGCCGAGGTTGCTGCAATTAATTATTGTTGCCATATTTTTCTTTTATTTCAGGATGTAAAATTTCAGCTAATACCCTGGCGCCTTCAACAATCCTTTGGCTCGGATGAAGGAGGACTTTGCTTGAGAGTATGAAGACTTGGTTGTTTCTGACGGCGTCTACCTGTTTGAGATTACTCCAGGTATCTAAAATTTCATCTTCTCTGTCTATCTTCAGATGGTTTATTTCGATTATAACTTCCGGATTGAAGGAATAAACAGCCTCTTTAGTAATCTTGATTGAGGTTCTTTCATTTTCTACCACGTTTTCTCCGCCGGCCAAAGTGATGAGCTCATCCATATAATTATTCGTTCCTATAACGTATATGTCTTCGAGTGTTCCAGGATTTCTTCCCACCACTAATAGCACTCTCTTCTTTTTAGTATTGTTCGTTTTCTGATTGACTTCATTAAGACTTGACTCGATACTAAGAGTTAATTTTTTTGCCTCTTCTTTTTCTCCAAGAATTTCACCCAAGTCTGATATCGCTTGTATTATGTCCTTGATTGAATCATTGCTTTTAGCTGTAAATGTCTTAAGACCGAGATTCCGCAGTTTATCTCCGAAACTGAGATCCTGGTCTTTCATTAAGACAACCAGATCAGGTTTTAAAGCCATAACGGCTTCATAATTGGGGTTAATCCATCCACCCACTTTAGATAAGTCTTTGACCTGAGGGGGAAATTCGTCGTAAATGGTTACACCTACAACCTGATCCAAATATCCCAATGCGTAGATAACTTGAGTCAGGTTCGGAGATAACGAAACAATACGCTTAGGGCTATCGTTTGCGAAGCTATATAGGCTTGCTATAAATATAATTAAGGTTGTTAAGAGTACTCTAAAAGCTATCTTTTTGATCATTTCTTATCCTGAAAATAGTTCAAGTTGCATATAATTTCTTAGATTAATAATTGAGTCAGGAGGCGGGGCATAGCCTTTGATTACCTCCGGGTGTATGGCTCTTGCCAGGATTTCCAGTCCGTCCACAATCCTTGGTCCGGGTCTACTGAAATATGAATTGGCATCGACTAAATAAATTTGCCCTCTAGTTGTTGCAGGGAGAGAAAACCACTCGTCTTTTGAAGATACTACATCTAATTCATTTAGGGTTTTTTCTACATCAAACCCGCAGGGCATTATAAAGAGCATCTGAGGGGCAAAATCCGCAATTTCTTCCCACGTAACTTGAAATGAGGGCTCTCCGGGCTTTCCTATACCGTTGTCTCCGCCCGCGATTTCAACCATTTCAGGTACCCAGTGTCCCCCGGCATAAGGGGGGTCAAGCCACTCGAGACAAAATACCCTGGGACGGTCTCTCTCGTTTTCAAGCAGCGATCTAATTCTCTCTACTCTGGCTTTGAGCTTATCTGTGATCTCAATTGCTATTTCTTTAGTCCCGGTAGCCTCACCGATTGTAATTATCGTATCGAATATTTCACTTATGGTTGTAGGTTCTAAAGAAACTATTTCAGGTGTGTGACCCAATACCTCCACAGCTTCCATCACTTGACTGCCGGATACCGCGCACACTTCGCAGAGCTGCTGAGTTAAAATAATGTCCGGGTTAGCTTCTCTAAGAGCGTCTTTGTCGACAAGATATGTGCTTTTTCCTTCCATAGCGTTCTTTGCAACCAGATCGTCTATTTCTCTACTCGAGAGCTTTTTGTGATCCAAGAAGCTCATTATTACGGTTTTCTTGTCTTTAACCTCAGGCGGATAGTTGCATTCATGAGTTACTCCGACAAGGTTATTACCCCGTCCCAGTTCATAGACGATTTCAGTCGTGCTTGGAAGAAATGAACAAATGCGCATATCATACGCCCCCATCTTATTCTTTTTTAGGGAGAAGTAAGCTTAATTTGCCCACCTCTCCCATATAATTATCATTAACCGGAATGGTTGTTTATGCAAATACTTACTGCGTCTGAAGGGTTGAATCAACAGAGCCCAATTGCTCGCTTATTCCTGTTATAAAGTATATATCTGCTCCTGTAAAATCTACTCCGGGCTCACCCGGCCTGATAGCAAGTGACTGCACACCGTCAAAGAGCTGTGAATTTGGATCATCGCCTCTAATTCCTGCCGGGAAAGGAGTGATATACGGGAACGGATCAACCTGGTCTGTGCTCGTATCCAGCACGGCAACTTGATCCGAGTTAAATAGCGTCGTAAAGAGCAGGCCGTCTTTTATGGCGATGTCAGCCGTGTTATTTAAACCTGTGAGATCAGTGATGATAATCGGGTTGTCGGGTCCGTTAATTACAGTGCCTTCAAAAAGATCCACTTTTAAAAGAGCGCCTACAAGCCCTAGCCCGGTGTAGCCAAATCCGTCTGAAGTTGCCGTTAGATTATTTGGCAGACAGACATTGGAATTTTGCTCATTTAAAGGGATATCTATGCTATCAAAGACCGTATCTGTTCCAATATCGATTAAGTCGATTGAAGGTGGGAAATCAAAATCGCAGGAAAACTCAAAAGTTTCGAAGTCAAAAAGTATGTTTCCGTTATTTAAAACATAAAGCGTGTCGTCAATTGTAGTCATGCTCGAGGTGTTAGCGCCTGAGGCATCTATAATGTCTAGCACCTGATTTGTTCCGCTGCTTAAGACGGTGAGAAAACCGTTTCCATTAGGACTAAAATTTTCATCTAAGTTGTTATTAGATATATAAACTTTACCGTTTGCTGCTTTTACACCGGAGGGCTCTTCAAATGTGTTCGAAGGTACGTTAATAACGTTCTCACACGGTATTGTGGTTCCCTGGTCTTCGGCGCTGACTATCAATGTCTCGCATGCTCCAGTCTGGATATTTACAACAGCAACGCTTTGGCTACTGTTATTTGCCACATAAGCCTGATTGTCTCCTAAGAAATCCATGGAAATCGGATTTGAACCCGGGGGAACTACAATAACATCCAAGAGTTGAGGAGGATTTTGATTTAAATCAAACACCTGAATATTATTTGAGAATCCATTTATGACGTATGCTCTGCTGCCCCTGATCTTTATATCCGCAGGTACGCTGCCCAGAGTTGCGAGATTGCGTTCCACCGCATTTCTTAAAAGTGTAACTCCCACTATGGTATCCAGTACGATATTTCCATTATTTGTTACCAGAACATTGAAAGTATCATCTGTGCTGCCCATAAATGTCGGATCAAAGCTGCCGTCGGGAAGACCCACAGTTGTCTTTGTTTCTCCGGTGTCGAGATTGGTAACCTCAACCGTGCTTCCGCGAGGGACTGATCCCTGTGTTCCGCCGACTTTAATTAACTGGTTATTACCTGCCCTTTCGGCAACTGCCAGTATATCTCCAGTCGGAACAAAACCGCCACCACTGTTTCCTCCACTGTCACAACCTACAAAAACCGCTCCGAAGAAACTAAAAACAAATATTGTTAATAAAAGTCTCATTCTAAAATCCTCCTTTATGTTGTTCTTGTTTATTTTTATTTATCAAAATTCACACCCGCTGTTACGAAAAATGTTCTTCCCGGAAGGGGGAAGTCAAGTGCGTCCCTTACGTCAAGATTGTTGAAAAGGTTCTTTACTTCGAAAGTAGCAAATATGCTTTTCCATTCTCCTTTAACTCCAATGTTGTGAGTAGTTCTCGGATTGGTAGTGCGCGCGTTTGGGAAAGCATTTAAAGGGATGCTGTCTACATAATGAGTTTCCCAAAATACGGCTGCTATGTTGTGGCTTAATACGGCTCTGAAATCAAATTTGTTCCGCGGTCTTCCCGGGAGCTGGGCACCGGTTTCTTCAACCTCTCCGTCTAAAAATGTGTATGCACCATAAAGCTCCAGAAAATCAAAGGGCCTTAATATAAGGCTTGTTTCTACACCCTGCTCATCTACGTTT
>JAJCZT010000051.1 GCA_029262255.1 Deltaproteobacteria bacterium
GCTCTACAAATCACCCATTTTGTGATTAGAGCGTCCTTAATGTTTAAAGACCGCGCCTATTAGTAGACATAAGATACCTTATCGGAACTAATATCTGTTTATATCTGGACAACTTGAGGTACCTCTTATTTCCGCTATTGCGCTAGTCCTATTTAACCTGCTTTTCCTATCCATCAAAACTTTATTTTTGCCTTCTTTATCTTTTTTTAGTTTCTTATGCTTTATGGCATGCAATAGCGGTATTGGGAATTGCCCTGCTTTAACACAAACTCCAAGCATCCGGTACAATATCTCTTCATTATGAAATTTGGCGCTCATGTCTCTATCGCTGGAGGAATAAACAAAGCTCCGCTAAGGGCCTACGAATTGGGCTGTGAGTGCTTTCAAATCTTTTCCAGATCTCCCAGAGGTGGAAAACCTCCGGAGTTAAAAGAAGAATTGGTTGAATCGTTTCTTAGCGAATGCGCCAATTACAATATTGCCGAATATTATATTCATACGCCCTACTATATAAACCTTTGCTCTGAGAAAAAAGATTTACGGGATTCCTCCATAGCCATCATCAAAGAAGAGCTTGAACGAGGCGGCATATTGGGCGCCAAATATGTTATGACCCATCTGGGGAGCTCCAAGGGAATGGGCAAGAAACATGCAGTGAATACGATTATTGAGGGATTGAAAAAAATAATAGAGAACACTCGCTTTTCAACCCAGCTCCTTTTAGAAAACACTGCCGGGCAGGGAGCCACAATGGGAGACAGTTTTGAAGAATTGGCCGAGATACTGGACGGTGTTAGAAGTTCCGATATAGGCATCTGCATTGATACCGCACATCTATTTGCTGCAGGTTATGATATTAGAACAAAAGCAAAATTTGAGGAAACGCTTCATATGCTTTCTGCCGCTATAGATATCAAAAAGATCAAATTGTTTCATGGGAACGATTCTAAGGTTGGTTTGGGAGAAAGAAAGGATAGACACGAGCATATAGGCAAAGGAAAAATCGGCATAGAGGGATTTAAAAATATTATTAAGAACCCGCACTTCAAAAATATTAACATGATTGTAGAAACCCCTCCAGACAAAGTAGGAGAAGACATTAAAGCTTTAAAAATACTAAGAGATAAGTAGCCCCCTTTACAACTCATCCTGGACTGGGAATTATAAACTCATGACTCAAAACTTATTAGTTGCAAAAGGAAAAGACAATCTATTTATTCTTCCAAAAATGGCAAATCGCCATGGTCTTATAGCCGGCGCCACGGGAACAGGAAAGACAGTAACTCTTCAAATCCTGGCAGAAAATTTTAGCAGAATTGGAGTTCCGGTTTTCATGTCCGACGTAAAAGGAGATCTTTCCGGAATAAGCAAGCCCGGGAAAGAACATCCGAAAATTACCGAGCGCATAAACACAATCGGGATTGCCGACTTCAACTTCAATGGAAACCCAGTCACTTTCTGGGATGTTTTCGGCAAGCAGGGTCATCCGATTCGCACAACGATTTCAGAGATGGGACCTTTGCTCCTAAGCCGCCTGCTTAATCTAAACGATACTCAAACCGGAGTGCTGACTTTAATATTCAGAATTGCCGACGATGACGGTTTGCTGCTTTTGGATATAAAAGACCTTCGGTCTATTTTGCAATATGCAGGTGAAAACGCAAAAATGTTCACAACCGAATATGGAAGAATTTCTACAGCCAGCGTTGGAGCGATCCAACGAAAACTGTTAGCTCTTGAGGACCAGGGAGGGGATATATTTTTTGGGGAGCCGGCGCTCAACTTAGATGATTTTTTGCAAACAGACGAAAATGGAAATGGAATAATTAATATTTTGGCAGCTGATAAATTGATGGGGTCACCCAGAGTCTATGCAACATTTTTACTCTGGCTATTGTCAGAATTATTTGAGCAACTACCTGAAGTGGGAGATCCCGAAAAACCAAAATTGGTTTTCTTTTTTGATGAAGCGCACTTACTTTTCGATAACGCTCCCAAAGCTCTGCAAGAAAAAATCGAACAAGTTGCACGCCTAATCCGCTCCAAAGGAGTGGGTATATATTTTGTAAGTCAAAACCCGCTAGACATACCGGACGAAGTTTTAGGACAGTTAGGAAATAGAATTCAGCATGCACTGCGCGCCTACACTCCTCGTGATCAAAAAGCAGTCAAAGCGGCTGCGCAAACTTTTAGAACCAACCCAAATATGGACACTGAAACAGTAATCACAGAGCTTGGAGTAGGAGAAGCTTTAATATCCTTTCTGGATGAAAAAGGACGTCCAAATATTGTAGAGCAAGCACTTGTCAGACCACCATTTAGCCAGATAGGACCTATAGAACCCAAGGAACGTAAGCGGCTAATTCAAGGCTCATTAGTATATGGTTATTACGAGAAATCCATCGACCGTGAATCGGCATACGAGATGCTAAAGAAGCGGGCCAAGCAGACCCCTAAGCCGGCTCCAGCATCAAAGAAAAAACCCGGAAGAAAAAGACAGGGCATCATGGAAACCATGGCAAAAAGTGCAGCCCGGAGCGTCGGAAGACAAATTGCCACTCAACTTATGAGAGGTATCCTGGGATCCTTTCTCAAGAAGTAAAATCAAGGCTATTTTACAAGCGCTTGCCCCCATCATACTAACTAATTTCAACTAGTTAAATCATAATTTTAAACCGCTACTTTAATAGATGGGGATAAACTTTAAATATCTAATGTCGGACTTTAAGATATGGGGAAGACTATAAAATTGACATAAAAATTGCAGGTCTGAAGCAAAGAGCATTAAGAATCCAGCCATCATATCTTAAAAGTAAAAATACAATAGAGAACAAGTAGTTAGAAGAAAGGGGGGAAGGCTTGCCCGGATCTCTTCATAGAAGAACTCAAGGTATTTCGGTGTGTTAAGAAGCAAACTTACACACAGTGCTCAGATTGCTTATTCTCAGAATCTATAATCACTCATAATTTTATTTTATCACGCACTATTGCTGCACTAATGTCTCGCGGAAGATGCGCCGGTACACCCATTTTTCAAAATAGGTCTATGTTGAACGATAATTCTAGCACTTTAACTATTAGCCATAACTAGCAGTATTTATTAGGTATTATATTTTAAGAAAATCGCTGTTTTTACGCTATAACAAAAGAGCTGTTCTAACAAACTGAAATGATTAGATATTTTAGAATTCGCAAGTTTACATAATTGAATATTATCAGACGTATATTTTCGGGACGAATTGTAGGTTTTTCGGCTATAAATATAGAGAATTCTTATGCAGCGCTTCTCCCGAGATAGGCTTTTAGTTTGAGTGGGGAGTTTCTTTTTATCGGAGTCTGTTTGATATTTCGTCTGTGGTTTCTACCAAACTCCGATCAATATATGGCGCTGTTTTTTTAATTCCCCGGGCCGGCTTTCGGCCTGGATTTCTGTTGAAGTTTGAAAAACTCTCTTTAAACCAAACCGTCTCCACAGAGTAGGGATTATCTAGAGCATATATATATTATATAAAGCATATCTTCTCACCTTTAAACAACAGCTTTTAATTACCGCTATGCTAAACTCATATGCATGAGCAGCAGTTTTAAAATTCACAGCGAATTCTCACCTAAGGGAGATCAGCCCGAGGCTATAAAAGAGCTTACAGAAGGAGTGCTGAGGGGAGAGAAATATCAGGTGCTTCTTGGAGTTACCGGGAGCGGGAAAACTTTCACTATCGCAAACGTAATATCCAATACAGAGCGCCCTACCCTAATCATCGCTCCCAACAAAACTCTGGCGGCTCAACTTTACGGTGAGCTGAAAGAACTGTTTCCTGAAAATTCGGTCAGATATTTTGTGAGCTATTACGACTACTATCAGCCGGAGGCCTACATAGCTTCAACAGACACATACATAGAAAAAGACTCGCAAGTAAATGAGCATATAGACAGACTCAGACACGCCTCAACCACATCGCTCTTTGAAAGAAGAGATGTGATTGTCGTGGCGAGCGTCTCCTGTATATATGGAATAGGAGCGCCCGAGCATTACTACGGACTCCTGACAATGATTGAAGAAGGGATGGAGCTTGAGAGAGATAAATTGCTAGAGAAGCTTTCCGAAGTCCAGTACGAAAGAACAGGGTTGGATCTCTATAGAAGCAGCTTCAGAGTAAAAGGTGACATCGTAGATGTCTTCCCATCTCACCATGACAACACAGCAATAAGGATAGAATTTTTCGGAGACCAGGTAGAGTCACTTAAAGAAATTGATCCCTTGAGAGGTACAACATTAAGAGCGGTTAAAAAAGCCGCCATATATCCCGGGTCTCACTATGTCGCGCCCAAGTACAGACATGAACAAGCAATTGAAAATATCAAAAAGGAGCTTGATGAAACACTGACACAACTCCAGGGGCAGGGAATGGGTCTTGAAAAACAGAGGCTTGAGGAAAGAACAAATTACGATCTTGAGCTTCTTGCCAACATGGGTTTTTGCTCGGGGATTGAAAACTACTCAAGACACATATCAGGGCGGCTGCCCGGACAACCCCCCTGGACACTGCTGGATTATTTCCCTGATGATTTTCTTATAGTCCTAGACGAGAGCCACCAGATGATACCGCAGTTAAAAGGAATGTACGCAGGGGACAGGAGTAGAAAGCTGAGCTTGATTGAGCATGGATTCAGGCTTCCCTCCGCGCTTGATAACAGACCGTTAAATTTTTCTGAGTTTGAAAAAAGGATAACCCAGGTCATATATGTCTCCGCCACTCCCGGAGATTACGAAATAGATAAAACAAAAGGAGTAATAACCGAGCAAATCATACGCCCTACCGGGCTCGCTGACCCGCAGGTGGAGATCAGATCCGCGGATAATCAGGTGGATGATCTACTAGAGGAGATACAAAAAAGAATAAACAGCGGTGACAGGGTGCTGGTTACTACACTCACCAAAAGAATGGCGGAGGATCTGACCGAGTACTACAAAGAGCTGGGAGTGAACGTGCGCTATCTGCACTCGGACATTGATACGCTTGAGAGGATCGGAATCATAAGGGATTTGAGGCTTGGGAAATTTGACGTGCTCGTGGGAATCAACCTCTTAAGAGAAGGGCTTGATATACCCGAGGTGTCACTCGTTGCCATACTCGACGCGGACAAAGAAGGGTATCTCCGCTCTGAGACTTCGCTGATACAGATATTCGGGCGAGCCGCTAGGAACGTAGAGGGAAAAGTAATCCTCTATGCAGACAGAGTTACGGGCTCAATGGCAAAGGCTATTTCTGAAACCGACAGAAGAAGAAAAATTCAGGAGGAATACAATAAAGAGCACGGCATCACACCCGTGAGCATTAAAAAGTCGGTGACTGACATACTGGCAACAATATACGAATCTGACTACTACACTGTGCCTCTTGAGGAAAAGGATGAAGAGCTGGATATAGCGCCTGAGAAAATATCCAAAACCATAAACACTCTGGATAAAGAGATGAAAGCGGCAGCAAAAAATCTTGAGTACGAAACCGCCGCGCAAAAGAGGGACAAGATCAAAAAGCTAAGAGAGCTTGAGATGAAATACTTAGGCGCAGATAAAAAGAAATCATAATACAATTGCCCGGGCGCGACTAATGTGACAAATGCCTTTTCAATGCCAGTGCTAACTTTTTATTTAAACCGGGAACAGATGCAATCTCTTGCACTGTTGCTTCCCTAATTTTAGAGACAGCTCCAAAATACTTAAGAAGTTCCCTCTTGCGCTTGGCACCTATACCAGGCACACCGTCCAGCTCGGAGATAAGCGCTTTCTTCCCTCTTAGTTTTTTATGATAAGTAATAGCGAACCTATGCGCCTCGTCTCTGATCCTCATAAGAAGGAAAAGCGCCTCTGAGTTCTTGGAAAAAATGACCGGGTTTTTTCTCCCGTATATATAAAGCTTGTCGCCCTCCCCCTCCTCTCTACCTTTTGCTATAGAAGCAAGGTCTACTTTCTCCAGATATCCTATTTCGCTCAATATTTTTTGAACTACATTCAGCTGCCCCTTCCCCCCGTCTATCAAAATCAAATCCGGAAGCTCCCACCCCTGCTGCTCGGCCCTTGCCATTCTCCTGGATAAAACCTCATGCATGCTCGCATAGTCGTTTGGGCCTTGCACGTTTTTTATTTTAAACCTCTTATAGCTTTCCTTGTCAGGCACTCCATTTTCAAACTTTACCATAGAAGCTACCGCGGTAGCCCCCTGTGTATTGGAAATATCAAAACACTCTATGGCTACCGGGAGTTTGGTGAGATGAAGAGACGACTTGAGTCGCTCAAGCAATCCAACCTCTTTGAGTTCTTCTGCGTATTTTCTTTGAAAGCTCTCAAGCGAGTTCCTGTTTGCGAGCTCTACCTCTTTAACCTTTGCCCCGCGCTCAGGCACACTGATGCGCACTTTTCTACCCTGCTTCTCGGAAAGCCATAACGCAATGGCCTGGACCCTCTCTATGTTTAAGGGAACAATAATTTCTCTCGGCACAAATCTGTTGCCTCCATAGAACTGCGATAAAAATTCTTCCAATACTTCGCTATCATCTCCCGCTGTGTTTTTAAAGGAGTAATGAGCGCTATCCACCAAGCTGCCTCCACGGAAAAAGAGCGCGGAGAATTCGACACGCCGCCCTTCCCTGTAGAACCCTACTACGTCTTTATCTTTAGTGCTCGGCGTTACAAACATTTGCTCGTCCAGATTTTTCTCAAGCAGCCTGATTTGGTCTCTATAGTTGGCTGCGTCCTCATACTTCATCTCGCCAGAGGCTCTTTCCATGCTGTCTCTAAGGAGTTTGATAATACGCTTCTTCTCCCCTTTGAGAAACATGCGCGCCTGCTCTACAACATCCCGGTATCCCTCTTCTCCCGATTTGCCCGCGCACGGTCCCAGACACAAACCCATATAGTAGTTAAGACAGGGTCTGGCCGCATGCCGCTTGAATTTTTCATCGTTACAGTCTCTAAGTGGGAATATTTTATGAATGAGTCGCTTTGCTTTTTTTAGCGCATCCGCGGATGCGAACGGTCCATAATATATTGCCCCGTCTTTTAAAACCCTCCTGGTTAGTGAGAGCCTGGGGAAGGCTTCCCTCGTATCTAATCTCAGTGATAAGTAGTTTTTATCATCCTTTAACCGGATATTGTATCTGGGCTTTTTTTGTTTGATGAGGGAGCTTTCCAAGACAAGGGCCTCCCGCTCATTTCGGGTTACAACATAATCAACATCAGCCACGTCTTTCATTAAGGATATAATCTGGGGTCTCTGCCCCCCTTCCCTCTCACTTAGATAAGATCGTATTCGGCTTCTTAGGTTTTTAGCTTTCCCTATATATATAGAGCGGCCCTTTGCATCCTTTAAGAGATATACACCAGTTGATTGAGGAATGGATTTTAGTTTTTCTTTGGCAATGCTCATATAGTATTAAAATAAGGGATATTGCCCGTCAGGCAACTTTTCTTAGCAGTATTTAGGACTGCCCTTCTACGCTGTTTTTAAGGTTGGAAAGACCTTTGTCGAACATTTCTCCTACCATGGAATCCATCATTATTGCGAAGTAGCCGCCTATAACGGGCGCCCCCATGTCGCCTGACATTGTCCAGGTAACCCTTGTTTCTCCATCCTCCAAAGGGTCATATATTATAGCACCCTGACACACATAGGTACCGCCATCAAACAAAAGATCATACTGGATTCCTTCAGTAGGCGTATCCCTGGTAATAGTAAGCGCCCCATCTCCACTATCTCCTACCCATGACTGTGTAGCGCCTATACCTTTAGTCTTCTCTCCATGCGTTACTATTAATGTTGGATCCTCGGCTTTCCAGGGCTCCCAGGTGTCCCAGTTTTTTAGATCTCCTACATATTTATGTATCTGCTCTGGGGGGGCATCTATGACAATTGATCTTTCCACCGTATAGCTTGTAGGAAGAAATAATCCCACCACAACCACAACTACTATGATTACAATTACCGTGGACAGCAGTGTTCTTAGTATTTTCATAAGCCCCCTTCTAAGCCGTTTTTATTCTCTCCGCCCTGCTTCACTCGGCTTCGAACTCTCGCCAAATATCTCTTAAATGGTCTATATATTTCTTTGGTAAGGAATCCCCTATATCTTTGAGTAAGCTCTTAAAATCTGAAATGTGCTTGTTCTTGTTTTTGTCTTTTAATATTCCTAAAATAAATACCGCTTCAATCACTTCCGGCTTTAGATGATCTATGGTTTTGTAGAACTTCTCCGCTTTATCGTCCCAATTATTGCCAGTATATTTTTTGTACAGGCTCGCAACATTGTTCTTGTAACCCCGCCTGCTTATTACCGCGGTAGTTACCGCACTATCTACCGCACTACTTACCGCGGTACCTCTATCCGTAATTTTTTTTGTAATAGAATCTATCGTCAATCCCGCTTTTTTTCTCTTAAACGCTACCTCTTCGGGTTCAAATACCTCAATCATTCTTCCATATATTCCTAGAGACGGCTCCACAACTCTTATACTTAACTTTTCTTCAAGAGAATGGATGGCATTTCTTATGGTTTTGTCCGACAGACCAGTTCTCTCTTTCAATTCTTTTAATCCGAACCTGAGCTGAGGGGATTTTTTGCTATTGCAGTCCTCGTGCATAGACCAATAAACTTTTGATTCGGACAAACTATGTGAATCATCTAAACTTTTAGTTCGAGCTATCTTGTTTGGAGCTTTGGGAGGCGAGGGTTTTCGAGGGCTTCTTCCTACCGCGGTAACTACCGCAGTATCTACCGCACTACTTTCCGCGGTAACTACACCGGTATCTACCGCGGTAGTATTTTGGGGGGATTCTTTTGAGTCCGGGATACTCCTTTCTTTCCTGAAATCATCAAAGTACTTTGTGGCTACTTTATGCGCATTTACGGGACTAGAGCGCTTCTGCATAGATTCTATCATGCTGGACAAACGCCCTTTGTTTTCAGGCTTTTTCTTCTTAGGAGCTCCTGATGATGTATCTTCTTCCTTCGTTTTTCTCATTTTCATAGACCTTAATTACGTCTTTGGCCAGCCTCCTATAGTCTGTAGCCCCCGCGCAGACGGGGTCATATTCAAGGATGTGTTTACCATATCCACTTGCCTCTTTAAGCTTCACATTGCTATGTATGGGGGAGAAAGTGTTGGGATTAAATTTCTCGTTTATAGCATTTAGAACTGTTTTACTAACTGTTGTTAGTTTATCGTGCATTGTGGGTAGTCCGTATGGGACTATAGGAAAATCAGGTCTGGATGAGTATATCTCAAAAAGCGTCTCGTCTATCATATTTACAGCATCTAGGGCCAATGGCTGTGTCTGAACAACTATAATTACATCATCAGCCGCAAAAAAAGCGTTTATCGACAGTGTTGCAAGGGAAGGGGGACAATCTATGAGAACAAAATCAAAGTTTCTTCTCAGTTTTTTTATTGATTTCCTAAGCCTGTGATCCTTCTCTATCAAACCCGACATACTAAGATCGGCTCTACTCATCGCAAGGTTCGCAGGGACCAGATAAAGCCCGTGCGTGCCGTGCTCTGCAATCATATTGTTAATATCAAGTTTATTTGACGAATCCGTAAGAAGATCGTTTATGGTTTGCTCAAAATCGTTTGGATTAAACCCCAAATGAGAAGTCGCGTTAGCTTGAGGATCCAGGTCTATAACAAGAACTTCAGACCCTTTCTCAGCAAGACACGCGGCAAGATTAACGGTTGTCGTTGTTTTCCCTACGCCGCCCTTGTGGTTCGCAATAGCTATTACTTTCAACTTTGAGCTTTCCCCTTGGTTAGATATCCTAGAATCTAACTGATATAGCCTATTTTCTCTAACAGTTATATCAATTAAATGAGGCTATATCAAGATAAAAAATCTTTTAAAAATAAAAACTCGAAACAAATTCAAATAGGGTAGGGGCTAGTGTAGATTATCCCCCCAAATGCGCTGTTTTATGAATCGATTTTGACAAAAACCTACAGGGCTTTTTACTAACTGATTCCTAACATTGATTTAACCGTTTAAAAATCATATAATATGATGGTAAGGACATAAAAAAAGCCGCCGAAGCTTTAGCGGTTTGCTTAAAACAACGGCGGCAACCGGAAGGTGGAACATTTCTAATGATACACTTTCTCGCTTTTAAATGTCAAGCCTTTTTAATGTCCACAGGGGAACAAACCGAGGTTTTATTTGGATAACAATATGTCCGGAAAAAAACAAGACAAAACAAAGATAGTTCAGATATGGGGCGAGATCCTAGATGAGGGCTTCACAAGTGTTCCCAATATCCTGTTGAGGTATAGATCCAAGATAGGATTAAAACCAAAACATATAATGCTTATAATTGACATTATGTCGTATAAATGGGATGCCGGCTACCCCTTTCCCAGCTACTCAACTCTCTCTCAAAGATCAGGTATTGAGGAGAGAAGTGTTAAGAGAATCACGCAAGATTTAGAGGAGTTGGGATTGTTGGTTAAAACCCCCCGCTTTGACAACGAAACAGGGGCGCAGTTTACAACTGTTTTTGATTTTAGACCACTTATTGGAAAGCTTATTGAGGAAATGAACCGGGATAAAGAAATGCCTGACAGTGAGGAGTATTTGTTGGGCACAACCAGCCAAAATTCTCCTGTATCTAAAAAAAAAGTAAATAAAAACAGGGTGTTTAGCGGGGGTGACAAAAATGTCAGGGGGGAGGGTGACAAAAATGTCACCGGGGGGGTGACAGAATTATCACCGGGGGGGGTGACAGAAAAGTCACCCAAAGAATACACAAATAAGAATAAGAGTATTAATGTACTAACCCTTGAGCAAAGCAGTACTTATAGTAGGGCTAAAAAGAATGGAAAAAACGGTAACGATAAAACAAAAAAAGGGGTTAGTATAGATTTTAGGGATAGTATTTTTAGAAACAGAATATTTGAAATATATGACAATCTAAACGATTTAAAATCTACTAAAGAGTTGGTAGAGGAAGGAATACACAGAGCTTGTAAGGATGTGATGGTCAACAGAGCTGATCGTTTTGAAAAATCAGGAATTGATGTAAATATAAAATCTATTGTGAGTGAAGTAAAAACCAAATTCCCATACAAAGACTTTCCCACCGATGACACCAAAGCGAGAAATTTCTACACTGCCACAATCTGTAACTTGGTAGCCGACTCTCTGGCTGAACTTTTTTTATAAGGACAGTAAGCCTGCGCAACGGTTGACATTTGTTTGTAGCAATTTAATATAATTTTCCACAAAAATACAATATAGGGGGAGAATATATATGGCTAGTGATATCCCAGGCACAAAAGAAGCACGGGAAGTCCTTAAAAAAAACAAAATCGTCATAGCCGGAGTCGGCGAGACGGACCAGGGCAAAATTCCCGATCGAAGCTCTTTTCATTTCCTATCTCAAGCTTCAAAATTAGCTATTGAAGACGCAGGAATAAAAAAATCTGATGTAGATGGATTAGTAACCGCTTTTTCTTTGGTAGAACATACGTTTATGCACTGCACAACGTTTGCCGATTACTTTGGTATGAAACCAAAATTCTTTTCTTCGGTGGCCGTAGGCGGCGCCACTGCAGTATGGATGGCTGCTGAGGCGGCTATGGCAATAGCATCAGGGCAGGCGGAGGTTGTTCTTTGCGTAAGAGGCGACAACACTCTCTCGGGTATATCGTCTTCCGGTATGCTCGCGCTTATTAGAGAGATGTGCCACGGCGAATTTGAATTTCCTTATGGTTTAACCACCCCGGGGGGATACGCGCTTGCAGCACAGAGGTATCTACACGACTATGGTGCTACAAGGGAGCAGCTTGCAGCTGTTGCCGTAACAATGAGAAAACATGCGGCTTTGAAAGAGAACGCGATGAACAAGGATCCTCTTACAATAGAGGATGTTATTAGCTCTCGTATCATTGCAGAGCCACTTACTAAATACGACTGCTCTATTATTTCAGACGGAGGTGCTGCGTTTATTGTAACCACCGAAGATAAAGCAAAAGAGCTTGGTATTGAAAATGACCTTGCATATCTTTTGGGCATGGGACAAGGCTACTCACACCAGTACATGACTACACTGGAGAATCTGGATCAGATTTATAACGCTATTAACCGTTCGGGTCAAAAAGCTTTTCAGACAGCCGGGCTAGGGGTCAGTGATGTTGATCTCGCCTACCTGTATGATTGCTTTACGATAACCGTCCTTTTAGAGCTAGAAGGCCTTGGGTTTGTTCCCAAAGGGGAGGGCGGATCATTTGCCCTGGAGGGTCGTATGGAAATCGGGAAGGATCTTCCCGTTAATACTCACGGCGGATTATTGTCTCAAGCTCATTTGGGCGCCATGCACCATGTTGTGGAGGCTACATTGCAGCTAAGAGGTGACGCCGGACCTAGACAGGTAGGGGATGCTGAGGTTGCGCTTGTTCACGGCAACGGTGGCATCGTATCTGCTCATAGCACAATACTATTGGGGAAAGAACCCCTTTCTTAAGAAAAAGGAGATAGCAGAAAATGGCTGAAGAAAAAACATACAATAAACCGCTTCCGGATTTTCGCCCGGAAACCAAACCATACTGGGAAGGAGCCAAGAACCACGCGCTTGTTCTCCCAAGATCTAAAGAAACGGGGAAGTTTTTCTTTTATCCACGCGCTATGTCCCCAGGCGAAGATATGTCTGAGAATATAGAGTGGGTAAAGGCAAGCGGAAAAGGGAAGGTGTGGACATACGCAATTCATCATATGGGCCCTTCAAAAGCGTATAAAGGGGATCCCCCCTATGTAGTTGCGCTTATTGAATTGGAAGAAGGGGTTAAAATGATGAGCAATGTTATTGATGTAGATCCTCACGATGTTTATATAGGCATGGAAGTTGAAGTGGTCTATGATGACGTTACGGACGAAGTAACCTTACCAAAATTTAAACCGGTTAAATAAACATCTAGTAGTTTTTAGATTCTAAAATAAAAGTGCGGCCTGGCTATCAACGCCGGGCTGTGCTTGATTATATCCATAGTTGGAAGGAGAAATTAAATGGCAGAGGATACACGCGTTTTTTATGAAGACCTTGAAGAGGGCGCAGAACATAAAAGCACCGGACGTACTATTACGGAAACTGATGTAGTAAGCTTTGCGGGTCTCTCTGGGGATTTCAACAATATGCACATAGATGAGGAATTTGCGCAGAAAACCGTGTTCAAGGGAAGAGTAGCGCACGGGCTCTGTGTTCTATCTGTAGCTTCGGGGCTTTGGTTTACCATGCCGCGCTTGGCTACCATAGCGTTTATGGGTCTTGAGGACTGGAGATTCTCGGGTGCGGTAAAGTTCGGCGACACAATTCACATCACACGTAAGCTTGTAGAGAAAAGAGAGCACAAAAGACCAAACATGGGCTTTTTAATATTCGAGGTTCTGGTTCATAACCAGGGTGGCGATGTTGTCCAAAAGGGCAAATGGGTGATCTTGGTACAAAGAAGAGAAGGGTAATGATTTTTGCCTAAATCTCTTTTTTCTTGAAGATTATAGAAAATTTGTCTATTCGAGGCTTTTCAAAGCTTTAATTTGCCTAATATACCCCTATTATTGAATAAATTTTTATTCTAATAGGGGTTTTTCATATAAAATTTAGCGAAATTCTAAAAAAGTGTCTTGACACGGACATGCAAAATGTGATAAATCCTATTTCGTATACAAAACTTTGTGGAAGGTGGAAAATCCACAAATGAAAATACAATAACTTTAAGGAGGTATGGAGAGAAATGGCAATAGATATGTTGCTTGGCTATGTTTTGTTGCTAGTAGGTTTCGTGTTTTTCGCTAACGGTATGACAGTGTTGGGAAAAACAGGGGCTAAAGAAGTAGGAGTATTAAACTTTGCAGTAGCTGTACTAATTCTGATCGCAGCATGGAAATTACACGATCAAAATTTAACAGCTGCTACTGCTCTAGTTTCCGTGTTCGCACTTATTTACTTTATGGTTGCGGGGATTTTTATACACGGGTATGACGCTAAAGGTCTTGGATGGTATTGTCTGTTTGCCACGATAGTATTTATTTGGTACGGCTACCATTTCTTTGGCTTGGAAGCAGCAATTCCTGGCATGATGTACTATGCTCTCTTCTGTTGGGCATGGGCACTGCTTGTGTTCTTAGCTTTCTTAGTGTTTGCTCTTGGAAAAGCTATTGCTCCTGCAGTTGCATGGCTCTTCCTTATTGAAGCGTTCCTAACTCTTTTGATTCCTGGAATGCTACTTCTTACCGGCAAGTGGGGTCCAATAACCGCACTTAGCGCTGGTTAATAATTAGAAAAGATATTTAACAAGAATTGATTTTACAAAAAGAGGGTTACGGACATAGAGCCGTGACCCTCTTTTTTCATTTTTGGGTTTTTTAGATATAATAGTTTTTATAAATTAGAGTAAGCAGGAGAGATAAAAATGAGAGACGTATATATCTTAGGCGTGGGGACAACCGCTTGTGGGAGATTCCCGGAGAAGGCTGCCCATGTGTTGGGGCGCGAGGCGGCTTGGGCTGCGATAAAGGATGCCGGAATACATCCTAGAAAAATAGAGATTGCTTTTTGCGGGCACGTGTATCAGGGAATGGGGGTCGGTCAAAGGACTCTTAAAGAAATAGGTTTGGTTGGTCAGCCTACTATAAATGTTGAGGGAGCATGTGGAAGTGGGACTCTTGCTTTCTGGGAAGCGTGGAGGACAATTGCATACGGGCAATACGATATCGCTCTGGCTTTAGGCGTAGAGAACCTTAGCAGAGTGCTCTCAGGTGGCCCTTTACCTCTGGAAGAAGACGACATTGAAGTTGCTTTGGGAATGGGAATGCCGGGATTGTACGCTATGCGAGCAAAGAGATATATGATGGAGTATGGAGTAACAAGTGAGCAGCTGGCCAAGGTTGTTGTAAAAAGCCGCCACCACGCATCACTTAATCCTATAGCGCAATATAAAAAAGAAATGACAATAGATGAGGTTCTTGACTCTCCAATGATTGCTGATCCGCTTACGCGCAATATGTGCTGCCCTGTGGGTGACGCATCTGCAGCCGCGGTGCTTTGTTCTGCGGACCTGGTTGATAAGCTTGCGACCAAAACACCGATTAAGGTGCTTGGCTGTGTTGCTCAGTCGGGTAAATACTCAAGCGCTACAGGGCTGACTTGCGATCCTTCAGAGAATGTTATGCGAACCTCCAAGATGGCTTATGAAATGGCGGGACTTGGTCCTGAGGATATGGACGTGGCCGAGATACACGACGCTTTTTCGATAGCCGAGATGATGGTGTACGAGGCGCTTGGTTTCTGCGAGAAAGGGGAGGGCGCTAAGCTTATAGAGGACGGAAGCACTTGGGTAAACAGCGGAGGTATTGCTGTTAATCCGGGTGGCGGGTTGTTGTCCAGAGGTCATCCCGTAGGCGCCACAGGTCTACTTCAGACTGCAGAGATTGTATGGCAGCTCCGCGGCGAAGCAGGCAAGCGCCAACAGGAAAACGCAAACGTGGGAGTAATTGAAACTATGGGCGGAGCCCAGCCGTCTATGGATGGCATAACTTGTGTTGTAAGCGTATTGGGCAAGTAAATACATAAATTTAGTATTAAATAGCATGATAACCAACTAGAGGGGGTGAAAATATTCACCCCCTTTTTTATATGGGCTCTAAAAATGGATAATTTGAACAATATAGCAAAAACCTTTGCCAATCTCATTCTGTCTTTTTCAAATGTTGTGGTGTTTACAGGGGCGGGTATTAGTACTGAGTCCGGTATTCCCGATTATCGCTCTCCGGGCACGGGTCTTTGGGAGAAGATGGACCAATCCGTTGTATCCCTAGATGGTTTCAAGAGAGAGCCCTCTCGCTATTATGATTATTCTCTAGAGCTTTATCCCGTAAGAAAGGCCGCAAAACCAAATTCCGCCCACTATTTGTTGGCAGAGCTTGAAAATACGGGTGTCTTAAAGGGCATTATTACACAAAACGTAGATGGGCTTCACCAAGACGCCGGTTCCGGGCGGGTTTACGAGCTACATGGTTCGCTTAGACAGGCGGTGTGTTTGGGCTGTAGCGCCCTTCAATCGATGGATGAGGCTATGGAGAGGGTTGTTTTAGGGCAGAACCCGCCTTTATGTACAGATTGCGGAGGAGTTCTTAAACCAAATGCAGTATTTTTTGGGGACACACTGCCCCGAATACCCTGGGAGCGCTCCCTCGAGCTTTCACGAAGCGCAGATCTTTTTATTGCTATCGGGTCTTCTCTTCAGGTTTCCCCCGCAAATACCCTCCCGGATATCGCACTTCAGGCCGGAGCGAAGCTAATTGTGCTAAATTTTACTCCTACACCCTTTGATGGGGATGCCGAGCTTGTGATCAGGCAAAAAATAGGTGAGTTTTCATCGAGGGTTGCGGAATTTTTAACCCCGTAAATACCTCATTTTTCCACTTTTGACATTCATTTTGCCAAAATTAAGTGAAAGGCTTAATTTTTTTTCCACTTGTCAAAAAAAACCCTTGACAAGTGCCCCTAATCTTTGATATAACTACTTGAGATGGGGTATTGGACTGTGGCTTTAATCAAGACTATATTTAAATAGCTTATTTAAATAAGTAGCGATAAAGCTGCACTTCTCCTCTAGGGTTGATAACAATCCGGTTAAAAATCTATATTAGGAGGTTTGTATATATGCCAAGTCATCTTAATGTCCCCACGAAGTATTGGGAACTCACAAAGGAGGTTCCACCTCCCCCAATAGAGAGAGACATAAATACATGGATCATAGCGAATCCTTCAGATCCGCTATGGGATATCGATGTTATCCCTCTAACTTATACCGACAGTCGCTGGTCTGCTTTTGTTCTTAAAGTAGATGAGCCTACAAGGCAGCGTCTTGTCCCGAATCCCCCCCTCACAGTGTGGGATGGAGAGGATGCAGACCTAGTAGAGTACTGGTATGTTGAGCATGTAAACACAATGTTAGGACCATACCTTGAGTTTGGTGTAACAATTTCTGCTACATACAAAGACCCTAAGGGCAATGTATATAATGCAGGTTACTATCCATACATGTACCTCACCGGAGATGCCCCAGTTGATGCTGGTCGTGTTCTTGGATTTCCAAAGAAGATGTCATACATCAGAATCACAACACACGGTGGAGAAAAAGGGACCGATTTCTTCGGTTTTGCAATGTCACGTAACGGATATCTTTTGCACAGTGCAACAGGTCAGTTCGATGACAAGCCAGTAAAGCCCCCATATTTCTATGGTAAAACAGATTGGGGCAAATTTAACATGAAGGTTGTCACAAGACCGGATCTTTCAAGCTCCGAGTGGCAGCTTACACATATAGCCTCAGAGTTACCAGAAGCCTTTAACATTAAAGGCCATCGTTTCCAGATTAAGCCTGAGCATACACGTACAGCTTCTGGCGATGCTATTAACTGGTTCCAGCAAGCTACCCCATTTGATAACATGGGTGCTGAGGTCAAGATTCAAGAGGTCACAGGTTGTATTTCATTTGTATTTGACCTTGTTATTCCTGTTCCTTCAGTTCTCTGGACAGAAACTTATGAGCGTCCTGCGAGCTACAGGGGATATGCAACTCCATACAAATATGGACTTCGTCAGCAGTTCCCAATTAGTCAGGGATCATAAGGCGTTAGTCTGTAAATGTTTTGTGTAGTTGAATGAAAAAAACGAATATATAAAAATTTATAGGAGGTATTTGCAATGGGTTTACAAGCAAATGAATACAGCTATCCATGGCTAGAAGAAGGCGAAGTACCACCTTTACCTCTGGATAGAGATAGAATCCACATCATTTCACAGGGTGTGGCTGATCCAGTTTTTGATTATGATATTGTTCCACTAACATATACAGAAAGCCGCTGGATGGCTTTTGTTATCCGCGCGGATATAGGCGCCATGAAAGGAGTTACACCAGAGCCTATCGAGATTACAGATGATGTAATCGAGTTCTGGTATGTAATTCACAGAAACACAATGTTAGGACCATACATGGAGTTTGGTGTAACATTCTCCGCTCAGGTAGACGACGGATCAGGAAAGATCTACAGAGCTGGATACTATCCATACATGTATCTTTCTAATGA
>JAJCZT010000052.1 GCA_029262255.1 Deltaproteobacteria bacterium
AGAGGATCAATCAATTAGTAATTATCTGGACCTATTTATAAAAAAGAAGGTATTCCAATGTGGTGTCTGTCCTCGTTGTCCGGAATGTGGAATTACTTTTTGGTATCACATTGATGAAACTAAACAGCATACAATTTGTAAGGGATGTGGAAATGAATATGCTTTGTCTAGTGGAGAAGAATGGTATTACTCTTTGAACAGTCTTATTAAAACAACTTCTATTCAAGGTACTTTTCCAGTTGTCCTTACATTAGGACATATATTGTTGGAAAGCAAATTCTCCTTTTTATATTTTCCAAGTACAGAATTGTATGAAAAAGATAATAAAAGTCCTGTTGCAGAGCTAGATGTAATTTGCTTCAGTGATGGGAAAATGATTATTGGTGAGATTAAGCGACAAGAAAGACTATTCAAACAAAGTGATTTTGATAAAATAAAAGAGACTTCCAAAAAAATCCGACCAGATTTAGTTATATTTACATCATTAGATAAGATAGAACCTTCACCACGTGTGAAAGGTATGATAAATAAATTGAATGAAGAACTAGCTGATGAACTCATAGAAGCTAAATGGTATCCTTTAAAACGTCTTTATTAGTTTTTCCTCAATGTATCCATACAACCTATATATTCATCTTTGTTCTTTATGAAAATTTTACTTCAATTACCTGCAACGTGTTCAGCATTCTTTCCGATTTGATAATTGGCTAGTGATTCAACTGCTTCCTTAAGAGTGTCCTCAGGATGTGCATATCTCATTGTTGTCTTTAAGTCCGCATGGCCTAAGATTCTCGAAACTGCTACAATTGATACTCCTGATTCAATCATTCTTACTCAATCAATTAGGATTAATTGCCATGGCTTCAGTTCGTGGAATAGTTGGATTTATGGTTATGAGAAGAAGGGGAGTTGCTATTTGAATGAGGCAAGATTAAAGATTAGATTCTGAATCAAGTTCAGAATGACATGTATGCAAAGGGAGCTTCGGCTCCCTTTTTTGTTGGGGAAATCAAATATTGAGTCCAATTTGAATAAGCATCGATTGACAACCCAATATCTCTGAGGTTAGATTGTCTCGCTATGTCTGTTAACGATAGAGAACGGCTAAAAGAAATACTTAAAGAGAGATCTATTCTCAGAGGTGATTTTACACTCGCCTCCGGAAAAAAGAGCGATTATTACATAGATGCCAGGCTTACAACTTTAGATGCCGAAGGCGTTAACCTCATAGGTAAGATACTCCTGGAAGAGATTAAAAAAGATTCCTCGATTACCGCAGTGGGCGGGCCTACTATGGGTGCCGATCCTATTGTGGGATCCGTATTGGCGCTAAGTCACGAGGGAAATTATCCTCTCCCCGGTTTTCTCGTCCGAAAGCAGGAGAAAGGGCACGGAACGGGGAAGCTAATCGAGGGGAATCTGAAATCAGGGGACGTAGTGGCGATGTTTGAAGATGTCGTTACGACCGGGGGGTCTGTTATTAAGGCTATAAACGCCGTAAGGGATGCAGGCGCCGAAGTGGGCAAATTATTCGTTATCGTAGACAGAGAAGAAGGGGCTAAAGCGAAGTTTGAAGAGATGGGGGTCAAATTTTACTCAATCTTTCGGATAAGTGATTTGCTCTAATTCTCAAATCTAAATTTCCAATCCCAAAAATTAGACCCTTTACGGAAAAGTAATATTGTACTCCTCTAATTTTCTACGAAGAGTCAGCCTGTTTATACCAAGAGTCCTTGCGGCTTTCGATCTGTTCCAGCCGGATGCGGATAGAGCCTCCTCTAATAATATCTTCTCAGCTTCTTTAACTATCCGACTATAAATGTTATCGCTGTCCTCTGAGTTAAGCAGGTTTCTTACAGAGCCTCTCAACGTGTCTTTTAACGAAGGGGAATCTTTTAGCTCGTCTGTTGAGAGCCTGTTCTTGAGATCAAGATCATATGAGGTTAAATAAGGTGTTTTAGTAAACGCGATTGCTTTTCTTATGGCGTTTTCAAGCTCCCTTACGTTTCCGGGCCAGTCGTAATCCATAAGCTTGTTTTGAAACTTCTTGGTTACTCCGCGTATATCTTTCCCCGCTTGATTGCCGTGTCTTCTGGTAAGGCACTCCATCAAAAGCGGGATATCCTCTTTCCTGTCTTTTAGAGGGGGCAAATGAATTTTTACGACATTAATACGGAAGTATAAGTCTTCTCTGAATTTTCCAAGCCGTACAAGCTCCTCAAGGTTTTTGTTTGTGGCGGTGATTAACCTTACGTTGACTGAAATCTCTTTACTGCTCCCGAGACGGTGAAATGTCCCGCTTTGCACTACCCTTAAAACCTTAGCCTGAAGAGACAACGACATGTCTCCAATTTCATCCAGGAACATTATTCCCCCGTCGGCTTCCTCAAATTTGCCGGTCCTGGCTGTATCAGCTCCTGTAAACGCTCCCTTCTCATAGCCAAAGAGCTCAGCTTCCAAAAGGGTCTCCGGAATTGCGGCGCAGTTAAGTACCACAAAAGGTTCTTCCCACCTTGTACTTACTTTCCATACTGACTCAGCTACAAGCTCCTTCCCCGTTCCGCTCTCACCCGTTATGAGCACCGGCACATCCACTCTTCCAACTTGCCCTATAAGTTTGCAGACCTCTTGAAGCATCGGGGAGTCCCCTACAATTGCGCAGGTTACGCTGCTGCCTTCCACATCTCCGGGGAAATCTACCAGCGACTCTTTTGTCTCTTGTCTTATACCCAGAGCTCTTTTTACTGAATCTATCAGCTTCGGGTTATTTAAGGGTCCGATAATGCAGTCAAAAGCGCCAAACGTCATGGACTCAATTAGATACCTTGCGCCTTTTTCCTCTGTTAGTACTATTACAAATGATTTCTCTTTAAGTCTGCCCAGCGCACTTACCCCAATTGTATCAACGTCGAGTAAAGAGACTTCTGAGTAGTTAGATTCGTTTAGTTCACTGCTTACGGATAATTTGGCAATTCCGTTTAGGGCCTCTTTTATCCCTTCAGACAAACTAGAATTCTGTGTAAATATGGTAATATTAGTACTCATCTTTTACTCCTTGTGTGTAACAAAAGTATACAGCGTGAGTATATTGTAATCAAGACAATAATTGACATTTGTGTAAGTGCCTGTTAAATCTACGAATTATTACTATGGCATTTAATTTGCATCATTCTATCAGGATATTTAATCAAAATACTTATAGCTCAATTTAGAGGATACAGATAATTTGGATTTCATACTTATTTCAGCGATTGTGCTTGCTGCTTTTCTCGCTTTAAATATCGGGGCTAATAATGCCGCGGCTTCAATGGCCACGGCCTATGGAGCAGGGGTTAGAACCAAAAAACAGGCAGTAATTATTATCGCTGTATTCGCGTTATTGGGAGCATTAATAGCAGGAGCTCCGGTTGTAAATACTTTAGGGAAAGACCTGGTTCCAAGTGAAGTGCTATCATCTCATATAGGTCTTGTTCTAATTATATTTATAATTGCGTCGTTTTTTGTTACTTGGGCAAATGTTGCGAAAATTCCTATTGCAACTACCCACGCAATTGTATGCGCAATAGCAGGAGTGGGATTATATTCAAGCGCGCTAAATACTGATAAGTTTTTCGAGATACTAGTTTGGTGGGTGCTTGCTCCACTCGTCGCCTGGATTATCAATTTCCTGGCAGCCAAGTACCTGTATTTCAAGACACTAAAGTTTCTTGCTGAACGTTATTCTGAACAGTCTATTAATAGAATCCTTATGATTCTTATTACGATATCCGGAACCTTTCTCGCTTTCTCGGCGGGAGCTAATAACTCTGCAAATGCTGTAGGACCGCTTGTTGGGCTAGGTCTTATCGGTTCTTACAAGGGGGCGCTTATAGCGGGAGTGGCAATGGGCGTGGGAGCTATATTGTTTGGAGGGAGAGTTCTTGAGACTGTCGGAAAGGAGATAACTGAGATATGTATTTTAAGGGCTGTCTCAGTAGAGTTTACAGGCGCCGCTTTGATTCTTATAGCCTCATTCTCTGGGATACCGGTGTCGATAGCGGAGATCATTACATCAGGTATAATAGGCTTTTCGTGCGCACAGCAGGGTTTTGGAGTGACCGCGCGTAATAAACATGTTATACGAATCGCGTTTTTCTGGATAGTGATACCGTTTATAGCAATAGCACTGGGTTATGGGTTGTCGTCCTTATACTTTACCTATAATGTTGGAGAATTTATTACTATGAACTTTGGTTTATAATGGAGGTTTTTAACAATTAGTCTTTCAAGCTCGAATCCTGCGGATTCATCGAATGTTTTAAAGAAGAGGTTCAATGCCAAGCAAGTAGAAGAGCTGAACCTTAAATTTGAGAATAGCAGCGCTCAAGAGGTACTTGAGTGGGCAACTTACCTGCATCCTAGAGTTGCTCTGGCGTCCAGTTTTCAAGCACAGGGTGTGGTTTTAATTGACATGTTTATGAAGATTAATAGAGAGGCCAGGGTATTTACTTTGGATACCGGAAGGCTTAACGAAGAAACATACGAAATTATGGATGCTATTCGAGGCAAATATGGAGCCAACATTGAAGCAATCTTTCCTGATAAAAATGAGGTCGAGGAGATGGTTCGTACCCATGGACCTAATTTGTTCTATAAAGGTAAAGACAACAGGTTTCTTTGCTGCGATATAAGAAAAGTGAGGCCCTTAAAGAATTATTTGCCTACCCTGGACGGCTGGATAACGTCTATAAGACGGGATCAGACTGAAAACAGGGCAGGGTCAAGGAAATTTGAAATTGATGATCTTCATGGAGGAATCCTCAAAATAAATCCTCTAGTGGATTGGACGTCGAAAGAAATCTGGGAATATATAAAAGAGCACAACGTTCCTTATAACAAATTGCACGACATGGGCTATCCGAGTATTGGATGTGCTCCCTGCACACGTGCGGTAAAAGACGGTGAAGATCCCAGGGCAGGCCGGTGGTGGTGGGAAAATGATTCGGATAAAGAATGCGGACTTCACTTCAACCACAATATCAATCCTTAGTGTAAGTGGTATTGCACCCTCAAAAAGTTTTGTTTAAAAACCGATATGGTCCGGAGTTGTAAGCAAGGCTCGTTTTTGATTACTGAAGGTTGCTACCTTCATCCTCTTGCTGAGCAACGATGGGTATTGGTGATGCCTGGTGAATTACCATAAGCCAGCCTGATTCGTTTTTTTCAAATATATTGGTTGCAACGGAAACATTCATAGTGCTCGGGTCTCTTCTTATGTAGGTGAGTTCCTGAATACAGGTAACCCAGGCAGCATCCCCCTGTATATCTACGGTTATATTGTGGAGCTTTATATCTAGCTGGTCCTTAGGATCAAATACGTTCTCCCAGCTCTGCCTTATTGCCTCCCATCCTTCGAGCATTACCCACCCGGGGTGCATGCAGCCCGCTCTCTCGTCATGCACGAATACTGTTCCCATTAGCTCAAGATCTCTTGTCCCAAGCGCTTTATAGAATCTATTGTTTACTTCAAGTATCCGCTCTTTCTCAGTTTCTTTAGTCATTTTTTTAGTCTGTTATTTGCACTTGGTTTTGGATGGTATTTCCCGTAGCCGTATTCGATATGATCTCTGCGTGAGTTTGCATATAAGATTAGAGCTACTTTGACTTTTAGGCTGGTTTCTAAGCGGGCTTCCGCCAGGCATAAAGAAAGCCTATTGTTTGAAGACGTCAACTACTTTACTAAGCGAGTTGACTATATCTCCCTTTACCCTTGATATGTCATTGTAGATTGCAAAGAACATGATGAATATTAGTATAGTCAGTCCTACACGCTGGCTAATTTCAAGTGCCCTTTCGCTAAGAGGTTTTCTCTTGATTGCTTCAATTGTAAGATACATTACGTGCCCGCCATCCAGCATCGGTATCGGGAACAGGTTAATAACAGCAAGGTTAATACTGATAAAACATGTAAACTGCAGAAGCTGAGCAAAACCAGTCTCTGCTGCCGCGCCCGAAACTTTGGCTATAAGAATAGGTCCTGCAAGACTCTTCCCTGCGGTCCCAAGAGCAATTTTCCCCGTCACAAGTTTATATAGGAATCCAAAAAGAAGGACCACAACCTCTATTATCATGTTTGCAGCTTCTTTTACTCCGTTGTATATAGATTCGAAAAACCCGTATTTTTTTATAATTTCATCTGTATAAACCTGAATGCCAATTGCGCCTGCCCCATTTTCGCCTAAAGGCTCAGGGGTGATTTGCACATCAAATATAGTCTCCCCTCTTTCAATGAGCATAGTTAATTGTTTGTCGGAACTTTTTTGAATAACCGAGGCCATCTCATTCCAATCAGCAATTGGCTGTCCGTCTATTTCAAGAATCTTGTCCCCTTTTTCAAGCTCCGCCTTGTCAGCGGGTGTGCCGTCCATTACACCGCCTATTTTTGCCAGGACCGGCTCCCCGAACCCTAAAGCCACAAGCCCTTCCGAAGAAGCTTTAGCCTCAATCGGTATAGATAGTGTCTCACCGCCTCTGTCTACCTTAATATCAAGGAGCACATCGGGATTTGTCTGAAGCTCTATGTTTACATCTCTCCAGTTTGAGACCTCGCTACCTTCAATTTCTAATATTTTATCTCCCACTAAAAATCCGGCCTCTGCTGCAGGAGAATCGGCTGCTACTTGTCCTATTACAGGGCTGCGCTCAAGATACGCCGGAACCGCTATGCCTATCATGAAAACTATGGGGAGTATTACAAAAGGTAGCAAAAAATTCATAAAGGGACCTGCAACTACAATTAGCAATCGGTTTATTATCGGCTGGTTTGAGAACCCTCTTGGGTATTCTTTCTCAGAATAGTTCTCCGAGCCCTCTAAGTCCTGAGCTTTAGAGGTAATCTCAATATTTTTACCGTCTCTTTCGATCACAAATTCAAATTCTCTCAGGGGTTCACTCTCGAGCGCGGCTTCGAGCTGCTTCCATCTCTCGAAGGATTTTAGCTCCAATCCGTTTATGGTTATGATCCTGTCTCCTGATTTAAAGCCAGCCCGTTCGGCGTTTGAGTCCGGCAAGACCCTGTCTACAATAAAATTGCCCTCAATACCCTCGCCGTACATCTTAACGTAGCCGCCCAGTGGAAGCAGGCATAAAAGATACTCAGTTTCTCCCCTGGTGAATCCAAATAATTTTTTGCCGAATCCCAATGAGAATTTCTCAACTCTTACTCCACTCCATTTTGCAACGAGAAAGTGTCCTAACTCGTGTATAAATACTAAAACTCCTATAACAAAGATAAAAGCTATTATTGCGGTCATAATTTATTGTTCTCCTGATTTCTAATTAAAGATTGTGCGGTACTTCTTGCCCAGAGATCACTTTGTAGTACTGCATCTAGAGTGTTTGCAGGCTCTGTTTTATGAAGCTCCATTACTTTACTTACTGTTTTAACTATACCCGTAAATTTCATCTGCCCCGACAGGAATGCTGAAACCGCTACCTCATTTGCCCCATTTAGAACAGAGGGCATTGTACCACCTTCTCTCAAAGCGTCAAAAGCGAGTGAAAGTGCAGGGAACTGACTGTAGTCAACATCTTGAAAGCTAAGTTCTCCAAAACTCTTTGGCGCCACCGGGCTACAGTTCATAGATATTCTCTGTGGGTATGCAATCGCAAAAGCAATTGGTATTCTCATATCCGGTTTCCCCATCTGAGATATAACCGAGCCGTCAATATATTCTACCATTGAGTGAACTATACTTTGCGGATGTATCCAGACAGATATTTGCTCCGGATCAAATCCAAAAAGCCATTTGGCCTCGATTACCTCAAATCCCTTATTCATAAGAGTAGCTGAATCTATAGTGATTTTCTTCCCCATTTTCCAAGTAGGGTGATTTAATGCAACTTCCACACTGACATCTTCCAGCTGATCCGGTGGAGTGTTAAGGAACGGCCCCCCCGAAGCTGTTAGAATTAAACGTCTAACATCTTTTCTCTCCCCACACCGAAGGGCTTGAAATAAGGCGCTATGCTCACTGTCAATTGGCAGTAAGTTGCCGCCATTTTTTTGAACTTCGCTGATTAGAACCTCTCCCGCTATTACAAGAGACTCTTTGTTCGCGAGAGCAATATCTTTTCCGGCTTTTGCGGCGGCTAATGTCGGTCTTAATCCCAAAGCCCCGACCATGGCGGATACCACTAAATCGGCTTCACTTAAGATAGCTATCTGCTCTATTGCTTGCAGACCATGAAATATTTTAGTATCGCAGGATTTGATTAATGAAGCTAGTACGGACGCAGTTTCCTCATCCTCGACTGAGACCGCATAGGGTCTGAATTTTAGGATTTGCTCTTTGAGAAGCTCTATGTTCTTTCCGGCAGCGAGTCCGACAACGCTGAATTTCTCTGGGTGCTCGGAAATAACATCTAATGTTTGTCTGCCGATAGAACCAGTTGAGCCGAGTATAGAGATTTTCTTCAAATGACTTCCCTTTTTTTTGCCTGGTCTCCAGTGAGACCAAATCTCCTTTCTCGTCTCTGATAATTCAGAATAGCTTTTATAAGGTGTCTTTTCCTGAAATTCGGCCAAAGAGTCTTTGTAACATATATTTCAGTATAGGCTAGTTGCCAAAGCATAAAGTTAGAAAGCCTCATTTCTCCGCTTGTTCTTATCAGAAGATCGGGTTCGGGTAGGTCTGACGTATACAAAAATCTTGCAAAATTTGTTTGATTAACATCTTCGGGGGCAATCTTTTCACAAGATATTTTTTTAACGGCATCTATTATTTCTTCTCTTCCCCCATAGCTAAGAGCGAGTGTTAGAGTAAGCTCTTTGCCATCTTTTGTCTTTTCTATCGTCTCTTCAAGCACTTCATGTACGTCTTGAGGAAGCTCCCAAAGCCTTCCTATTGCGTTTAGTCTTATCCCATTTTCAAGGAGCTTGTCCCCTTCTCTTAGCAAATACTGCTTTAACAGCTCCATTAGTGCGTTGACTTCTACTTTGGGTCTTTGCCAATTCTGAGCAGAAAACGCGTATAAAGTAATATGTTTTACGCCCAGGTCTTTAGCGCCTTGTACAACAGCTCTTACGGATTTCATGCCTTCCCTGTGGCCGCTTATCCGGTCCAGGTTCTTTTTATTAGCCCACCTGCCGTTCCCGTCCATTATTATCACTATGTGTGCAGGAAGGTTGTTTTTATCTACTAGCGATTCAAGTTTCCCTTTCATTAGCTTTCTAATTATAACACCTGAAGTTATTTAAAAAAGTGCAGAATTCTAGAAATAAGTGCCGGATAATCTCCTAATTGAATACTGCTTTGGATAGGTATGATATGGGTGCGGCTATAAAGATAACTATCAATAGCACGGATAGTATTACTAAAAAAGTGAGGCAGTAAAAGAAAAGTGAGACAGGAATAAAGAATACTCTATAAAGGAAGAACCAGTCTTTTGAGACTTGAGCTACGAATGAGCCGTAACTCCCTATAAACCTGCTTATAACTGTATATAGCATTTTTAGCATATTTTTCTCTCGAACTAAAATATACCATTCTTTTGATTAGTGCAAAAAAATCTTTTGATTAATGTAAAAAAACGGTTTGTACGCTCTTGAATCTATTTTAGCCGCTAATTCATCTTTAAATTGAACATTTGCAGTTCAATACCTGGATTTGTTCCCTTCTTTAAAATTTCAAGTTGCTAGTTAATGGATGTTTAGTTAACCTGTACTTGAGGCCATATATATGAGAATTGTTACTCTAATATTAATAATATTTGCATTAAATGCGACAGTTGTAAAAGCGGATAACGAGTCTGTCTATAAAGGGCTTTCCAACTTTACTAAAGTGCTCGACCTGATTCAGCGGAATTATGTCGAGGAGGTAGAAGGCGAAGAGCTTACTACCAAAGCTATCGAAGGAATGCTCAGGGGGCTTGATCCCTATTCAGCGTACTTAAGCCCACAGCGTTATAGGGATCTTGAAATCGGTACTTCCGGGGAATTCGGCGGTGTCGGTATGGAGGTCACAAACAAAGATGGATTTCTAAAGGTGATAACTCCCCTCGAGGGAGGCCCGGCTGAAAAGGCCGGCATAAAGCCTAAGGATCTGATCATTGAAATAGAAGGTAAAACAACAAAAGGCATGGTAGTGCAAGAAGCGGTCAATTTGCTCAGGGGGCCTAAGGGTAGTCCTGTAAATGTAACTATCCAGAGAGAGGGGGAGCCCCGCCCGATAAAAATAACTCTCATCAGAGATAAAATAACTATTAAGAGTGTCAAGTTTGAACTGCTCGATGATCAGATCGGATACATAAGGCTCTCGCAGTTTCAGGAAAATACGTCTCAGGAATTAACAGCAGCCTTATCGGAGCTTGAATCACTCAATGGCAAGGGTTTAAGGGGGGTGATTCTGGATTTAAGAAACAATCCCGGCGGATTACTAGGTGAGGCGATAGAGGTAGTCGATGAGTTTATTGATCAGGGATTAATTGTGAGTGTTAGGGGTAGATCTGCGGAACAGACCAGGGAATTTTACGCAACTAAGAACGGCAGTTTTCAGCAATATCCGATTATAGTAATTGTGAATGAAGGCAGCGCTAGTGCCTCTGAGGTTGTTGCCGAAGCTCTTCAGGATAGTAAAAGAGCAACAATTTTAGGCACTAATACATTCGGCAAAGGATCTGTACAAACAATAATAAGGTTGGAAGACGGATCCGGCCTTAAGCTTACAACAGCAAAATTTTACGCCCCCAGCGGTAGATCAATTAGTGAGGTAGGCGTAACTCCGGATGTAATTGTAGCAAATGACAATGCCAAAGATAAGCAACTAGAAACCGCTGTTGATCTTCTAAAGAGTCCGGGGATTAGCCGGGCGATACCCAAGGGCTGAGGAGAGCCTCTCTTTTGCCAAGAAAACCCGGGAGTTATAAAAAGGGAAGTTATAAAAAACCCAGAAGGCCAACGAGAAGAAAGAAAAAATCTCAGGTCACCAGAATAGTTGTCATCACTCTAGGATTTGTTCTACTGCTTTTTTTCAGCCTATACGGGCTTAATTACTTAAAACAAAACTCATCCTCTGATTTTTCCAAAGAAAGGTTGTCGGCTTCTGAAATGGATAATCTCATAAAGGAGATAGACAACAGTCTTACCGGAGCCTTTTTTGACGTAGGTATATCATCTAAGAATATAGAGTCAAAAAGAATCTATAATAAGGAGCTTGAAAAATTAACTTGGGAATACAAAGATATGAGAATAGTTCCTGAGAAAGGAATTGGTCCGGCAAAAATCAAAAAAGCTCTTGAAGACTCTATTTTTGCGAAGTTCCCTGTAGAGCATGAGGTTAAGAGCGGCAGAAATTCTCTTACGGCTTATATTAAGATTAATGATGTTACTACACATAAAGTTCGATTTGACTTTAATGATCAAAAGCCGGTACAGGCTAAGTCTAAAAAGGAAAAAACTAAGAAAGCAGCTAAAAAACCTGAACAAGAAAAAACAAAAGATAAAACGATTAAGAGCTCAGATAAATCAAGAGCCTCAATTCCTAAAAAGGAAACCATAGATCGAAATATTACAAAACCGAAAATAGTAATCATCGTCGATGATATTGGACAAAATAAAGGACCTATTGATCAGCTGCTAAAAATTCCCGCACCAATTACTTTCGCGGTACTTCCAAATCTCCCCTATTCCAACTATGCCGCCGACAAGGCGGATAACAAAGGGTGGGATGTAATTCTGCATATGCCGATGGAGCCCAAAGAATCTTCAGGGTATACTGCTGCAGATGCTGGAGACAATGCATTGTTAGTGGGATTGCCCAAAGATGTAATTCTCTCAAAGCTAAATAAAAGTTTGTCTTCGGTTCCCCATGCAAAAGGTGTAAATAACCATATGGGATCAAAGTTCATGGAAAACGGCGAGTTAACTGAGCTTATATTAACGGATCTAAAGAGTAAGGGGCTTATATTTGTAGATAGCAAGACTTCAAGTCAAAGTAAAGGATATGAGACTGCGCTTGATTTGGGTATGAAGACAGCGCAAAGAGATGTCTTTTTGGACAATTCGTCTAAAAGTTCTCAATATGTAAAAGATCAGCTCAAAAAACTAGTTGATATTTCAAAAAAGAGAGGTTACGCAATAGGGATATGTCATCCTTATCCCGCTACTGTTAAAGCGCTTTCAGAAATGATACCTAAAATCGAGGACGAGGTTGAAGTTGTCTCAATATCAACTATTGTTAATCAGGGTAGTAAGCTTGGAAGAAATTAGAATTCATTGAGTTTATTAAAGGAGAATATTAAATGGGTCTAGTTGATGATACGAGGAAGAGAAGAGATTCTTGGATCAAGAGGTTTGAGGAGATGCGTCAGGAAGAAGAATCGAGTCCTGGTGGTGTAGATCCAAAGATTGAAGAAGAAAGGATTATGGAAAACCGGAGAAAAGTCGGCGTGTTCCCGCCTAAGCCTAAAGACAATTAGTCTTAGCGTCTTTTTGACTTTGCAGACTTGACAATCCAGTGTTAATCCATTAGCTTTTTCTAGCCGGATTTGTGAAATATCAGGAGGAGTATATTTATGCCAGGAATAGTTGTCGGAAATAACGAGAGTATTGATAGCGCACTAAAAAGATTTAAGAAACAGGTTGAGAAGGGTGGTGTTCTATCTGAGGTAAGAAGAAGAGAGCATTACGAAAAACCGAGCGAAAAAAGGAAGAAGAAGTTATTCGCTGCTAAAAAGCGCGTCGTAAAACGTACCCGAAGGAACTAATTTCTCGAATTAATATATACATATTAAATCCCGGTTGGGGGACACAACATTTGTATTTGTTATTCCAAAAGATTAGATCAATTGACCATTCCTTCGAGTGTCCTGCCATACCCTTTTTATTCAGTTCAACCATAGATGGGAAAATTTAACAATGAGGCTCTTGTTAAAGAAATAAAAGGGAGGTTGAGTATTATTAACCTCGTGGAGAGTTACACATCTGTTAAGAAGACCGGAAAGGGTTATGTTGGGCTTTGTCCGTTCCATGATGACAGCAATCCCTCTATGCATGTAGATGAAGAGAAGGGGCTGTTCCATTGCTTTAGCTGTGGAGCGGGAGGTGATATTTTTGGTTTTTATATGAGGTATAACAACCTCAGTTTTCCAGAAGCTTTCTCCGAGCTTGCTAAAAAAGCCGATGTCAATATAGAAAGACAACCAGAATCGGTACCTAGAAAATCTCAAAATAGTGTTTTATATAAAATTAATGCCGTAGCCTCTAAGTATTATAGAAAAATCTTGATAGACAGTAGTAAGGGAAAACTTGGCAGAGATTATATCCAAATGAGAAATATATCTGCTGAAACTTCCCAGGAATTTTCACTAGGCTTTGCTCCCGAAGGGTGGGATAGTCTAGTAAAGTTTTTAACCAAAAACAAAGTACCTCTCAGCATTGCAGAGAAAGTGGGATTAATTGTCAAGAGAAATAATACAGACGGATATTACGATAGGTTTCGCAATAGATTGATCTTTCCGATTCAAAATATTGAGGGGAAGGTGATTGGTTTTGGCGGTAGAAAAATAAAAGAAGAGGATCAGCCAAAATACATAAATTCACCTGAATCTGATATCTATAAAAAAAGAAAAAGTTTCTACGGAATTGATAAATCAAAAGATCATATAAGAAGAGAAGGCCGAGCAGTTTTAGTTGAGGGTTATACTGATTTCCTTTCTCTCTACTCCTTCGGCATTAAAAATACTGTTGCTACCTTGGGTACGTCTCTGACACGCGAGCATGTCAGTATCCTCAGGCGCTATACTGAAAACGTTGTTGTTATCTTTGACAGTGATGAGTCGGGTAAAAAAGCCGCTATGAGGTCACTCGATGTACTACTTGAAGAGGGGCTCTTGCCGCATGTGGCGCCGCTACCTCCGGGGAAAGACCCGGATTCATATATAACTGAAATGGGCAAGGAAAAATTTGACGAACTTATCGAAAACTCAACTAGCTGGGTTGAATTCTTTATAGATATCTCAATTGATCAGTACAGAAAGGGTAAGCTTACCTTAAACACAATGGTAAAAGATATCATAGAGTTATTGGAGAAAGTTAAGGATCCCGTCGAAACAAGTCTCCGTATTAAAAGAACAGCGGAAATGTTAGGCATACAGGAAAACGAAATATATTCCTTGATCAAGCGTGGCAGGGGGCGAAGCAAAACAGGGGCAGCTAAGCCTCAGCGGACTTACCCAAGCCATGAAAAACTATTACTCACGCTTGTGCTTAAATTCCCGGATCTTGGGGAGCAGTTAACTCATGAGAACTGGGAAGACCTTATCTCTACTGCAGAAATTAAGTCTATTTTGCAAGAAATTATCGTTCAGGGTACCTCAGACCCCTCATCTTTACTCCTTCGTTTCGATGATAAAGTGGCTCATGAAATGATTTCAGAGGCGCTGCTTTCATCTCCTGATATTTTCAATGGACAAAGTGCAAGTAAAATTATTCAGGGTTGCCTTGTCAAATTAAAGCTTTCAAAACTCGATGAAAAGTTGAAATTCCTTAGGATTGAAATTGATGAAGCAATTAAGGGGAAGGATGCTCAACTTGAGAAAAAACTTCTTATAGAGTACAGAGATTTAACGAAGCAAAAACAACGGGAGGAAGGAAAAGCCTCATGAGTAAGAAGAAAAAGGAAGAAATACAAGTCAATATGTCTAAAGAGGATATTGGGCCTAGCGACTTAAAAGCTGACTCCCTAAGTGAACCTGAGCTAGAAAAAACAGACTATCGTGATGAGTCTGATGCTGATGAGTCCTCCGGTAAAGAAACCAATGGAGTGAGCTCCCCCAAATACGAGTTTCCAAAAAACAGTAAGGAAAATACAAACGAGTATGATTTAATAAGATTCTACCTTCACGAGATAGCGGATCATTCTCTTCTTTCAAGGGAAGAAGAGATACGCATTGCTAAAAAAATTGAGACGGGAAAAAAAATAATTGCGAAAACTATTCTTAGTTCTTCCTTGATGTTAAACGAGGTATGTGGAATTGGCGAGGAGCTTCAAAAAGGTGATTTGGATATAAGGGATGTTACTAACTCGCTAGATGATGCCGACGGATTAGGAGAAGAAATACAGGTTGGTATCGGGAATTTAATAAGGGAAATCACCAAACTTTATAAGGATAATGAACAGTTTGCCAAAGAGGTCAACATAGCCACAAAAAGGAAGAAAACCGTCCTTTTGGAAGCTGTTAAGAAAAATAACAACAAGATGGTTTCATATTTGGAGGAGATAAACCTAAATACAATCCAGGTGGAGAGGATTCTCTCCGTTGCCAGGAGTTATATTAAGAGACTCGATAAGATAAAAAACGAACTGGGCGGTTCTCAAAAGAAAGCTGGGAACTTGAGTGCCAAGTCTAAAAAAGATTATCGAAAGGAAGTTGAGGAATTATTAAATGAGGCTGAGGAAAATGCAAGAAGGCTTAAGAAATGTGTTGGAAGAATAGAATTTGGCGAAGGAATAACCTCAACGGCAAGAAGGAAACTCATAGAATCCAATTTGCGGCTTGTCGTAAGCATTGCCAGGCGTTACATAAATAGGGGTCTTCCCTTTCTGGACTTAATTCAAGAAGGGAATATGGGACTTATGAGAGCTGTAGAAAAATTTGAATATACTAGAGGCTATAAATTCTCAACTTACGCAACCTGGTGGATTAGACAAGCAATAACGAGGTCTCTAGCGGACCAGTCTAGGATAATTAGGATTCCTGTCCATATGACTGAAACAATAAACCGTATTATCCGGACATCAAGGCTTTTAGTGCAGGACTTGGGACGAGAGCCGATGCCTGATGAGATAGCTACTAAAGTAGGAATGTCCACAGATAAAGTGGCGAGAGTACTTAAGATATCAAAAGATCCTATTTCTCTTGAAACGCCTATCGGTGATGAAGAAGATAGCAAGCTTGTGGATCTTATAGAGGATTCCAGTACAACTTCACCTGTTAAAGTTCTGGAGATGAACGAACTAAAAGAAATAATAAATAACGCGCTATCCTCAGTTCTAAATACAAGAGAGGAGAGTATTGTAAGGCTAAGATTCGGAATAGATGAAGAAAAGGAGCACACCTTAGAGGAGGTCGGTCATCAATTCCAGGTGACGCGTGAGAGGATCAGGCAGATTGAAGTGAAAGCCATTAAAAAATTAAAACGCGCCGCAAGAGTTTATCCAATAAAAAGTTATGTAGAAAAAACTTAGCGGGACCTTGCCTTAATTAATCTTTATTCTTCTTAGAATGAATTTTACTCTTAGTAACATTACTTTTTCTAAGCTCTTTTGCTTCCTCAAAATATACAAGGGCGGTACTTAGTGTTTTTACCCGCAGCATTTGCATAACTTCCGATACGGTTGCGCCGGATTCAATAGCCAGCATTGCCGCTGTATGTCTAAGGCTATAGGGAGTAATGCCTTTCCCCTTAATTCCCAGCTCTTCAAAGTAATGGCTTACCCTGGCTCTAATAGCCCGTGTTGTTATTCTTTCTCTTATTGCTCTATTTCCGATTCCCCAAAACAGGGGTTCACTCTCATCTAGGCTCTCCCTTTGAGCCAAGTACTTATCCAGCGCCTTTATTGCAGCAGGAGGTAGGGCTACATATTCGTCCTTTCTATCTCTGTTCTTACCCTGGACATAGATGATTTTCTGCCTGTTTCTGGTTTTTATATCTCCCAAGTTTGCTCTTACTATTTCTATCTCACTCAAACCGCATCTAACCATTAAATTTAAAAGTGCCCAATCCCTAAGTCCTAGAGGTGAGGATAAATCTATGGATTCAAAGAGCCTGTTGATATCACTTCGTGTAATAGATTTGGTCAGATGTCTTTGAGGTCTGGATCCGCCTTTTACTTTTTTAGCCGGGTTCTCTGTAATCTTCCCCATACTCTCCAGGTAGTTATAGAACCTCCTTACCGCCGTGAGATACGCGGAGACTGAGGTGGTTGATAACTCCTTAGAGGTGAGATAGTCTTTGTAGCGTTGAATATCATTAGAAGTAAGGCCTACAGGAGATGTGTCCCCAAGCCATTTGGAGTATTCCATCAAGGCCTTGCGGTATGTTTCCTTTGTCGTCGGTCTTCTATTAAGGGAATTAATAAAATCGCGGATAAGTTCATCCATTAGGAGGAATTAAAGCATTTTTATTCTATAAATTCAAATTTAAGTCTTGACATCTTTTTAAACTAATGTAATTTTATTCTCGAATCTGGGTGGCAATACTGAAGAGGCAACACCTGGTCCCATACCGAACCCAGAAGTTAAGCTCTTCAAGGCCGATGATACTGCTCTTGTACGGGAGTGGGAAAGTAGGTAGCTGCCTTGGTTCTTTTTTTTTGCCCTTTGTTAGAAAGATATTATTCCTTCCGTAAATTCAATACTCAGCAAATTCAATCCCCTCGTAAATTCAATCCATGGTTTCAGCAATAGAGCGGTTGTTTTTCATTGTGGCCTTATGTAGTCTTCTGTTCTCTAAAATAAACACTTCACAAGAGGTTCTTTTGGTGGATAAAATACGCGTAGCTGTCTTTGCATCCGGTAGTGGTACGAATCTTCAGGCAATCATCGACGCAGACATACAAACAATCCAAATTGTTCTGGTATTCACTAATAACCCTGTGGCGTATGCCATTGAGCGCGCTAAAAACCATAATATCCCGGTTGAAGTTCTTGATCATAAAAATTATCAAACCAGAGAAGAGTATGAGGAGCGTATAATAGAAGTTCTTGATCCTTACAAGCCCGACTTAATTGCTCTAGCCGGGTTTATGAGAATTCTCTCTCCAGTATTAGTTAGAGCATATAAGGATAAGATTATTAATATACATCCTGCCCTTTTGCCTTCCTTTCCTGGAATAAATTCCGCAAAACAGGCTTTAGAATACGGGGTTAAATATACGGGAGTGACTGTTCATTTTGTTGACGAGGGTGTAGATACCGGCCCTATTATATTACAGTCGGTAGTCCCAATTGAAGACGGGGATACGGAAGATACACTCCTTCATAAAATTCATGAAGTGGAGCATCGGATATATCCCAAAGCAATTGAGCTTGTATCAAGTGGGGAAATAGAGGTAATAGGCAGAAGAGTTCTTAATAAGTCTTAAAGTTCTCTGCCGACCGCTTTGGCAACAGAGGCTGCTTTTTCCATAAGCTCAGCGAACTTTTTAGGTTTAAGCGATTGTCCCCCGTCACTCACCGCTACTTCAGGGTTGTTGTGAACTTCAATGATAATTCCGTCCGCCCCAGCCGCGATTGCCGCAAGCGCCATAGGGGTTACATACTGCCAGTAGCCTGTACCGTGGCTCGGGTCCGCTATGATGGGAAGGTGGGTTTTCTCTTTAAGTACCGGAATTGCATTTAGATCAAAGGTGTTTCTAGTTGCTGTTTCAAAAGTCCTGATGCCTCTCTCGCAGAGCATTACATCCTCATTGCCTTCGGCAAGTATATACTCGGCGCACATTAAGAACTCTTTTATAGTGGTGGACATTCCTCTTTTTAAAAGAACCGGTTTCTTTGATTTCCCAACCTCTTTTAAAAGTGCGTAATTCTGAGAGTTTCTTGCTCCAATTTGAAGCACATCAGCGTATTGGACAACCGCATCAAGGTCATGCGGGTCAAGTATTTCAGTTACAATCGGAAGCCCGGTCTCTTCTCTGGCTTGAGCCAGTAGTTTTAATCCCTCAAGACCCATTCCTTGGAAGGAGTAGGGGGAAGACCTTGGCTTATATGCGCCGCCCCTTAACATTGTAGCGCCCGATTCTTTAATCGCGTGCGCAATTTCCATGAGCTGTTCTTCGCTTTCTACTGAGCAGGGACCGGCTATTACAGGAATTTTCTTTTTTCCTACTACCGTATCTCCTATTTTGATTTCCGTATTTTCGGGTTTGAATTCTCTGCTTGCGATCTTGTGTGACGGAAGTATGGGTATAACTTTCTCTACACCCTCAAGTATGCTTAAAGCCTCTACATCTTCGGGTTTTCCCCTATCGTCTCCAACAGCGCCAATTACGGTTCTCAATAATCCTTCAATCGTGTGCGGTTGATATCCAAGCTCAACCATTGTCGCTTTTGCTTTTCCAATCTGATCGGGAGACGCCCCACTTTTCATTACAACGATCATTTCTTAAACTCCTCCGGTTTTCACAATCTTCTTTATTTTAGACAAAGATGCTAGAATACATGAAGGGCAAATGTTGTCAATATTTATAGGCATATAAGGAGGATAGCCATGTCTTGTCCATAATTTTGAAGCAAAGTCGGGCTTTAATTATTATGATAAGACTCTTGATTCTTTAAGTATTACATAGAATAATATAGTCCCTACTTGTTAGGGCGGGTGGTGAAATTGGCAGACACGACGGCCTCAAAAGCCGTTGGACTCACGTCCGTGGGGGTTCAAGTCCCCCCCCGCCCAGACCCTCAAGCCACCGAAGTCTGTAAATTCCACGATTGTCTAAGAGCTGCTAATATTAGTAGCAGTAGTTTTATTAATACTCTTCCGGGTCAAGTTTGAGCGCCTCGTTAAATCGGTTGATCATGTTGTAGAGGGCTGCTATCGCCGTTATCTCGACAATCTGTGACTCGGAGTAATACCTTTCCAGGTCCTTAAATACTCCATCAGGGATGTGGCCAGGGTTTACGGTAAGGGCTTCGGCGAACCTGAGAGCCGCTTTTTCGGATTCGTCTATGTTAGCAAAGTCAGGATTGCTTATTTCGTCGATTTCTTTCTCGGTAAACCCCATTTTCGCGCTTATCTGGCGGTGCGCGTGCGTACAGTAGGCCGAGCGGTTAATTCCCGATACCCTTAAAATAATTCTTTCCTTAAGCTTGGGATCAAGCTCGTCGGGCTGCTGCACAGAGGCTACGAAAGGACCGATTGTCTTTAGTATCTTAGGCTTGTGCGCAAGCGCTTTATAGATGTTGGTAACCTTGCCCCTCTTCTCGCGCATTCTCTCAAAGGCTTCTTTAACGATCGGATTGTCCGTCTTGTTTTCTTCCACATAACTTACTCTTGCCATAATTTTACCCCCGTAAGATCTGTTATATATAAAAATTTAAACTAGAGATGATGTGAAGTAAAGATTATTTGGAGAAGAGACCGGATCCTCTATTTTCTCTGGAGGGGAATTGTTTCAAGAAAATGATTGAGGGCCAAGTTTTAGCTGAGAATCAAACTCTGTCCGGTACCTAGATGATTCCGTTCTCGGCATTCTCTTCTCTTGTGATTCTCACAATCTCATTCTCCAGGGATGTGAAAGCTAACACTAGGACAACATAGCTATAAATTTAAGTTACACATTTAACCTCTTGCATTTATACTTTTAAACATGGAAGCAAGATTAGGAGTGCTTTTATTAGGTTTGTTTTTTCTAGGCTTATCTGCTTGCGGCTCCAAGGTCAGCAGTGTGAATGATAACGGCTGTTACGAAATTGATGGTGATAATATTGTTTACACCTGTGACAACAGTAAAGAAGCCGATTATAAAAATACAACTCCAGGATACGATGGACCAAACAATCCAAAAGCTCTAAATCTTTATCGCCCGGGAAGATTTGAGAATATAAATTCCCCTGTTTGGTAAAGGGAATTACAATTCACTGATTTCTTGAGGTCTTTTTGGGTGTTTGGTTTATGGCAAAAACACTCCCTCTAGCAAGCATATTTATAAATTAGAGACTAAAATTGGAATATGCAATTTTTCATGGGTTAGAAAAATAATTAGGAGAGTTTGTTGGGGTAATTATTAGCTGAGGAGCAGGAACTTGAACTACTCCCCAGCTAGTTTGTTGTCTTTAATATCTAGGCATATCGGGATCGACTCTCTCTGCCCAAGCGTCAATTCCGCCTTCGAGATTTTTGACGTTTTTAAATCCCTTATCTTTTAAAAACTGTGTGGCTCTCATACTTCTTCCGCCGTGATGGCAGTGTACGATTATCTCATCCGCCTCGTTAAGCTCGTCAATCCTGTCGGCAATCTCTCCAAGCGGAATTAGAACTGAGCCCTCAATGTTGCATATATCATATTCGTGGTATTCCCTTACATCCAAGATGACCACGTTGTTTCCGTTATCACGTCTTTCTTTAAATTCGTCTACTGTTATATCCACTACGTCCCCCTCTGATTCTTCCCTCTTTGTTGTTTCTTCTTGTCCTAATTCGCCGCGCCCAATTCCGCAGAACTCTTCATAATCAATGAGTTCTTTGATAGTCGCGTTCTCGCCACAAATCGGGCAGTTCGGATCTTTCCTGAGCTTCATTTCTCTTGGCTGCATCTCTAGCACATCCAAGAATAGGAGCCTTCCAATAAGGGGATTCCCCTTATCTATAATAAGCTTTACAGCTTCCGCTGCCTGCAGCGTTCCGATGATTCCTGGAAGAATTCCGAGCACTCCGCCCTCGGCGCAGCTGGGCACGAGTCCCGGAGGTGGCGGCTCGGGATATAGACATCTGTAGCACGGCCCTTTCTTCGCATCAAATACGCTAACCTGACCTTCAAATCTAAAAATGCTTCCGTATACATTTGGTTTCCCGAGTAGTACGCATGAATCGTTTACA
>JAJCZT010000053.1 GCA_029262255.1 Deltaproteobacteria bacterium
CGGAAAAAAAGATTTTCCAAGAGGCCGGGCTTGAAATTCAGGCAGAGATTATTATCGGCTCCAGATGGAAAGTCATTAACAACTACGCAAAAGAGAACGATATCAATTTAATAATTATGGGCTCGCACGGCGTCAGAAATGAAACAGGGGAGATCTCTGTCGGTACAACAAGCCATAAAGTAATGTTCTCCTCTCCCTGCCCCGTATTGATCGTAAGACACGAAGAAGGTTAACTTGCTCGACGACGCAAGCCTGGATAAGATCTCCGGCAAAGAGACGGCGCTCAGAAAACAGAAGTTAACGGTAACGGTTATTTTGTATTCGGCGGCGGTTATTATCAGCCTTTTTACAGCGGAAGCAAAGTGATATATAAGATAGTGCCTAATCCGAGCTAAGTGCAGTTAGTTATTTAATAATGCTCGTCGCTGTACGTTTAAGAAAGGAAAATTCGCTCTTTAACCCCTTATGAAGAGGGTCTCTTACTGTTCACGGTCAGACGGTATATATACGCCGAACGGGTCTTCATCAAAGTATCTTATAAATATATTTTTGTAGCTTATTATCCTTACATCCTGCGGGGTAATGTCGCGCGGATCCGAATGCCCCAAAATCTCAGTCAAATGAAGCATATCCTCATGGAATCCTTCAAGGTAATGGTGAACCCTGGTTGATTTCTCCGGGAGGTTAATGCCATGAACGCGCCATTTGCTGTTAGTTGTAATACCGGTGGGGCACTCATTTGTGTGGCACTGAAGGGATTGTATGCACCCAAGAGACAGCATTACACCCCTTGCGGTCTCTATAACATCGGAGCCGACTGCAAATGCTAATGCCGCATGAGCAGGGGTGAAAAGTTTCCCCGAGCTGCTGATGGTTACCCCATCTCTTAGCCCGGCTTCTTTGAGCTTTTTGTCGAGATAAAATGTTGTTTCAAAGGAGCTTCCAAAGCCGACATAGTTCATAAAGATATTCTCACCAGCCCCTGTACCCCCGTCGGAGCCGTCAATCTGTATCGCATCAGGGCCTTCTCCCGCCTCTTTCATACCCTCTATGAGCAAATCGATCTCATCGAGTCTCCCTACGCACAGCTTTATTCCTACCGGAAGCTCGGTTAGTTTTCTAACCCTCTTTATAAATTCAAGCATTTTAAGTACAGATTCCTTGGGAGTGGCGGCAATTAACTCAGCATGCTGTCCAGGGCTTATGATAGTTTCTCCGGGTTTTACTTTTCTAACCGCGGCGATCTCAGGGGTAACTTTTACTCCCGGGAGCACTCCCCCCAGTCCGGGTTTGGCGCCCTGTGAAATTTTAATCTGGATCATTCCGATGTTGTCATTGTCTCTGACTAAATCCCTAAGGTGGGCTTCATCTAAAAAGCGGGCTGGGGTGCCGTCATTAAAAACTCCGTCTTTCCCAACGCCGAATTTGCCGGTGCCGATCTGAAAAACCACCTCATTTCCAGCGATCCCGTGAGGACCATAGCCGCCTTCACCGGTATTGACGTACGCTACGTCCTTTGCCCCTATGCTTATGCATTCCGCGGCTTTCCAGTTAATAGAGCCATAACTCATGGCGGATACGTTTACGGAGTTCTTTATGGTAAAGGGCTTTACCCCTTCTCTTTTTTCGCCGACGATAACTTCATAACTCGCTTTGTTAACTGTGCCCGGAAAATTCCTATGAAGGAGATGAGACTGGGCAGTATTTTCTAAATCAAACTCATCAAGCTCAGTGCCGAAGCTGGATATGGGCTTTATTGCTTTTGCCTTTTGATATATATAGTCCCTTACTATTCGGGGTATCGGTCTCCCGTTAGTGTTCGTCTCGTTAAAATACTGCAGGTACTTATCACGAAAAGTATCCTCAAATAAATATCTGATCCTGCCAATCGGCCCGTATATTCTAATAAGAGTTCTGTCGTCCTGTACAAAAAGCTCTCTAATCGAAAAGATCACGATAGCTGTTGCGAATAAAGATATGAAGTAGGGCCAGCTCTTAAAGTAGATTCCTAAAGCTATGGCCGCTACGGCCAAGACGATGCTCGATATATCCATAACCCTCTCAAGTGGAGGGTTATACGTATAGGGAACAAGGCACTGTTCTTTGCCTAACCTTTTTAATCTCTCTAAATATTGCCTGCTGCCTGAAGATTTTTTATATCCCATTTTTATAGTCTAAATAAAACCAGCTCCTTTTAAAACCTGCTGTATAAATTTAGGTGCCTTTACTCATACGTTATCAGAAATATTTTGTTTGCTATCAACTCTAATAAACAACTTTCCCATCTGTCCAAAAAAGAGCGGAATTAAGCTCATACATATTATTAACAACCATCCATCGTATCCAGGCTCAACGACCTTAAGCACTTTCGCAACAGGAGGAAAATAGACGGCTACCAGTATCAGGGCTGCGCTTATAAATAGTGCTCCCCATACATATAGATTTCTGGTTATCTCATTATTAATTATGGCCGAGGTTCTATCACGCATATTAAAAACATGAAAGAGTTGGACAAATGCAAGGGTAAGAAATGATACCGAGACAGATTTTTGTGTTTCAAAACCAAGATAGTATAAAGAAACAAGAAGAGCTCCGAGCACCGAAATGGTAATAATAAGCCCATATCCCGCGATCTCAATCCAATTACGCTTTGTAAGAATAGGCTCTTGAGGATCCCTAGGCGACAATTTCATTACATTATCACCTCCTTCGCCCATCCCAAGCGCAAGAGCGGGGAAGACATCGGTAACAAGGTTTAAAAAAAGTATTTGAAGCGGGAGAATCGGCAAAGGCACGGCAGCAAAAGATGCGAACGACACAATCATTATTTCACTCACGTTACAGGAGATAAGGTATGTAATAAACTTTCTAATATTTCCAAATATTATACGCCCCTCCTCAATAGCAGCTACGATGGTTGAGAAGGAGTCGTCTTTTAAAACCATGTCAGAAGCTTCTCTGGCCACTTGCGTGCCTCTTAGTCCCATTGCTATGCCTATATCGGCCTTTTTCAGCGCAGGGGCATCATTAACACCGTCCCCGGTCATCGCAACAATCTGTCCCTGCCCCTGTTTAAACGAAACAATGTCTAATTTCTGCTCCGGACTTACCCGGGCAAGAATAGGTGTTTTATTTATTTCATCTAATTGCTCTGCGGATAATTCCGAGAACTTCCCTATATCCTTACCCTGAACAGCCGCTGCCCTATCATCAGGCACAAGACCAACCGCAAGGGCTATGTTTTTTGCCGTAGCCGGGTGATCACCTGTTACCATAACGACTTTAATCCCGGCATCCAGGCACTTAAGGATAGAATCTCTGACATCCAAACGAGGCGGATCCAGGAGACATACGAGCCCTAAAAAAGCAAGCTTTTCATATGGATCTGAGCTTGCGCTTTCCACCTCTTTTTCTCCGTGGGCTATAACGCGGTAGCCTTTCCCTGCAAGCTCTTCATTCATTTTATACCAGTAGTCCTTAAGCTCGTCCGTGAAATCCGCCTGCCCATTTTCAGTTAGAATTTTAGATGAGATTTCGAGCAATGAGTCAGGCGCTCCTTTTACCGCTACCAGAAAAGATCCGTCTTTTTGGTGGAAGGTCGACATCATATTTACAGAAGTATCAAAAGCTTCAACTCTTATTTCAGGATAAAGTCGAAGTAGATCCTTCCTTTGAATCCCGGCTATATCCCCCGCAAAGAGAAGAGCTATCTCAAGGGGGTCCCCTATGCTCCGGCGACTGTTAGCTAAATCTTTTTCAAGAGAGGCTCCGTTGCAGAGAACGCCTACTTCCAGCACTTCTTTTAAGACAGGGTCATCAAGCGGCTCAATTCTCTTTCCCTGAATAAAGAACATATTTTTTCCGGTCTTTTCATCATGTTTTATTTCAATCAATCCCGCAGCGGTTGCTATTAACTTAACGCTCATTTTATTCTCTGTGAGCGTCCCTGTCTTGTCCGTGCAAATAACATTTGTTGACCCGAGGGTTTCTACCGCGCTAAGTTTGTTGATCAGAGCGTTTCTTCGGGCCATTCTCATCATTCCTCTCGCAAGAGCAATTGTTGCCACAACAGGAAGCCCTTCGGGTATTGCGGCTACTGCAAGAGCAATACCGGTCTCTATCATCAGAAACATCTCTTTTCCCCTCAGGATACCTATCACAATAATAGAGGCCGCTATAACAAGAGTTGCCCATATTAACTTGCTTCCTAGTTGATTGAGGCTCTTATCAAGAGGTGTTTTTTCATCCTCAGCTGATTCGACCAGCACACTGATATTGCCTATTTCAGTACTTACACCTGTAGAAGTGACAACTCCCTCGCCGGAGCCTCTTGTCACAGCCGTACCCATAAACACCATATTCGTACGCTCTGAAACGGGCAGAACTTCTCCTAGGGGTTCTATCTGTTTTGGCACCGGTACCGATTCACCCGTTAAAGAGGATTCATCCGATTCGAACCTTGAGGCTTTAAATAATCTTATATCGGCGGGAACCATATCTCCTGCTTCCAGAATTACTATATCCCCCGGTACAAGATCTTCCGCAGCTAGTTTTATGATACCGCCGCCGCGTCTTACAGAAGCCTCAATATGGACGAGTCTGTAGAGAGCCTCCATTGATCTTACAGCTTTGATCTCAGTGAGAAAACCGATTGCAGAATTAATGACTATAACGATTACAATGGCTACGCCTTCCAGCCAATCACCAAGTACAAAGGATAATGCGGACGCTATAGCGAGCAGAAGGACTATAAGGTTTTTGATCTGGTTTAAGAGAATAATCCAGAGGCTCTTGGGTTTTGTCTTTTTTAGACGATTTTTGCCGTATGTTTGTAATCGTCTTAAAGCTTCTTTCTCATCCAGCCCTGAATCAGGAGAAACTTTTAGCTCTTTGGTGAGAACTTCTACAGAATCCCGGTAAGGCGTATTAGGTTCATTCATTTTTCAATCTATGAGATAAACTAACAGCTTGTAGCAATGTGCGTTTGTCTCTTATAGAAACGCAACAATTAAGCTAAACCCCTTAGGAGATAGCCCACAACATAGGCTATAACGGCTGCGGCGCCCCCGATGAGCAACATCTCTAGACCCGCAAAAATCCATCTCTTTCCTACTATTTGCCCCTTAACCGAACCAACTATAAAAAAGGCAATAGATGTAAGAATTATGGATAACGTAAAGGTTTCGCTCCTAAAGGAGTCATAGAAATAGGATAGAACATATGCCAGCAGTGGTATAAATCCTATCAAATTAAAAGAAATGAAGGTCACGATAGCGCTTTTAATTGGAGAAGTATGGTCTTCAAAAATACCGAACTCATCCTTCATCATGGTATCAACCCATACTTCCTGATTGCTTGTAATAATTTCCACCGCATCGTCTAGCTGCTGACCTGAAAAACCTTTTTCAGAAAATATATCCCTTATTTCCTGAGTTTCTTCTTCAGGAACATGTATGACTGAATGCTCCTCAGACTTTCGGACTTTATCTGCATACTCCTTTCGGGATTTGGTGCTAAGGTAGTTTCCGACAGCCATTGAGAAACCGTCTGCAAAAAGGTTGGCAAAACCTAGGATTAATACGATAGTAGGGGATAGTGACGCACCTGTTACACCGGCAACAATAGCAAAAGTTGTAACAGAGCCGTCAATTCCGCCGTATACGAAATCTGATAAATAAGAGCTGATTTTCACTTCTGAATTTTTATTTGCCATAATCCATACTTTAAAGAAGAGTTTCCGATATTAAAATCTGATTCACCCTTGATATCACTTAAGACTCTGTATTGCGGAAAGATGACAACTATTCTTCATTAACTCTAGTCAATCACTGAGGATAAAAGCAAGATTCATATCGTTCTTAAAATTACTACAGCACCTCTAGAGCGGCTTAACAGTAATAACAGGGCAGGGCGCTTCCCTTATTACTCTCTCCGCAACGCTACCTATAAACTCCTCTCTTCTGAATTCTTCTCCACCGTATGTATTCATAAAAATAATATCTATATCCATCTCAGAGGCATAATCAATGATTCCCTTACAGGCATTTTTTGCAGTCTTTACTACCGTATTAACCTTTATTCCAAGCTTGGCCTCATTGATTTTCTTTGTAAGATTGTTATAAGAATTACCCCTTAACCGCTCCACCACCTCAGGGGGGTATTTCTTATTGCCGATCTCTACAACGTTTAGGCTTGTGACATTGAGATCCAGATACTCAGCCAGTCCCGCTGTAAAGAGCAGATCTCTGGAAGTAATATTATAGAGATCCGTAGGTACGAGTATATTCTTAATTTTGATGGGGCCCGACTTTTTCCTGGCTACCATTACCGGTATGGAGGAGCGTCTTATTACCTTAAGAGCGGTAGCTCCCAAAAGATATTTCTCCTGCGCTCTTCCTTTTCCTATGATTATTAAATCTGAATTTTCTTCTTCCGCAGTTTTTATAATTTGAAGATGAGGCACGCCTTGAGTAATCCGCGTTTTAAAACTAAGCCCTTTGGCTTCAAACTCTCTGGCTCTATCCTTTAATCTGTCGCTCTCTCTGGACTCTGTCTCTTTAATCCATTTAGCTATCAGATCATATTCCTGCTCAGGGAACTGGTCCTTCATATCTACTTCAAAATAATCGGGGATTACATATAGCCCCACAATTTCAGCTTTACATCTATAAGCAATATCTTCTACATAAGAGAGCGCGTCTAAAGAATCAGTCGATCCGTCTGAGGCCCAAAGTATTTTTTTAATCAACTGGAATATCCTCCTTATCTCAAATAAAGACTTTAGTTATTGTAATTAATTCAAAGTACTAATTAAAATACCCGTACTTTAGATTAGGACAATTTCTAAAAGCAACAAATTGCATTTTTAAGGTAAGGGTATTGGTTTTTGCACCGCATTACCAATAGGTTGTAGTGTTTCTAAATACGCAAATATCGATCCTAAATCTTCATCACTTAACTTTGCGTAGTCCTTCCATGGCATGGGCGGCTTAATACCTCTTTTAAGATTGACATGACGTCCGCTCCTCATTATTTCAATAAAAATTTCCTCATTCCATTTCCCAATTCCGCTCTCCGGATCAGGAGTCAAATTTGTCGAGAAACTAAGTCCCCACTGGCCTGCCCACACAGTAGAATCAAGTGAGGATACAAATTCGAGCCACTCCTGAGAATTAAGTTCAACCGCAGGGATTTCGGGGATCTCCGAATCAGAAGGATGTCCTGATAGAGTTCTTTTGCTATCGGGTATTAATCCATCCTTTGTTTCAACAAGCGGCGTATGGCAATCGTTACACCTGCCCTCATTGACCAACTGTTTTCCCCTTCTAATCCGGTCTTTTCGTGCGCTATCGTCACTGGAATCTTGCGCATTAAGAACTAAATGCGGAACAGATATAAGAAGTGTAATTAACAATAGCTTTCTCAGCATATATTAGACCTCCTAATTACATAAATTACCCACTAAGGCCTGGTAACCAATACGGGGCAGTGAGCCTCACGTATTACTTTCTCGGCTTCACTGCCTAAGATAATTCTTTTAAATCCCTTTCTTCCATGTGTATTCATTATAATAAAATCAAACTTGTTCTTTTTCGCATAATCTCTAATAGCTAATGAAGGGCTTGCTCCGTATATTACTTCTGTACTGAGACTTTGTTTAGTTCTCTTTTTTGTTTTGAGAAATTTATCTTTGGCTAGATTAGCCATACGATCTAATTCCTGATGAGATGTTTTGATAAATTTATTTATCAGGGAAGGGGGAATATCGTGGGAGTTTGGGTTCAGCCAAAACACGTATAAAAGCGTTACAGAAGCATTAAGTAATTCCGCGAACTCAAGAGAGGATACAATCGTCGACTCAGTACTATCAGAAACATCTACAGGTACTAATATCTTTTCTATTTTGCTTATACCTTTTTTCCCTTTTCCTTTCACAGAAAGTACAGGAACAGGGGAGTTCCTTAATACTTTAGCCGTATTGCTGCCTATTATTGATCTCTCAATAAATCCCTGGCCGTGTTTACCCATAACAATCAAGTCACACTTAGCGCTCTTTGCGGTTTTAATTATCCCCTCGACTGTGCCGTTCCTTAGAATTTTAGATGTAGAATTAATTCCTTTTTCTTTGAGCCCCCGAGAAATCCGTTTAAAGCGTCTCTCAAATTTCTTTTCAGTTTTTTCTACGATACCCATTATGAGTTCTTCAGAATTCGGATAAAGGGAGGTAAGAGGAAAGTGGATTTCACTCACAAACAAAGATAGAATGTCAGCCCCTAATTTCTCAGCAAAAAATGTAGCGTATCTTAGAGCGCTGTTTGACTCTTTTGATCCATCTGAAGCCCAAAGTATTTTCTTAATCAAGGTATTAACCTCCTGATGGAATGTCCTGATCTTCTCTTATGATATTATTTTACTCTATAATTCACAAATGCGCTTCTTCTTTTGGATAAGCGGGTGATATAATAACTCTAATAAAACTTTATAGGTGACGATACAGCATGAAAGCCATGATCTTAAAAGAGATTACTGATCTTAGTAAAAACAAGTCCCCGCTTCAGTTGGCGGACATTGCAGCGCCGGAGCCAATGGACGGAGAAATTCTGATTCGCATCTCGGTCTGCGGAGTCTGCCACACCGAGCTTGACGAGATAGAGGGACGGACACCGCCTGCGAAATTTCCTGCCGTGCTCGGGCATCAGGTCGTGGGCAGGGTTGAGGGGGCCGGCGGGAAAGCCGATAAATTTAAAAAAGGCGATAGAGTAGGGGTGGCCTGGATATATTCTTCATGCGGCGAGTGCCGTTACTGCATAGAGGGAAATGACAACTTATGCGAGGAGTTTAAAGCAACCGGCAGAGACGAAGACGGCGGTTACGCCGAATATATGACCATATCTGAGAGCTTTGCTTATAGAATCCCCGAAGTGTTTACGGACACGGACGCAGCACCCTTACTATGCGCAGGCGCTATCGGCTATAGATCTCTAAGACTTACAGAACTTAAAGACGGCCAGAGTTTAGGACTCACAGGGTTCGGGGCTTCAGGTCATCTAGTTCTTAAAATGGCAAAACATATGTTCCCTAACTCAAATGTCTATGTATTTGCCCGAAGTGAAGAAGAAAGAGAGTTCTCCAAACACCTGGGAGCACTCTGGGCAGGGGAAACCCAAGACCGTTCGCCTCAAAAGCTTGACGCCATAATCGACACAACACCTGTATGGAAGCCTGTGGTAGAGGCTCTTGGAAATCTTAATACCCAGGGACGCCTGGTTATCAATGCTATCCGTAAAGAAGAGATAGATAAGAACTACCTTCTAAATCTGGACTATCCCCGGGACCTTTGGATGGAAAAAGAAATAAAGAGCGTGGCGAATATAAGCAGAAAAGATGTAGTGGAATTTCTAGAGTTGGCAGCTCAAATTGCGATTAAGCCTCAAATAGAAGAATATGCTCTCGAAGACGCGAATAGCGCGCTTGTTGAATTAAAAGAAGGGAAAATAAAGGGCTCTAAAGTGCTAATAATAGATTAATTATATTTCCGCTAATGTGCGCTGTATGACTGATGTTCCTGTAATCACACTGCTCAAAATCCACCGTCATTCCCGAATGTCTTAATCGGGAATCCAGTCTTTGTCCTTCTGAACCATGCCCCGGACTACGATCCGGGATCTATTCAATATCGTTTCAGAATCTAATCTTTATCTTTCCATTTCTTCCCATTGAAATAGGGAAAGGTCTTAAGCAGAGGCCATTTGACCGACTTGAGCTACTTCGTTTTCAAGTGGTATTTCCGGAGTCTCTCGTTCAGCTTTTTGCCGGTTCTTTTCCTGCTCTTTTTTATAATACGCGTTCTGATCGTGGTATATAGCTCCCTCTGGCAGCCATTCCCAGAGCGGGCCCAAGTCCTTTCTCATAAGATCCATATAGAATTCGGGAAGAACAGTTGTTTCCCCTTCAAAGTAAGCCCTAAATGGTCTGTCTTCATCCAAACGCCTACGGACTTCTCTGTAGAACTTCATTCTTCCAAAACCCTCAGTTGATACGGCACGAACAAAATTCAGAGCCTTTGGAAAGGTAGTTTTAGTTTCAACAAAGCGGTGCCAAATTGATGACCAGGAGAAAGAATGTTCTACAAGGCCAATTATGCGGTCATACATCTCAGGCCACGAGCTGTATTTAGGCCTTACATTCATAGCGTGATTATTGTTTAAGAAATGAAATGGAAACGGCAGGACCCTGCCTTCTCCCTGATATTCAAGATTTAACGGTGCGGCTTCCCCAAATGAAGTTAAAAGAGGGTATGCGGGAAAAGCAGCGGGGGACATATCCACAAATTTCTTTGTCAGCTCAAAGGATTCAGGTCCATCGTCACAATCAAGACCAAGGACAAAGTTAGTTTGTATATAGGGCAAATATCTAAGTATCATGTTTACATGCTCTGAAACAACTTCAACCTTAGCCATCCCTTCTTTCTTCCCTGTCTTGGACTTGGCCGCCAGACCGAACCATGATTCGATTCCGGGGAGAATAGCTTTAAATCCATTATCTCTCAGGCGTTTTAAATGCGGTTCTGATAAAAGCGACAAACTGCTTTCCGCTATAAAATCTATGCTATTGGGTGGCACAGCTTCTTCAATAACATTCATATAATCGTCGAACCTGACCCCGAAATTGGGATCATACCAGCTAACAACAGGGCGTTTGTATTTGGTTCTGACAAATTTCAAATCTTCTTTCATAGCTTCATACTCAAGCGGTTGGTAGGGCACTTTTGCGTCTATACAAAAGCTGCATGTGTAAGGGCAGCCCAGGCTCCCTATCATTGGAACCATTTTGACCCAAGGAGCTTTTCTAAGTGCAAGCTCAATATATTTCCAGCGCTCACGTATTCCAGGTAGAGAAGCGGGCTGTTGAGAGGCGGATAAATGCCTTCCTAGTTCAAGGTTTTGAGAACATTCTTCCAAGACTTCCCTGCAAATCTCTTTATCGGTAAGACCAAGTACATAGTCAAAATATTTCTGGGCATCTTCAGGGTAGCAGCGCGCGTGAGGACCGCCTAAAACTGTTATCACACCTTTAGAGCGGTATAAATTGCTCAAAGCATAAGCCTGTATTGCGGATTGCGTAAAAGCACTGATGAAAACTATATCAATATCTTTGGGTGTATCTGTTTTTAATTCTTCACACCCCGTAAATGAAAATAATTCAACATTATGACCCATTTCTTCACACCATACAGCAATAACTTGAGGCATAAGGCCTGCAAGGTTTGCATGCATCATGCGTGCCCAGATTGATTTGTTTGGAGATTTAGTAATGAAATCAATTATTCCTATCTTAAGTTTTCGCATATATACCCCTTAAAGTTTGACTCCGCTATTGTTTGACCTGTCTATCGAAATGCGATTTCGCAAGTCTCGAGAGTGTGTGGCTCCAATCGTAGATTTTATTCTCACCTAACGATACATAAGATGTTAAAGCAGATTCCTCCCTAACTCATCAGAATCAATCAAGTGAATTGAAGGATTAAGAGGGTATATAGAAGAATTAAACAAAAAGACTTCTTTTAAATCTTTAACTCTATAAAGTTCTTTTATCTTTTTACCTATTCAATACCATGTAAGTTTTAAAAATTCCCTATAATCCTAAACGATTATAAGTATTAATACAATGTTAAAAATTAGAGAGTGTTTTTGAAATAGGCTTATTTCTTATCAAAAGGATCATCCATCTGAGAGTGCCAGAGTTTAAAGTGGTTCTTATGAACGTCGGTATATGCCCCTTCATTGTAGTACTTATCATAGAAATCCAAATCGAGATGATGGGCTTGAAATACCAGCCGTGCAAACATGGGGTCCAAAAAAGCCGGGAAGCGCCCGTAGTTCTCATAAATGTACGAGCAGAAATCCTTAACTATCTCTATCCTTACTTCACTCGGATGGTATTCGTCAGAAAGCACTCCCTCGGGGTTTTGATAAGGGTAAGGGTTATCCTCTTCCCAAAAACGTCCTCTTTGCTGAAGAAACTTGTCTACAGCGTCACTCATGTTGTCTACATAGGGAGGACATAGGGCCTCAAAGACTCCGTCTCGACCAACCGGAACAGGGGGCTTAGAGCTCCTAAGTGTTTTCTCGGGATGTGTAAACCTAAAACCAAGCCCTTTGTAATCAGGGTCTACACCAAGCGCATAGTGAGGCAGGAGTCCTGTGAACGCCCAGCCTCCAAGTCCCAGCGTCTGAAGCGCAAGGTTCATGTTCTGGCATATAAACGCCTGCTCGACATTTAATGTCGTAAGTACTCTTAGCTCCAAATCAAATAGTGACAGCTCAACATCTTTTCTGATATATCCCTTCTCAATCCATTTATCGAGCCCGCAGGAACTGCCGCCGTTAAGCTCATCCACAATGTTAAAAGCATATTTTTCTCCAAAGTAAATAAATAAAAGCACCATGTATTCAATTGTCGTGTTTGTAACAGGCACAAAAAACGTAGTCCCGGGCTGATTGCAGTTCCACGCGTTAAAATCAAATAATCCCGGCTCTCCCTTGGGCAGATCGGCGCGTCCATCTTCAAGTTTAACGAGGCTGCTCCTAAACAAATTAAGGACCTTCTCTAATTTTTCTTCTTCAGATTTGCCGGGGAATATGGAGGTCTCGCCGGGTCCCGGCAGCATGTCGTGGAGCTTGACCATGTAGACGCCGTCATCATTTGTGTAGAAAAGCTCAGTGGAGTGAGAATTGCAGGAGCAGGGCCAGCTCCGCCCGGTCCACTGAAATAGCCAGGATATCCCACTACGGGGCAAGTCACCCAAAGAAAGCCCTGTCATCCCGGTGCCCGACCAGATCAAAAACGCCTCTTCAAGCTCGGTAAGCGCCACCGGTTTATGCTCCGACTTGTGCTTTAGCGTCCCGTCCTTTATTTCCATGCCAAGGCCAAAGCGTCTTGAACGGCGGGTAAATATAGCGTCCATAAACCCGAAATTAAGAGCTACGTCTAAACCCTTGGGAATACCCATAGAATTCTCCTTTAATCCTTAAGATGGAATCGTTATATAGAATTACATAAGAAAGGAAATATTGGAAATCATAGAACAGCGAATAATTCAGATGTGTGGTATAGCGGACTTAAAGTCAATTACTTCTGCAGCTTTTACATAAACCGCTTAAAAGCAGGGAGTATCCTTCTACTTTGTAATCTCCAAGAGTTTTATTGGAGATGTCTAAATTGTTAAGAGAGTCATCGTAAACATCCTCTACTTTCTTACACTCAGTGCATACGATGTGATGGTGCGGGTCCAAATTAGCGTCATAACGGGCGGCATTGTATAGCACGTTCACAACAGAGATAAGTCCCAATTTCTCAAATGTCTCAAGGGTTCTGTAAACAGTAGTGAGAGAGATGTTAGGATAGTAATCCTTAATTTTCTTGTAAATTGTCTCAGTGCTCGGATGCTGGTCGGTACTGGCAAGCTCTTTGTAAATAGCGATCCTTTGAGGCGTGACCTTGATACCAAGCTCTTTACTGCGATCTATAAATTCGCTTACTTTTTCCTTTATCATCATACTGTCCATAGCTCACCTCACTGTGGGGTAATTCTATCCTAGAATTAGGCAAAGTTCCAGAAAGTTAATTTATTTAATTAACATGGGTTAACACTATATTTATTTAATCTTCAATAGCGCATTATAAAAAAGTTGTAGATTAAACTGGAGAACCGCACTTGAAACAGTAAACAAATGTCTGTAACTTGATCAACGTGAGCACATTAGAAGAGATAAAAAGAAATAAGGTGATTGCCGTTATAAGGGCTGAGACTCCACAGAAAGCGCTGGAATTCGGAGAAGGGTGCATTAAGGGCGGATTAAAGCTAATAGAAGTAACTTTCTCTTTTCCCGGAGCACAAACGGTAATAGCTGAGCTTAGTAAAACACAGGGCATCCTTGTCGGCGCGGGAACGGTGCTAGACGCTGATATGGCCGCTAAGGCCTTGGAGTCAGGAGCAAATTTCTTAGTCTCTCCCCATACCGATCAGGAGATAATAGATCTAGCAACCTCAAAGCGTATCCCCACGATACAAGGCGCTTTAACTTCCTCTGAGATTGTTAATGCCTGGAAGCTGGGCGTGGATATGGTGAAAGTATTTCCTGTAAGCGCAGTAGGGGGGCCGTCATATATAAAAGCGATTAAAGACCCGCTGCCCTTTGCGGAGATTATGACTACAGGGGGAGTGAATTATAACAACTTTCTCGACTACATCAGAGCCGGGGCCTCTGCGGTCGGTCTTTCAAGCGCTTTTCTGACTGAAGACAAAATGATCAAGTTTGATACTGTCGTGCAAAATACTAAACTAATAGTCCAGAGACTATCAACTTTATAGGAAGGGGGGTTTTTCCTTGGCAA
>JAJCZT010000054.1 GCA_029262255.1 Deltaproteobacteria bacterium
ATTTTTCGCTACAACCATCACGCCTGAGGTGTCCTTATCGAGTCTATGGACTATACCGGGCCTGATCTTTCCGCCGATACCTGAGAGATCCTCGCACTTATATAATAAAGCATTAACTAAAGTTCCGCTTTTAACACCCGCTCCCGGATGTACAACCATCCCGGCAGGCTTGTTTACAACAATCAAAGAACTATCCTCGTAAATAACCTCTATTTCTATCTCCTCGGGCTTTGCATCAATGGACACGGGAGCAGGCAGAGTTACATCTAAAATCTCACCCTCATCAAATTTCTTGGAAGGTTTTATCGCCTTACCCTTAACCAATACGTACTTATCATCTATAAGCTTTTTTATTTGTGAACGGGTATAGTCCGATAGGAAGTGAGACAATACGACATCCGCCCTTTTGCCGGACAGCTCCTGTGTAACTTCAAATGTTTCTTTTCGTTCTTTTTTGATCATAGCAATCATTGATTATGCGGCAAATATGTCCGCATAGGCTATTTTAAAACTGTAACTCTATAATCCTTTATAAGCTCTGACGCGCTACCCCGGTTCACGGATATCTCTAAAAATCCCGAGCTGCCGATTATTGAAAGCAGCTCCCCTTTTTCGACATCCTGATATGAGCTGGCAACGCTGTCAATGACAAACTTATCTATATGAATCTCAGAAGAGTTATTGATCATATCCCCGGGAATATTCGTAATAAGGTTACCAAAAGAGTCCGTATATATAACCTCACCTATTATCGCATCCTCGGAAATTGTCGGTTCCGGAGGATCCAATAAAACAGGTGATTCAATACCCGCACCAAGCTCATTAATGTCCACACCTAAAGATATGTGCGCTGCCGCCGGTGCGAATATATCTCTTCCGTGAAAGGTGTTACTCCTCTCTTCAAGTAGATACTCAACATTGGCAATCTCTCTAATGCTCACCTCTTTAGATGACTTATATATAAACGAAAACACTCCGTTATCAGGGCCAATGAAAATACCTTGCTCTGAATGAACAACAATTGGCTTTCTTTCACTCCCCACCCCGGGATCAACTACCACAATATGTATAGTTTCTTTGGGGAAATAGGGACAGATATTTTGAGCTGTAAAGGCTGCTTTAATAACATCGTATTTTGGGATTGCGTGTGTTATATCAATTATTTTAGCGTCAGGGTTTATTGAGAGAATCACACCCTTCATAGCGCCAACATAATAATCGTTCAGACCAAAATCGGTTGTAAGGGTTATTATACGCTTCACTTTAGTTTGCCCTTTAATAGTAGTAGTGATAAAGTGGTTACTTGTTAAAATAACCCAATTAAGCGCGATTGAGAAATGAAGCTAACAATTCTTGGATCAGGAACATGCATACCCAACCCTAAACGAGGATCATCAGGCTATGTTTTAGAGACGCCCAGCTCTAAAATTCTCTTAGACTGCGGGAGCGGTACGACCTGGAAACTTGAGAAAATGGGAATCAACTATCTGGAGATCGATCACATATTCTTCTCACACCTGCATCCCGATCATACGGGTGACCTGGTCCCGTTTTTGTTCGCTACAAAATACTCACACAATAGAGAAAGAGAAAAGCCACTGTTTATATGGGGAGGGAAGGGCTTTAATAAATTCTTCAATACTTTAAAAAAAGCCTACGGCAGCTGGATTGCTCCCGAGCATCTAAACGTTGACGAAATCAAAGGCGGCTCAGATACTTTTGATGATTTTAAAATACTTGCCGTTAAAACACCTCACATTGAAAGCAGCCTTGCGTATAAAATAGAGTCTGAAGGTAAGTCCATTGTGTATTCGGGAGATACGGATTACTCAGAGTCTCTAATCGAGCTTTCTACTAATGTTGATCTTCTAATCATAGAATGTGCATTGGCAAATGAAAGCTATAAAATGAGGGGGCACCTCACTCCAAATGAAGTTATAAAAACTATAAACGCAGCAAAGCCGAAAAAAGTCGTAGTTACTCACCTGTATACGGAATGTGATGGAGAGAATGTTGTTGAAACTATTAGAAGCAATGTAGACGCTCAGGTTGTAGAAGCTCAGGATTTATTGGAACTAATAATCTAACACAGTTGTCGATTTATCATCCTTGACTAAAAGATAAAAATTATTCAAGATAATAACGAGCACCCGCTCGGTTAGGCCAAATAGATTAGGACAAGATTTGAACCCCGGAGTTTGAAATATTAGCCAAATCCCGAACCATCATTAAAATAAAGATTGTATGTACAAAAAATAAGGAGGCATATTCATGGAACTTTTAGAAGCAATTGGAACCAGAAGGAGCATCAGGTTTTTCAAACCGTGGCAAGAGGTTGAGGATTGGAAAATCCACAGGATGCTTCAAGCCGCCCGTTACGCATCGTGCCAGGGGAACTGCGGTTCCACAGAGGCAATAGTAATTGACAAAAGAACTTATCCCGAAGATAAGTTTGAACAAATTATCGAGTGCGCATCCCCCTTTAACGAAAAGCCGCTGCGCCAGGCACCGATTGTAATTGCATGGCTTGTAAATATGGACGCATGGTACAAGGAGCTTGTAGAATCGTTTTCCGTACTCTTCCCTGCAAGAGCTGTAACTGCGGCATATGGATGGACGTATAAAATCCTTACCGAGTCAACATACCCGCGCCTGATGAGCTTCCCTAGAGAGAAAGCTGAGGATTTACTCAGGATAGAAGCCGGACAGGCTATAGCCCACGCGCTTCTGGCTGCTACAGAGGTTGGACTGGGAGCATGCCTACTCGCAACTGGGAGAAAACCTAGTGAATTTCCTAAAGTTCTAGGCACACCCGAGAATATCGTTCCAATATGGTTAATGGCTGTAGGATACGCGGCTGAGACGCCGGGACAACGACCCAGAAAACGATTTGACAAGCTATTTCATTATAATCAGTACGGCACTGCGCTTAAGCAAGATGAAGAAGTCAAAGAACAACTCAGAGAAGCAAAGATGATTCAGCCAATGGCCCCACATCCCGGAAGAGATGAGGAGTTAAAACATCTTTGCAAAATGTTCGGACTTAACGAAGGTATGCCGGATATGCCTAAAGATAAAATTAAAGCTCTTTATGAGGAAGATTCAATTTACTATGGAGAGGTTCGAGAAGGGCTCGAAGACAAAGGAGTTTAATAAAATTATGGGGGTGAAAGAATTGCAGATTCGGTTCTTTCACCTCTTTATATCTTCAGCAGCAAATCAAGCTACCGTGATTTCTTTATCGAGATAAACATTTTGTACCGCGATTAGTATCTCAATTCCGTCCTTCATCGGTTTCTGGAAAGATTTCCTGCCGGTAATAAGACCCATACCGCCTGCCCTTTTATTTATGACAGCAGTCCGTACTGCCTGCGCCAGGTCGTTACCTTCGTTTCCGCTTGAAGCGCCGCCTGAGTTAATTAGCCCAGCGCGTCCCATATAGCA
>JAJCZT010000055.1 GCA_029262255.1 Deltaproteobacteria bacterium
AACAAATTGAATATAGGTTTAGTGATCACCCTGGGGATAAAAAACGTAAGCGTAATACCAAATACGAGTATCACCCCTATTACAGTAAACACAGTGATATAGGAATACTTGATCTGCACATCTGAGATTTCGACTGCTTCAAGCAGCATCTCATTGGCAAAGAACCCCTCGTTCGCCTCTTTTTTATCAGATATTAGCTTGGACAAGGTCGTATAACGGCCTTTGATATTTTCAGCCGCTTTATCGAGGTTGTATATGCTGTATACTGAGAAGCCGCTTATAAGAAGCATAAGAAGTAACATCAAAGCATATCCGAGCGTTATCTGTTTACTTAAATTCAATTACCATGCCCCTGACCGAGTGATCTAAACAGTAAAATTCTACCTGTTATTATTCCCAACACATATCAATATTTTACAAATGATTAGATAAATTGAATACACTTAGGTAAATTTACTTTTATATTAATTGCGGCAGATTGAACATAAGTCTGCAAAACAGTTAAAGGGAAGCTCTGTCATACCTGCGAGTATAGAATCTATGAAAGTATCATGCTTAACATTGGCATTATCCGCGATATTCCTATTCGGTTGTTATCTAAGCCCCGAAGCAATTAAAGAACTAAATCAACGCCAGGATGCACTTGAAGCCAAAATGGACGAGCTTTTGGAGGAGCTTCGTTCAGACAACTCAAATATTAACCGTGATGTTGAGAGAATCGAGAACAACCAGATGCTACTTGCGGAAGAGATTGAAAGTATGCAGAAAAAGAATTTAACCCTAGGCAAAAAAATAGATAAAGTCACCAAGAAGAAAGGGGACGGCAATCAGAAATTCCCTTCAGCAAACGATATATATTCCGAAGCTGAGACCAGCTATAATGAGCGTAGGTACGAAGACGCTATATTGGAATTTCAACAGTTAATAGACACCTATCCACAAGATTGGAGAGTCCCAAACGCCTATCTTAAACAGGGAACAGCGCTTATCAACCTGGGAAGGAAAAAAGAGGCCGCTTTTTTCTTCAATACGCTTATCGACAAGTACCCAAACTCCCGAGAGGCCAAAATCGCCAGGCAGAAACTAAAAGCCATATAATAAATCCTGCCCATCTTTAAGTACTCTGTTAAATTTTTCTCATCTGCCCAGTTTAAATTTCTACACAAAATTAAATCGCTTTATAAAACAATATCTTGAACCTATGGGTTCGTCAGCAATAGATCGATGGTAATTAACATGTATCGACTGATATTAAATGAAGAATAATTGCAATTTGAAACTTATATCCGATGCACTTGGTGGCAAATTATATGACATGGATGTAATTTGATTCAAATTCTTTGAGACCAGTTACTCGGATGAGTCACTCGTTTCGGGCGGTTATTCGCATGAGCCTGCAGTTGAGTCAACCAGCAAGAAACCTAATGCTGCAGAGAAGGTTCTCTATACCGATCCACTTCGGGGAAATCTAGACATTTCATCTTGCATCTGACTTTTCCATCATCAAATGCAGAACACCTCAGAACCTCGTCGTACTGCCTATACGTAAAAAGACTCCGCCGAAGCTTTATCTCAACCATTTTCTTCCTGAACGGGCAGAAAAATTTCATTTTCACTGCCCCTTTTTTCAGGGAATAAGACTCTACTATGAGATAAAGAACCGTAAATATTGTCAGTAAAAAAACAAACGCTAACCAGCAAACAAATATAACCATTTTACTTTCACCCCCTTGCCGCTATGGTTGTAATTTGCCAATTAATGATTCGCACTTTCGTATTACAGGCACCACCCCATTTGCGTTTGCCATTCAAAAAAAAGAAAGCAAATTCCCAATAAAAACGAAGATACCAACCCTCTTATATTATAGCATAAATTAGCCTCAAATAAATCAGAAATTTATACTTAAACCGGTGTAAATAAAGACGATAACAGCTTCCAGAGCCTTTAAAACAACTAGCAAACGTATTTAAAAAACTCAATACTTCACGGCACCAAGAGGCGCTCTAATACATCGCAGCTTTCTGAAACCAGCATGTCAATAAGCTCTTTAGCTGTGCATTTCCTGGACATTGCCACCCCCTGCCCCGCCCAGAGAGACATAAAATCTCTGTCCCCTTTTTCTTTAGCAGCGTTCCGTAGGGGCCTACTCAGACTGTTTTGAAGCGGATAGTGTGGAATTTCATTCTCAAGTGAAGACATTTCCTCTATAAAGCGGTTTTTAATGCCACGGGCATACTTGCCGGAGAATGCATTGGTCAATACAGTGCTTGTATCTTTAGAGCTTAATAGCGAATCCAGCCAAGGCCCTGGCACCGCCGCTTCTACACACGAAAGAAATGCGGTCCCCATCTGTACGGCAGACGCACCGAGTGAAAGAGAGGCGACTATCCCACGCCCGTCCATTATGCCCCCTGAGGCAATCACAGGAATCCGAACCTCATCTACAAGTTGCGGCACTAAAGCTAATCCTCCTATCATCGGGGTGCCCGCAGTGGCTTGAAACGTCCCCCTGTGCCCCCCCGCCTCACTCCCCTGAGCAACTATTGCCGTACAACCCGCCTCTTGAAGTAAAACCCCCTCTTCAACACATGTTGCTGTTCCGATTACGGCTATTCCCCGTTCAAGTAGTTTCTTCATTAACCGCTCTTCCGGCACTCCGAACGTAAAGCTGAAAACCGGCACATCATTGTCCAGAATAACAGCGAGCTGATCTTCAAAAGTGTACTTTGGAGGCCCGGGGACTTCGGGCGGCCCGACGCCTAGTTCTATTGAAAATTCCTCTAATTTCTTAAGCACTTTATCGTCAGGCTCAACAGTATTGCTTATCTCAGGAATAAAAAGATTTACGCTAAAGGGCCGTTTTGTAAGCTCCTTCACCTTACGAATCCCCGCTTCAATCTGCTCGGGTGATAGATACCCCGCGCCTATTGAGCCAAGCCCACCGGCATTAGACACGGCGGCCACCAGCTCAGGAGTGCTCGGCCCCCCGGCCATAGGCGCCTGAATTATAGGATGCGATATTCCTAGCTGCTCAATTAATCTAATTATCTGATCCGGCCAGAACTTACTTTGCATAATCTCTCCTTTATTGATTCAATAAGCATAACAAACCTTTTCAACAACAAAGAAAACTGTTATATATCCTTATAGTCATAAAACAATTTAGACTACAATATAGTTGTATGTTTGGTCTAAAACATTAAAACCTGTTATACTTTTCAACCCTAATGGTGGTGGACTTTTAGACTAAAGATTATCATAGAAAAAAATTCTAGATAAATCTAGACAAAAGAGAAAAAAACTATGACGAATAAAGTACTAAGCGCAATATTTATTTTCACTGTTTTCATTTTTTCCTGTGGAGGAGATGAGCAATTAAATCTCCCACCACCAACTATCCAGGTCTACGTAACCACTACAACCGATGTGCCGATATTTAAAGAGTTCATTGGAGAAACCTCAGGGTTTAAAGATATTGATATACGCGCAAGGGTAGAAGGTTATCTGGAGGGAATCCATTTTGAAGAAGGATCAACAGTAAAAAAAGATCAGCTTCTCTATACGATTGAGAGTCAGCCGTTTGAAGAAAATGTTGCAGAAAAACAAAGCCAGCTAGCTGCCACCAACATAGAGCTTGCCAATGCTAAAAGTGACCTGAGCAGAATAAAGCCTCTTGCAGAAGAAAATGCTATCAGCCAGATTGACCTCGATGCCGCTCAAGCGAAATATGATGCATCTATAGAAGCTGTAAAAGCCGCTGAAGCCAATCTCAATGCAGCCAATATTCAGCTGAGTTATACGACAATACTTTCTCCCATTGACGGCATAATTGGTATAACACAAGCCAAAGTAGGTGACTTTGTCGGATTAAACCCAAACCCTGTCATTTTAAATACTGTCTCAAGTGTAGACACTATATTGGTACAATTTTTTGTTACAGAGAATGAATATCTGCAGGCAGCCAGAAGAATTATCGCAGAAACTGAAGATTATCAGACAGGAGAAGCTAAAGAAGAGCCCGACGATCTCCAGCTAATTCTCTCTGATGGGTCGGTATACAAATTCAAGGGGAAATTCGATTTTATCGACAGGAACGTAGATCCAACAACCGGAGCAATCCTTATCCAGGCATCATTTCCAAATCCCAACCAGCTTCTTCGCCCGGGACTATTCGCCAAAGTGCGTGCTGAGGTAAATGTTGTAAAGAACGGCATCCTCGTCCCTCAGAGATGCGTCGTAGAACTTCAGGGAACGTTTAGCGTCCTCACAATAGATGAAAGCAATAAAGTGCAAAACAGACAAGTGCAGGTTGGACCTAAAGTAAAAGAATTCTGGCTTATCAGTGAAGGGCTTAAACCAGGAGAGAAGATCATTTACGAAGGGCTTCAAAAAGTAAAAGAAGGGATGGTTGTGAATCCCGAAATCGTCGAAATCAAAATTCCCGACCTCGAGAGTATATAAAGCATTATGGGCAATTTTTTCGTAAACAGACCAATAGTAGCAATGGTAATTGCCATTCTTATGGTTATTATCGGATTAATCTTTATGGGAGGTCTGCCCATTGAGCAGTATCCTGATATTACCCCTCCAATTGTTGAAGTCAGAGCTACCTATACTGGGGCTAACGCGGTAAATGTAGAGGAGTCCGTAGCAACCCCGCTTGAGCAGCAAATCAATGGCGTAGATAACATGATTTACATGAAATCTACGAACTCCAACGACGGAACAATGGCTATCCAGGTCTCGTTTGAAGTAGGAACCGACCCGGATATGAACACCGTTTTTACTCAAAACAGGGTCTCTGCCGCAACCGCCAAGCTTCCCGAAGAGGTAACCAGGCTCGGAGTAACAACAGAGAAATCATTACCCAATATTTTGATGCTTATTACGCTGACTTCTGAGGGAGGAAGATACGATCAGAACTTCCTTGGAAACTATGCGATTATAAATATTCAAGACCTTTTAGCTCGTATCAAAGGTATTGGACGAGTGCAGGTATTAGGGGCTAGTGATTATTCAATGCGAATATGGATTAAGCCCGACCGTCTTGCACAGCTTGGCATTACTATTCCGGAAATTGTAGATGCAATTAAACAGCAGAGCATAATTGTGCCCGGAGGCAAATTCGGCGCTGAGCCTTCGCCACCGGGGACAGAATTCACATATACAGTGAGGTTGCCCGAGCGGCTTCATTCACCTGAGCAATTCGGAGAAGTCGTCATCAGGACAACCAAGGCCGGCTCTCAGGTTAAAATCAAAGACGTAGCCAGGGTCGAGCTCGGTGTGGAAACTTATAATGCTTTTACCAGATTAGACAGCAAAGAATGCGCTATAATCGCTCTCTATCAGGCTCCCGGATCAAACGCAACTCAGCTTGCGGAGACGGTAAAAAGCACTATTAAGGATTTAGCCAAATCGTTCCCTGAAACCGTAAAATATAATATATCGCTTGATACCACGCTTGCTATCACAGCGGGAATTGAAGAAATAATAGTCACACTTTTTATAGCATTGGCTCTAGTTATATTGGTAGTATTCATCTTCATCCAGGACTGGCGGGCAGCACTTATTCCAACAATTGCAATCCCGGTCTCGCTCATTGCGGCATTTATGATATTCCCGGTTATTGGATTTACAATTAATGTTCTTTCTCTCCTAGGTTTAGTGCTCGCAATTGGAATTGTGGTCGACGACGCCATTGTGGTTGTTGAAGCCGTACAGGTAAATATTGAAAACGGCCTGACCCCTAAAGAGGCCACTAGGAAAGCCATGAGCGAGGTAACAGCTCCAGTCATCGCCACCACCCTTGTACTCGTTGCAGTGTTTATTCCTGTAGCCGCAATGGGCGGAATTACAGGGCGGTTGTATCAGCAGTTTGCTATAACAGTTGCGGTCTCTGTTGTGTTTTCTTCAATCAATGCTCTCACGCTGAGCCCCGCGCTATGCTCGCTCCTGCTTAGAAAAAGAGAGCCTGTCAAAGGGGCGTTAGGGAGTTTCTTTGGTAAATTTAATACCGGTTTTGATAAGCTGACGGATAAGTACGTAAGCCTGACCCGTATTGCTACGGCAAATATTAAAAGAGGAGTTATGTTCATTTTAATAGTAGTCATAGGCCTATTGTTCCTCGGCAAAATAGTTCCGGGCGGATTTATGCCTGAAGAGGATATGGGCTATTTATTTGTAAATATCCAGTTGCCCGATGCTGCGTCACTGCAAAGATCTGACGTGGTAACAAAAAAAGTCGAGGGCATAATCGCTCAATTTGACCAAGTAGAATACGTTACATCAGCCACAGGGTTTAGTCTTCTATCAGGCAGCTATTCTTCAAACTCCGCCTTTATTTTTGTCTCACTTAAGGACTGGGGAGTGAGGAGTGAGACTGCAAATGAAGTAGTCGATATGCTAAATAAAGTCTTCTACGTACAAATTAATGAAGCGCAGGTTTTTGCCTTCGGCCCTCCCGCTATCCCGGGGCTGGGAAATGGGTCAGGGTTCACACTTATGCTCCAGGACAGAGGTGGGAATACTCCCGAATATCTTGCGGATCAATCCGCAAAATTCATACAGGCTTCCATGCAAAGACCGGAAATCGGCTCTATCTTTACCACTTTCCGCTCAAACGTTCCTCAAAGATTCATGGACATTGATACCGATAAGGCTCTTAAAGCCGGGATCCCTTTAAACAACATTTACAGCACTGTAGGAGCATTTCTGGGCGGCACTTATGTAAACGACTTCACCAAGTTTGGGAGACTCTACAGGGCCTATATTCAAGCTGAGCCGGAATATAGACAGAGTGAGGATCAAATTAATCTCTTTTATATTAAGAATTCAAATGGGCAGAGTGTTCCGCTAGCCGCATTTGTGAATATTGATGATATAACAGGTCCTGATTTCACTAATCGATTTAATCTCTATAGATCAGTAGAGCTAACGGGAGGCCCCGCTCCGGAGTTTACCTCGACACAGGCAATGGCCGCTCTTGAAGAAGTTGCCGCTGATGTATTACCCCCCGGCATGGGCTATGCGTGGAGCAATATGTCGTATCAGGAAAAGCAAGCTTCAGGTAGCGCAGGAATCGTATTTCTTTTCGCTCTGGTATTCGTATTCCTAATCCTTGCGGCACAGTATGAGAGCTGGTCACTGCCCTGGAGTATTTTGCTCGGCACACCATTTGCAATTTTTGGCGCGTTTTTCGCATTATTCATAGCCCGACTATTTAGCGAGAGCTACGAGCTTAATGTATTCGCCCAGATAGCGCTCGTAATGTTGATAGCAATGGCGGCCAAGAACGCAATTCTTATAGTAGAGTTCGCAAAACTGGAATTCGACAAAGGTCTTTCGTTATTTGATTCCGCCATAAAAGCCGCACACCTGAGATTCAGACCAATATTAATGACCGCATTCTCTTTTATACTTGGAGTACTTCCCCTGGTCGTTGCATCAGGCGCAGGGGCTGAGGCCAGAGTCGTAATGGGTGTGGCGCTACTGGGCGGTATGACTCTTGCGACACTATGCGGTGTTTTCTTTTATCCAATGCTGTTCGTCATGGTCGGAAAGATCGGCAAATACGAAGAAAAACGTGATATTCAAACGGACTGAGATATAAAAAAATGAACTTTCTAACAAAAATAAAATCTTTTAACATCGCTCTACTAATTGCAGCACTGTTTCTTGCAAGCTGCATGGTAGGCCCGGATTTTCAAACCCCGACAGTGGAAGATCTGCCTGATGAGTTCAGATTCTCTAACGAATATGACAATCAAGAAGTAAACCTCGTGTGGTGGGAACTATTTAACGACCCGGTATTAAACACACTGGTAACAACTGCACTTAATGAGAATAAAGATTTGCTGATCGCGATAAGCCGAATAGAGGAAGCCCGCTCATTTCTAATTTTTACGGAAGCTGACTTATATCCCAGGTTTGATTTACAGGGAGGGGCGAACAAAGGCAACTTCAACGGCGGTATAATATCTAGTGATCCTGATGAGCCGAATAATAGTGCGTTTATCTCTCCTGTCGTAAATTGGGAAATAGATTTCTGGGGCAAGTTCCGTAGAGCAAACGAGTCTGCAAGAGCGCAGCTCCTGGCAACTGAGTATGCAAAGAAAACGGTTCAGATAAGTCTAATTTCTGAAGTAGTCGGGGCCTATTTCATGCTGCTTGATTTTAAGGAACGGTTAAGGGTTTCGGAGCAAACTCTTGAGTCACGAGACGAGAGCCTTGGAATCATGCAAAAGCGTTTTGATAGAGGTATAATCCCTGAAATTGACCTCAACCAGGCTCAGGTGCAAAGAGAAATAGCTGCGGCTTCGGTACCTGTAAACAAGCGTCTAATAGCTAATACAGAAAATGCGATAAGTATTTTGTTAGGACAATTTCCACAGTCTATCAAAACTGATCTTGACCTCTATGCGCAAACGATTCCACCTGATGTGCCGGCAGGGCTGCCCTCATCACTTCTTGAACGCAGACCCGACATACTGGAAGCTCTAAACTTAATACAGGCTCAGAATGCCCTGATTGGTGTTGCAGTAGCCCAAAGGTTTCCGGCCATAAACATCTCGGGAGCTCTTGGTGCAGCGACAAATGATGCAGCACAGATGACAATTAATGGTTTCGCATGGTCTATAGCGGCTGGACTTGCCGGTCCAATATTCAACTTCGGCCAAGATAAAGCCCGGGTTGAAATTGAAGAAACCAGAACAGAGCAGGCGCTTTACAGCTATCAGAATGTGGTTCTTAATGCTTTTAGGGAAGTGTCAGATGCGCTTGTAGACATTCAGACTTATAGAGAGCAAGCAGGAGCGCTTGGCAAGCAGGTCACGGCGGCTAAGAACGCTAACAGACTATCCAAACTCAGATACGACCAGGGATTTTCCAGCTATCTTGAAGTGCTGGACTCTGAACGTGCCCAATTCTCCGCACAGCTTGATCTATCCCAAACCACTCAGGAGTTCTACAACTCTTATGTAAGACTCTACAAAGCACTTGGCGGCGGATGGATATCGCCACAAGAAATGGAAGAGAGTAAAAACGCCCAGAGCCAAAAATCCCCTTAGCGATCGGATGTCCTAAATAACCCGCGTATTCAATTCATAATCATTTGTGCTAATATTGAAGCATGTATTTATCCAAGACCGATTTCCTGCAATACCTCCAATGCCCAAAGTGTCTTTGGCTCAAGAAGAACAATCCCGATTTATACGTTCGTCCAAACATATCGGAATTTGACCAGAAATTAATAGATGAAGGGTACGAAGTAGAACTTGCAGCGCGGGAGATGTTTGATCGGGGCGTGCTTGTGGGAGGCAGCAATGAGGAAGCGGCTTTAAAAACTCAAGAGCTAATAGAAGAAAGAGTATCTCCTGTTTTCCAGGCAACTTTCATATCAAAATCCGGTCTTTTAGCCAAAATTGATGTACTAATTTACAATGAGTTCTCAGGTGCGTGGACCATATACGAGGTTAAATCTTCAACAAGTATAAAAACCGGAAGAGATGATAACCATATACTCGATATCACTTTTCAAAAACTTGTTATGAGCCAGGTTGGAATACCCGTTGATCAGGCTTATATCATTCATTTAAATAAGGATTTCAAAAAAATTGGGGAAATAGAATTATTTGAGCTCCTTACAACTACCGATGTCACCGAATCCATCTCACAGGAATATAGCAAAATAGAATCAGAAGCAGCTATGGCTTTGGAATTTCTAAAAGATCAGGATGTAGACTTAAGTTCATGCTCTTGTCTCTATTCCTCAAGAAGAAATCATTGCTCGTCATTCAGCGTGTTAAATCCGAATATCCCCGATTATTCCATACACGACATTGCTAGAATAAGCTCTAAAAACTTACGGCTACTGATTGATGACCTGATAATGAACATATTGGATATACCTGAGGATTTTAAGCTCACTCAAAATCAAAAGACTCAGGTTGAGCTTGAGAAATCCCAAAAATCGGAAATCAATATAGAAAACATCAAACAAACATTAGAACAGCTGGAGTACCCTTTGGTATTTCTAGATTATGAAACGTATGTCTCCGCAATTCCTAAGGTTGAGGGCTTTTCCCCTCATCAACACGTCCCTTTTCAGGTTTCTATTCATATTTTACAGCCCGAAAGAAAGCTAAAGCATCATGAATATCTTGCCGACAACATAGAAAATGCGCCTCTGGAATTAGTTGAATTCTTACATGAGACCATTCCACCAAAAGGCACACTCATCTCATGGCATGCTTCCTTTGAAAACACTAGAAATAAACAAATTGCAGAAATATATCCGGAGCACAGCCAGTTTCTTTTAGAATTAAACGACAGAACCTTTGATTTAGAGTCAATTTTTAAAGACGACTACAGACACCCGGGATTTAAAGGCAAGACATCAATAAAGAAGGTCTTGCCTGTCCTTTGTCCGGAATTTTCTTATAAGAATCTCGACATACAAAGCGGCACTGAAGCAATGGAGAGCTGGCGCAAAACTATATTTGATGAAGATTTAGAAGAATCAGAGAGGGCTCAAATCCAAAAAGCGTTATTGGAATATTGCGAATTGGATACCCTGGCAATGGTAAAAATATTCAAGCATTTGCGGGAGATTTGAGTTTTATCCTACTGTTATTATCAACAACACTTTAGATATGAACCACTTATTGACAAATCCACTGATATGTTTCGACAAGTAAAACGAAATGGTCATTCCCGCATCGAAATAAATAATTAGTATGTCGCAACATGAGCTTTTTAATTAAATTAGAGTGTATTGACAAAAGAACCCTTTTTGTGCCATAATGTGATTTGATGGCGGGAAAAGAGTATGGGGTCCTTAACAAAAAACAACATAATCAAAGTTTTAGCAGCTAGTGATCATCCTCTTATGCGAAGAGGAATAGTTGGTTCACTAGATAACGAGGCTGATATAGTTGTTGTGTGCCAGGCTTCCTGCAGATTTGAAATTATGGATTGTATTTATAATAAGAGGCCTCATGTATTAGTAATTGATGCCACTAGCAAGACTGGAACAAATTATCTCGAAACAATTCAATTAATCCATAAAAAACATCCGAACTCAAAGGTGCTCTTGGTTGTTGATACTCATGACGACAACAAAGAATTAGCTGCGTTAAAAATGGGTGTTAATGGCATATTGAGTGATTGGGCGGATAAAACAGAATTTGTTACATGTATTAGGAGTTTGTCCGCGGGCAAGCTGTGGATAAGGAGAGAGATTCTTGAGAAATTTATAATTGGGTTGTCGCCAGCATTAAACTACGCTGAAGATGCCGACCAAAAACAGCATTTTCCTTCATTAACCAAAAGAGAACTAGATATTATGAAGCTTGTCGTAAGAGATTATAAAAACAAGGAGATTAGTGAAAGTCTTTTTATTAGCGAAAAAACAGTTAAGAATCACCTTTCGAATATCTTTAAAAAGTTTCACGTCAAAAAAAGAGTTGATCTTAAGAAGTATCTCCTCCATTCAGATTTATAAGCATTTATTTCCTGCCAGTTTAATAATCTAAAATAGCATAACTATATAAATAGTCCCAGACATAGTCCTAGATTTAATCTCGATATAGGACTTTTTTTGGGACTTTACATACGTACGTTTTGTTGATAGAAGGATTAGAGATGCTATGAACGTGCATATTAATACTATTT
>JAJCZT010000056.1 GCA_029262255.1 Deltaproteobacteria bacterium
CAATCTTAAGAAGGGTTGTAAGCAAAATCGCAAGCTCTCTTCATTTTGATGTCGTATCGGTCTACATATGGGATGAGGAGCATAAGCAATTATTCCTTAGATCTACCAGGGGACTTGCGATAAATCCACTTAAGGACACTATCACCCTTAAGCCCAATGAGGGATTAACCGGGCTTGTGTTCGAAACATCAAGACCGCTCACCGCAATGCCGGCATCTGAGCATTCCCGTTATAAATATTTCCCCGAAATAGGTGAGGAGGAATATGAGAGCTATATAGGGGTACCCATATTACTTCAAAACAAGTGCGTAGGAGTGCTTGTTGGACAAACTAAAGAGAAAAGGGTGATAAACCCGGCAGAAGAGATGCTGTTTGAGATTATCGCCTCTCGTCTGGCCGGACTCCTCGAAGTTGCTGACAGACTGGAAAGACTTAAAACCCCCTCAATTGTAAAACATGAAACCAGGACTTATCAGGGGAAAGGCGTCTCAACCGGGATTGCGATAGGAAACGTATTTCTCTTTCGCGGACTTTTCCAGCAGATTAGCAGTGATGAATCCGTAAAATCTAATCCCGAAGTTGAGAAACAAAGAGTCCTGAAATCGCTTTCAGAGGTAGAGTCTGATATAGAGAAGCTCGTCCAAACCCTGGACTCGGAAGCTCTGCTATCTAAAGCGGAAATTGAGATATTCAGAGCCCATCTGCTAGTAATACAGGGTCAAACCCTTCGCAACTCAATGTTTGAGAAACTAGAGCAAAAAAACATTTCCGCAGAGCTTGCGGTTGTAGAGGCGATAGAGGATATTGCCCAGCAGTTCGAGAGTCTCAGCGACAATTACTTAAGAGAAAAAGCCCAGGACTTTCGTGATATCGGCGAGAGAATCCTGCGTGATCTTCTAAAGCTAAGTAAGGCTTATCATCCCTCAGCAGAACCAGGGCGGGACTCAATCCTCATAGCTAATGATATCGGCCCCTCATTTATCTCGATGTTATTTAAAAACAATGTCTCTGCCGTAGTACTGGAGAAGGGGGGCGAGACCTCGCACGCGGTAATTATTGCCAAGTCGCTTGGTATTCCCGCCGTTGTCGGCATTAACAATATATGCAATCTCATCAGACCCGGTGAGAGGCTTATAGTTGACGGAAAAACAGGGTTCATATTCTCAAACCCGGACGAGAGCCTCGTTTCAGAATACAAAAACACCTATACCAAAATAATCAGAGTGCGTGAGGGGATGGAAAAAGAAGGAAGGGACGAGTCAGGGGAGAAAAACTTAGGCATAAAGCTCGCGGCCAATATAGGATTTCCTATCGATGTCCAGGCGGCAAAAAAGTATGGGATAAAAGACATTGGATTATTCAGGACGGAATTTGCTTTTACACAATACGAGAAATGGCCTAAAGTAAGAGAGCAGGTATCGATATATAGAAATTTGGCGGAGAATTTTGAGGGCTATTTTACCGTGAGAACCCTCGATATAGGTGCCGACAAACTTCTCCCATATTTTGATTTCCCCAAAGAAGAGAACCCGCTGCTTGGACTAAGAGCGATCAGGTTTTCCATGGAATATCTCGAATTATTTAAGGACCAGATAAAAGCCATTCTTCTAGCGGCTAAAAAGGGCTTTAAATTCAAAATTATGCTGCCAATGGTCACTAACCTGTGGGAAGTGGAAACGGCAAAAGAAATTATAGAGAATCTCGCTAAAGAAATAGGGCTTCCCTCAGACAACGTACCAGCGCTTGGTGTGATGATGGAAGTTCCCGCTATGATATATCAGCTTGACGATTATAACGATATGATCGATTTTCTCTCAATAGGGACTAACGATCTGATCCAGTACGTGCTTGCCGTAGATAGGAATTCAAACATGGTGGGGCATTTATATTCAGCGTTCCATCCCGCGGTGCTAAGGCTGTTAAACGATGTTTATATCAAATCGCAGGACCTCGGAATGGATGTTTCAGTATGCGGCGAGATGGCGGGCACCCCTTCGGGCGCTCTGAGTTTGATGTCGCTCGGGTATAAGCAGCTAAGCATATCCCCTTACAACGTACCGTCCATTCGTTATCTATGTAAACGTACAGACAAGGATTTGCTCGGCGCCATCGGGCACAAGATTTTAAATATTAAAAAGAAATCCGATATCGAAAGGTTCATAGTTGAAGCCCTTCAGTCCATTGACCCTGCGCTTATAGAGATAGAGTAATTAATACCATTGCAAGAGTAGCTTTCCTTTTATAAGTATTTAGGTATTTTTTAGACCCTTCGATGAAACTAACAAAAATCCATATCATATTATTTCTCCTGACAGTCGCCACAACCTTTATCACGGGGCTTTCTTTCGGTGGAGATATTATAAGCGCACTATCTTTTTCCTTTGCACTTTTATTCATACTGGGATCACACGAGATGGGACATTATTATTACGGAAAAAAGTATGGCGTAGATATTACACCGCCGTATTTTATTCCCGCCCCTCCTTTTATCTCCCCCATCGGTACGTTCGGAGCATTTATAAAAATCAAATCCCCGATATCTACAAAAAGAGCTCTCTTTGATATAGGGATCGCAGGCCCCCTTGCAGGCATAGTGGCCACAGTCCCTGTATTAATAATAGGGATAAAGTTATCGACCATAGTTGAGATGTCGGAACATGCTGCCGAAGGAGGGCTTGTATTAGGAACTCCTTTAATAATGAGTCTTTTCTCAGATATTTTCTACGGCCCAATCCCTGAAGGATATGATTTATTTCTTCATCCCGTAGCATTTGCAGGGTGGGTGGGGCTATTTGTGACAGCGCTTAATTTAATCCCCTCAGGACAGCTCGACGGCGGGCATATAGTCTATGCGTTGTTTTCCAAGAAATACCATCGCTATGTATCCCGAGTCATGATTGCTTTGCTTATTATCTTCGGTATAGGAACAGAACTTCCAATTGAAATTGGCAACGATTTGTTGGGCAGTAGCTTTAACTGGCTTTCACAAAGCCTCCCCGCATTTGAGGGTTGGCCGGGCTGGATTCTATGGGGCGTGCTGCTTATTATTATGGGGACTAGACATCCGCCAACTATGTATGAAGAGACTGAGCTTGATGTAAAGAGAAGAATTTTAGGTCTTGTGTCACTCCTGATATTTATCGGATGCTTCACCACAATGCCGATCAAACTTGTATAGTGAAAGGGCTTCTCTGTTATAGAATTGAGCGTTATAATTCCCCGGAGTAAAAAAAGACATAAAAATATTTTTTCAAATATTTGAAAATATTGAGGGTTTAGGTAAAGTTTTGTGGTTCGGAATTTCTAATTGGGGGTTTTTCGAACCTTAATCCTAGCAATAAAATTTAAAAATCGAGCAAATTAGAAAATGATTTGCAGGAATTTAACTGTAAGAAGGAGGAAACATCGTGGCTAAATCTAAGGTTAACAACACCTTAAGTATAACGGATAACAGGACAGGGAAGGCCTATGATCTCCCTATAGAAAATGACACAATCAAGGCAATGGATCTAAGGCAAATCAAGGTCAAGAAAGATGACTTTGGTATGATGAGCTATGATCCTGCATATAGTAATACCGCTTCTTGTACAAGCAGGGTTACTTTCATTGATGGTGACAAGGGAGAGCTAATGTACCGCGGCTATCCTATAGAAGTTCTTGCCAAAAAAAGCAATTTTCTTGAGGTTTCATATTTGTTATTAAACGGCAAACTGCCTAACAAGAAAGAGTTCAAAACTTTCGAAGATAACATCATGAACCACACAATGATTCATGAGAACATAAAGAAGTTTATGGACGGTTTCAGATATGACGCTCATCCAATGGGAATGCTAATGAGTACGGTCGCTGCTTTATCAACATTTTATCCTGAGTCTAAGGATATTTTTAATGAGGATATAAGAGAAATTCAGATTCACAGACTAATAGCCAAGATGCCGACTCTTGCAGCTTTCGCTTATAGGCACTCACTTGGTATGCCTTACGCATATCCTGATAATGACTTAAGCTATGCAGGTAATTTCTTGAACATGCTGTATAAAATGACAGAGCTTAAGTATAAGCCCGACCCTATTATGGAAAAAGCAATCGACGTGCTTCTTATCCTGCACGCTGATCATGAGCAGAACTGCAGCGC
>JAJCZT010000057.1 GCA_029262255.1 Deltaproteobacteria bacterium
TCTACATAGGCACGCCTCTTAGTAGGGTGTACTTTCACAGACTTCATGCCTGAGAGATCAATCATTAATCCGCCATCAGAGACAGCGTTACCCGCAATGTTATGTCCCGCACCCTTAATAGACAAAAGGATGTTATTGTCGCGCGCGAAATTAACCGCCTGCACAACATCACTGGTTCCGGCGCACTGCACAATAAGACCGGGTTTTTTGTCGACCATCGCATTCCAAATCGACCGTGCCTCGTCATATCCCGGGTCCCCGTTAAGCAGTACTTGGCCCTTGACTGCGGCTTTCAGTTCTTCGACAGGATCTGAGGTAATATTCCCCACATCTCCATCTAAAGTGGTAACTTCGATATTAGACATAATTCCCTCCATAGTGAATAGATTAATTAGGTTTACCAATCCCAATTTTTATCATATAACATAATTGGATATATCTCAATATGTTTTGTAGACTGCACTGCTCCCCGCCATTTCTGTAGGATTTCTAAAGTAATTACGTAGACAAATTATTGTTGCGGAGGACCGATTAACGGGGTCCGAACCGGCTTTGCCAATCCAATAAACACAACAAGTTCATGACCGCCCGGGTTTTGTTGTACAGCGAAAATCTCCCAGTTATTAGTTAGCCAAACATTTCCCGAAGGGTCGATCTGCACCCCGGTATTGCGTTTCAAACCGTCAAAGAAATAACCGCCGTCTGGTGAAATGGGGTCTCCGGTCTCAAAACCGGGCGGGCAGTTCTCTTGAGCCGCACCGCATATCTGAGACACCGCACTGCCCTGGAAGTTCGCCACCCACACATTGTCATTGCCGTCCACGGCTATCCCCCATGGGATCAGAAGACCGCCTCCTTTAAATGGCCCGATAGGTGTCCCGTCAGGTTCGATCATAGTGACTGAGGCATTAACGCCAGTGAAATTCGGATCCTCTGTTAGAACTATTATATCAAATAGTGTAGGGACTGTTGAACCGTCACACGGGATTTGAATTTCGCCGGAGTTAGAGACCCAAACGTTTCCGAGGGTATCGCTAGCTATGCCCATTGGCAGGAAAATCCCGGCATCGCTTGCGAGATCTCCAGTAACCGTCCGGATCAGGTTGCCGTCTTTATCAAAAGCAATAACGCTGTTACTTTCATTCCCGGTAACCCATGCATTCCCATCAACATCGATTGCAATATCAAACGGTTTTATTACAAGAGAATTATCCATGTCGTCAAGCGGCTGCAATTTAAATGCCTGATTCGGATTACCCTTCGGGAACTGTGTCACGCTGTCGGTGCTACAACTGGCAATCCAGATATTTCCATCTCTGTCTGATACGGTACCTTGCGGTTGCCTGAGAGTGTTTCCAGCCCCTTGAAAACCGCCGTGATCCTCTCCTATTTCGTTCCCCTGACTGTTTGGTGAAATAGGCGTGCCGTCAGATGCAAATTTTGAGACGGTCTGAGACAATTCTTCTATACTAAAAGGACAATTCGTACCCTGAAAACCGAAGTTGCCTACCCAGACATTTCCGTCCGGATCAAGCGTGATGCCGTAACCGGCGCCATATAGTCCGCCTCCCTGATAGGGCGCACCGGGAAAATCTTCACCCGTCGGCGTGAACTTAAGCAGGTGATCGTCCCCGCATACCCTGCCCTCAGGATCAAGGGGGTCTAATTGAAAGACGTAGTTGTTGCAAACCCAGGCGTTTCCATCCTTATCAAAAGCTATATTGCCCGGTCCATCGAGCTCTGAGCCGTTCCCCTGATATCTCAGCGCAAGCGTCCATGCGGTGAGCCCCGCGTCTGAAGTTAGCGCAGGCTCGTAAAGTATTTGCTCTTGTGACAATGCAAAAAGCTCTGTTACATTCTGCCAGGGGAAGTGGGCGATATTCACAGCAGCCCGAAGTGTATTAACGGGTATAAACCCCTCAGGGGGAGTTGCCAGCTCAAACAGAGAATCGCAATTGCTTTCCGTACGGACGCAGGAGGCCAGCATGTTGGCAAGGGAATTCAAAGTAGCGCGAGTCGAAGTGCTCCCCCCATTTGGAAAACTGTCGAGCACCCCTCCGATACCTCCGTTTGAAAGATCAACCAGATTCTGGGCGATTGCGGCTGCGTTCTGGAGGCCCGGATATGTTCCATCGATTCCACTTGGGGTAAAGAACTGAGCCATTGTGTAGGCTACAGCTACTGTTGTCCTCTCGTTGATGACAATCTCGGACTCTACAGGCAACTGACCAAGGACTGTGGCAAGTTGAATAAGAGTTAAATTAGGCAAGTCTATGCGCTGGGAAAAATTAAGTAAATCCCTGTCTGCGGTAAGATACAAAACAGCGTTGGGATCTGACGGAGCAGTGTAGGAAATGCTGAAGAAACCGCTTGAATCACTTAGTGCACTACCCAATATCTCAACTCCCCGCACCGTTCCCGTTCTGTAAAGAGTTACCGTGGATAATTCGATAGGTTGAGTATCGCTCAAAACAAAACCGCTTATCTTCTCTGAGTTATCATCTTCTGAGCAAGACAATAGAAGCCCCAAGGTTAGCAGAACAAACAACAGGGAAAATCGCAGGATTGACCGTTGAAAAGAACCAAAGATAAGAAAAGTTGCTACAAATAATGAGAGTCTATTTTTAATCATCATCTTACATCCTCTTTAAATGGTATATTTGTGAATTGGTTAGCAAAATCCTATCACAAGTTCGAAATATATTTCAAGAGTGCATAAAAGAACACTTGTTCGGTATTTTTTGAGTTAGAACTAAACTATAAGCTGTCTATTACGTTGAATTTAACACGTTACAATTTCCACAATTTATAGATATTATAACGATCTCTTACAAAAACCCCACCAAATCCATAATAACTTATATAGACCACTCTGATGTCGGTTTTAAAGACTTTGTGTTTTCTAAAAGAAGGGATAAAAATTAGTGGTATTGTGACCACATCGTAAGGGTGATGCACTCTATATTAACTGGCTGGAATTATTGACTATTTGTCCTACTACATATTACAAAAAAGGGAGCTTGATGCCTATAGTTTTTTGAAATTTTATACTGCTCCCCATTAAGAAGCTAGTAGAGTTAAGCTAGTAAAAACTCAATACGGGTACCTTCATTCTGCACATGGGTACCGCATACCGATTCAGGTGGAAGAGGAATATTGCAAAAATCGTGCTTCATATTTAAACGCTGTTGGAATAAAAGGGTGCTGAAAATAATCTATAAAATATTTTTCAATTATGATATAATGTTTTAAGTTAGTGATAAATACGGCCTAGCATTTGTCTTTAATGGGGGATAGACATGAGAAATTACCTTTTAGTCTCAATATTAGTTCTAGGTTTTGCTACGTCAGCGCTAGCACAGCCCATTGCCTACATCGGGGGACGGGACGAAAACATAATTTCTGTAATAAATGTTTCCACGAATCAAGTGATTTCGATATTCGAATCCCCGTTACCAGGTTCCCTGGAAGGTTCAACCGTATCTCCTGACAATAAATTCATTTACTATACAGGAAACGGAGCAATTATTAAGATCGACACATCCAATAACAGTATTGTAAACCAGACAACCCTACCCAATAATACGTTCGCAATACAGATATCCCCGGACGGCAACACTCTTTATACCGCTGACGTATTAGCGAACACAGTTACCGTGCTAAACGCCGTGGATCTGTCGGTTATCACTACCATACCCGTAGACACCAATCCCCAGGCAATCACCATCACACCTAACGGAAGCAAAGTATATACCGCGAATCTTAACAACGCCTCGGTCTCGATAATCGATACAGCCACAAATACACTTATTACGACAATCAACCCTCCGGGGGCATCAGGTACGCGCGGTATCTGCGCACACCCGGGTGGGCAGTTTGTGTATGTCGCAAACGCCTTTAGCAATAATATCTCTGTGATAGACACGGCAATAGACACCGTCGTAGATACAATCGCATTAGGAAACTCGGTTAACAGCATTGCGTTCACTCCAGACGGCGCCTTTGCCTATACAGCTAACGGTACTGATCAAAGCTCCTCAGTTATTCGAATTTCAGATAATACCGTTGTTGATACTATAGACAACGGAGGTCAATCACTCGCATGGGGTGTGGATGTAACACCTGACGGGGAGTTTGTATATGTAACCAATGTACTTTCCGACTCTGTAAGCGTGATGAGAACGTCGGATAATACCCTTATCGATGTAATAACCCAGAAGATATTCGACGGTCCGATTGCAAGAGGGAGGTTCATTGTCAACGCTCCTCCACCACAATTCCAAATACCTACACTCAGTTGGTGGGGTCTCCTAGCTATGGCGGGAATTTTGGGCATAGTAGGATTTATGGTTATGAGAAGAAGGAAAGTAACTGCTTAAATCTAAAAATACTTCAATTTAAATACTTCAAGGGGAGCTTCGGCTCCCTTTTTTGTTAAACTCGATTTAAGCTTCTATATGTTTTCCTAACACTAGTAAAGAAGGGATAAAAATTAGTGGTATTGTGACCACATCTTAAGGGTGATGTGGTCACAATTAACTTGTAGAAATTGTTGGCTTATTTTTTTGCCATAATAAACCAGGTACTCGAAGGAAGATACACGCCGTCTGCTCTTTCATGTTTTTTAAATGAACTCTCCATATCCTCACGAATTGTAGGGAGTTTCTCCTGTCCAAGCTCCGCAGCTTCCCGGATTATTTCCCCTGAAGGGCCGACTAATATTTGAAAGTCTATCGCTTCCTCCATGCTGGTACCTATAGGTATATCCGCATCGTTTCGTTCAAAGAGCACAATATTCTCAAATCCCGCCGCATTCATCATCGCCCTGGTAGTTTCTTCATCCGCTAATGCAAAAGGACCCGGGCCGCAGGTTTGCGCGCTTTCACCCGGAGGCGGCAGATGTTTCAATGCAATGTCTTTTCCCATGCCCCAGCACGGATTATCGGCTATTGTTCTCCAGACAATCATGCATAGCTTACCGCCGGGTTTTAGCGTTTTATGGGCGTTTTTGAGGGCGTAAACAATATTTTGGAAAAACATTACTCCAAAGCGCGAATAAACTACGTCGTAGTAATTCTCAGGGAGCTCGTAAGTTTGGGCATCGCCCAGAACAAACTTTACATTCTCAAGCCCGGCTTCATCTCTCTCCTTATTGGCTATATCTAAAAATGCCTGGGTGCAATCAAGTCCTAATACCTCACCCTCAGGGCCAACTAGTCTGCCGATATCAAGGCACGTTTCACCATAGCCGCAGCCTATATCCAAGACCTTGTCGCCCGGTTGAATTTGAAAGTAAGCATGCGCCATTCCACTATGCACAGCTCCGTTTCCGGATAGTATATGACGAAACGTATTCCATTTTGGAACTAGTATTTCATTCCAACAGTTAATAAAATCATTATTGTCCATTATTGTTTCTCCCTCCAATTATTATAGATTATATATCAATCTATTGTGACCCTTTTGTCAAGATGCTTTTGATAGCTTAATTCTACAAGCTTCTTAAGGGGGAGCGGTATAGTTCTCATATCTTAATACAGTCTTCATGATAGTCAGATAAGATGACTATCAGTTTTTTCTAAATCTACTGAGATCGATCTCGTTTGGAGGTTATAACTATGTATAAATACTGTTTAATTACGGGGTTGGCTGTTGTCATGTCGGTGCTTCTAAATCCCGGCTATTCCCTTTGTCAAAGCGCTGACTCTGAGGTAAATACTTTAAAGGGTCTTCAGGGTATTGGGGTTGCTGTTGAAGGCATAGACGCTGATGCAGCGGCAGATGGGCTTAATAAAGCTAAATTGCTTTCTGCAGTTACCCAAAAACTGAAAAAGGCTAAAATAAAGGTCTTTACTAGTATGGAGCTGCAAACGGTTAGCGGTCAGCCTACTCTGGTAGTGAATATAAATGCCATAAAGCAGCCTGGCCCTATATATATTTTTACAACCGCTTTGGATCTTAATCAGATTGTACTACTCTCAAGAAATAAAGGACTCACATCTGTATCTCCTACCTGGTCGGTTTTAACTACGGGCGGATCATTGCCGGGGGACTTAACAGACAATGTCCAATCTTCCCTTGACCCAATGCTCGATAGCTTTATTGCGGATTACAAGAAAGCCAATATCAAATAATCACTTTTATTAATCTATATTGGTTCTTCTTAGATAATAAAATCTATAAAAAAAGGGGTGGGCCGTTTAGGACTCACCCCTTTAAAGAGCACGGAGTTGATAGGGTATGCTCAACATAATATTCCCTGATTGTTAATCCTATGTTAGATTTAAATTAAGAGGGTGTAAATTCGTATTTTTTCTAATAATACATAAATACCTCTTTATTAATTGCGTGAGATAATGTTTTTATCGCCTTCGGGCGACAGGCAAGTCAGAATATATAGATTCTACTTCCTCATACTAACCAGGAGCCTTTGTTTCTTATAAAAATGAGAGTTTGCACACTAGCTAGCGGGAGTTCAGGGAACTCTCTTTATATAGAGACTGAAAATACGAAGATTTTAGTTGATGCTGGCATAAGCAGGAAACAGCTTACACTCAGGCTTGAGAAAATCGGCGTCGGGCTGTCTGAAATTGATGCCGTAATTATTACACACGAGCACTCTGATCACACCCACGCTATTAAAAGATTAGATATTCCGACGTATGTTACCTCTGCTACAGTACATCTTTGGAAAGATAAGGTAGCGCACCTTGAGGAATTCGAGAGTGACTCGCAGTTCACAATAAAGGATTTATTGGTAACGCCGTTTTCGGTCCCTCATGACGCTCTTGATCCGGTAGGATTCACCCTTGAGTCCTCGGATGATCAGAAAATAGGTATAGTTACCGATATAGGTTCTGTCACGGCTTTGGTAAAGGAAAGGCTCAAGCACTCCAATATCCTTTTGATTGAGTTTAATCATGATAGTGAAATACTTCTTTATAGTCATTACCCTTGGGATTTAAAGCAGAGAATAAAAGGACGTCTCGGACATTTATCTAATAATCAGGCGTCTGAGCTTCTACATGATCTGATCCACGGGGGGTTACGTCATGTGATTCTGGGGCATTTGAGCCAGGTAAATAACAGACCCGAAGTTGCTCTTGAGTGTGCCAAAAGAGTGGTCAAAAAAAACGGTGCCGAGTCCGGGGTGAATGTCTCGGTTGCGCCGAGGAAAACGATAGGGGAGGTACTAAGAATTTGATTACAAGATATTCAAGACCTGAAATGTCATCAATATGGTCCGATGAAGCTAAATATAAAAACTGGCTCCGTGTGGAAATTGCCGTATGTGAGGCATGGGCGGAGTACGGGCGAATACCCGAAGAAGCGTTAAAAGTGATTAAAGAGCGTGCCGCATTTGATGTGGAAAGAATTGGTGAGCTTGAGAAGGAATTAAAACATGATGTCATCGCATTTCTAACTTCAGTTTCCGAACATGTGGGAGAGAATTCCAGGTTTATTCACCTTGGACTGACTTCTTCTGATGTTTTGGATACAGCGTTTGCCCTCCAATTAAAAGACGCTTCGGAAATAATGATAAAGGATTTGGTTTTGGTATTAGAGGTCTTAAAGCGCCAAGCGTTTGAGCATAAAGATACGGTAATGATCGGGAGAACCCATGGAATTCATGCCGAGCCCAAAACCTTAGGGCTTGTCTTTGCCTTATGGTATGACGAGATGAAAAGGAATTTAGAGCGTATGCATAGGGCAAGCGAGATTATAAGTGTAGGGAAAATTTCAGGAGCAGTTGGTACATATGCCAATGTGCCGCCTCATGTTGAAGAATTTGCTTGCCGGAGGTTGGGACTTAAGCCGGCTACTATCTCCACACAAGTAATCCAGCGCGACATACATGCGGATTTCTTCCTTACTTTATCCATAATAGCGTCTACAATTGAAAAAATTGCCGTAGAGATACGACATTTCCAAAGAACGGAAGTACTTGAACTGGAAGAGCCCTTTGGTGAAGGCCAGAAAGGCTCCTCGGCAATGCCTCACAAAAGAAATCCGATCCTTTCTGAAAACCTATGCGGTCTTTCAAGACTTGTTCGCTCTTATGCTATCTCGGCCCTGGAGAACATTCCCCTTTGGCATGAGCGTGATATAAGCCACTCCTCGGTAGAGAGAGTGATAGGTCCTGACGGTACGATACTCGTTGATTTCATGCTGGATAGGCTTCATTTCCTTCTTGACGGGCTACAAGTTTATCCTGAGAACATGGAAAAGAACCTTTGGCTCACCCGTGGGCTTATCTTTTCACAGAAGGTTTTATTAAAGCTGATTGATAAGGGCTTCTCACGAGAGGACGCATACAAAATAGTGCAGAACAACGCAATGGAAACATGGAAAGGCACCTCTGATTTCAAGGAGCTTCTACTTAAAGATAAGGATATAAAGGACTCTTTATCACCCCAAGAGGTAGAAGAATGTTTTGATGTTAAAGCTGATTTAAAGAACATCGACAGCATATATGAGCGTGTATTTAATTAGCTTAAATTAAAGGAATTTTGTTTAATTCCATGCAGTTGTACCGGCCCATTTTTTTGTTGCTTTCTAAACATTCAGTGGTATAGTTTTAGCTAATCAAAAACATGGAGGCGAGCAAATTGAGAGTTAAATTTTTAGCAACGGCAATACTAGCATTATGCTTTTTTATAGTCGGGAGTTCAACTTTTGCAGAACCAATATCAAAAGACGAATCTACAAGGCTGCAGTCATTTTTTAAAACTAGGTTTGGGACTACTCTTCCACCTGGATCCGAGGTAGAGGTCCAGGGATTTGAAGCAAGCCCAATTAAAGGTTTTAAAGAAGGTGTTTTTGTTCTAAGTACTGAGGGCGGAGATCAGGAACTTCCCTTTATTATAAGTGACGACGGCAAACATGTATTAGTTGGTAAACCCACAAGTATGCAAAGCTTTAAGCCAACTGATGTAAAAGGGCTTAAAGAGGGCACTCTTCCTTACGGGAAGAGCACAGTTCCGGTATTGGTAAGTGAAGACGGTCAGTATTTAATGATAGGTGCTCCATTAATTAGTACCAAGGATTTTAAAGATACAGGTTTTGCAGGGCTGAAACAGGGCACCATACCAGCTGGCAGAAACCAAGTTCCCTTCTATATAGTTGGGGACGCTCAGTATGTGATTTTAGGGGCTGAAATTATAGATACCAAAGATTTTAAAGATACAGGTGTAGCCGGACTTAAGAAAGGCAACATAGGTGGCGGTCGTCAGCAAATACCGCTATTTGTAAGCGCGGACGGCAAGTATATGGTATTGGGAACACCTGGTTTGGGTACCGATATTCTGGATTCAACTGTAGATCCTAATAAAGAGGTTGTGGAAAAAATTTCTCTTGACAACGTGCCGACCAAAGGAGCAAAAGATGCTCAGGTTACAGTAGTTGAATACTCGGATTTTCAGTGCCCGTTTTGTAAAAGAGGTAAGGACATGCTTCCTGACATCTTAAAAGAGTATGACGGTAAAGTTAAAGTTTCGTTTAAGCAGTTACCGCTACAAATCCATGATTGGGCCATGAAAGCTTCCATTGCTTCATTATGTGCATACGAGCAGGGAAATGATAAATTCTGGGCTTTTCATGATGAGATATTCGACAATCAGAGCAAAATCAAATTGGCAAATGCTGATGAGACCTTTGCAGGATATGCTAAAAAAATAGGATTAAATACTAAAGAATTTGACAAGTGTATTAAATCACCTGAGGTTGCCGCTAAAGTTCAAGAAGAGATGAAAGAAGCTCAATCAATTGGGGTGCGTTCCACGCCGACATTTGTTATAGAGGGCATGATAGTGCCCGGTGCAAATCCTGATGGTGTAAAGTCAGCTATTGATCTCAAACTGTCTGAAGGTTCATAATTAATTTAAATTAACAATTTCAAACTGCGCCTAATCCTTTTTTTGGGTTAGGTGCAGTTTTTTATGATACAAAAAAACATTCTTTTCCATTCACCTGTGCTTTAAAATTGATTTGTGAAGTAATATATTATGAGAAGTAATGTATTAAAGGACGTTACGGTCTTAACGGTAACTGAATTTGTTGGGCTTAATACATAAGCATCTTCCTTGTCAATTAATGCATCTAAAGAAAAAATGTCTAATATAGAAACACCTCCCGATAAATTTATAGAAACTGATGCTTTGGATTCGCATGCTGTTTCTGGGAATGAAGGCCCTCTTGGTGAAATGGACATAGAAAATAATGATACTGAGTCAATATCTTTTAACTTGGCTGGATTAAATTCAAGAGCATTAGCATTCTTTATTGATCTAATTCTAATCTCCGTAGTTGCATTACTTGCCTTTGGAGCTGGTACATTTTTTTTAGGCGATTCCAGTCTTGAGCCCTTGGATATAGAAAGAGTTTTCGTTCCAATTTATTTGCTGCTGTTTTTTCTGGGGTCCGCCTACTTTGTTATCCTTCATGGTTATGGTGGGAAAACAATCGGTAAAATGTTGTTAGGTATAAGATTGATAACAGAACAGGGGGATAGCGTAGGGTTTTGGAAGTCCTTCGTCAGATGGATTGGCTATTACATATCAACTGCATTTCTGTTTATCGGCTTTATTTGGCCAATATTCGATTCACGCGCTCAGTCGTGGCACGATAAAATTGCAGGCACATTCGTTGTGAAGGACTAACTAATGAAGCATCTTCAAGATTTAACTTTAAAGATATCACAGAACAAAGATAAACTGGATTCCTGGTTAAATAACCAAATTGAAAAAGTTTTTATACCTCTGTATACCTCAGTTGATATAAGGATTTCCGATCATAAGGTCGTCCCTGTTGATACAAACGTTTTTCCCGCGGGTTTTAACAATCTTTCTGAAATATTTAGAAAACGCGCGTCTTCTCTATTTAAGGATTACTTCCGTCGGGAATATCCAAATGTTAATGATATTCTTATAATTCCCGAGTTTCATACCAGAAATACTTTTTACTGGGAGAATATTTCAGTTCTCAAATCAATTCTTGAGAATGTCGGTTTTAGAGTGGAGGTAGGAATAATAAGTGACCATAATCTTCCGGACGAGATGGAGTTTGAAGCTGCCTTCGGGAAATCGATAAAAGCCTACAGAGCTACGAAAAAAGATAACAAGGTAACTATTCCAAACTATACGCCGGAGCTTTTATTAATTAACAATGACTTTTCTGAGAAATGCCCCAAGACCATAAGAGACGTCTCTCAACCGGTTGAGCCACCTGTGGAGATCGGATGGCACACGAGAAAAAAGAGCGTACACTTTGAATTTTATAATAAGCTGGCAGCAGAGGTTGCAGAGATACTGGGAATCGATCCCTGGGTAATTTCAATTGAAACAGTATCGGAGCAAGGAGTTGATTTTGATAACCGGGAAGACCGGGAAGAAGCTGCTCAAGTTGTAGACTCAATTCTAAGAAGACTAAAAGGGGAATATGAGCAAAGGGGGGTTAAAGAAGATCCTTATTTGTTTATAAAGAGTAATTCGGGAACCTATGGAATGGCTGTAGTAAATGTGTCGAGCGGTGATGATGTAAGGGGATTCAACTCTGAAAAACGTAAGCGCATGAGGGTTAGCAAAGGTGGACAACCAGTAAGGGACGTGGTAATTCAAGAGGGTATTCCAACTTCATTAAAATTTGGTTCAGACATTTCCGCGGAGCCGGTATTTTATCTTATCGATGCTAAAGTTGCAGGCGGTTTTCTAAGGCTCAATAAGAGCCGAAATGCTTTAGAAAATCTAAACTCAAGAGGTATGGAATTTGCGCATATCGACCCTTGTGATGAAACGGCTTTGTCTAAGGACGTTGAGACTCTGTGTTCTCCCGCCCTTGAATTGATATCCCGTATTGCGACAATAGCGGCGGGACACGAAATAGAGAAGATACTTGAAGAGGGCGGCTGCAAAGAAGAAGTGGCTTAAAATTATTTCCTGTAAACGATCAACAAAGTCCGATATAGATCCTATTTCTCAGGCATAAGCATATTGCCGGATTTCTTAACCAGCTCTAAAGTCCTTTTTAAAAGTACGGTATAAATAGGCTGACCGCCGAGACCCTGTGCAACAATCGTAGAAGTAAGACATGTGAGGATTAGTGGTAATATCATCAGATAATTACCGGTCATTTCAATCGTTAAAGCTATTCCTGTAAGGGGTGCCCTAACCGTAGCGCAAAACAGTGCCGCCATTCCCGCCACGGCAAATACTTCGGGTTGAACTACTAGATCGGGGAGTAAGAAATGGGCAAAATGTCCAAACCACATTCCGAATAAGGTGCCTAATGCCAGCATTGGGGCAAAAATGCCTCCAATTGCTCCCGAACCATAACTTACCATAGTCGTTCCGAACCTTACAGCAAACAGTAATAACATTATCATTACTGGAATTGAGCCGCTCAGCGCTTTTGGTATTACTACATAACCACCGCCCACAGTGTCCGGAAAAAGCCATACAAGCGCACCAATCAACGCACCTACTATAAGCCCGGTCAAAGTAAAAGACCATCCGGTTAGACCGGAGAAGAAGTTAAGCGTTTTTACCAGTAAGAGATTAAATACATAGCCGAAAAGTCCAAATACACATCCGAATATAAGGAAGATAAACAGTGACGCTAGAGGGGGGGTGGTGAGCATGTGCATTGGAATGGCGAGGGTTTGTCCTACCATTATTCTGAGCACTATGTCGGCTGAGGCCGAGGCAATTATTACAGCCTGAACAGAGAGGAAATTGTACTCAAATTCAGGCCGCATTTCTTCAAACACAAACAGGATGCCGGCCAATGGGGCATTAAAAGCCGCCGAAAGCCCGCCCCCTGCTCCTGCCGCAACAAGAGCATGGGTATCTTGTTTGTTGGCTTGAAATAGATCGGATATCATCTTCCCGATGTTTCCGCCAACTTGAATTGTCGGTCCTTCACGTCCCAATACCATGCCGCTTCCAAGAGACAGCAAACCGCCGAAGAATTTGATAGGGATAACCCTTTTCCACCTAAGCGGTCTTACATCATCTAAAGCGCCTTCAATTTCCTGTACCCCGCTTCCACCTGTTTCCGGAGCAACTCTTCGAACTAGTAAGAAAGCTAAAAAGACCATGATACCCGAGAGTACTATGGATCCGATTAAAGGAAGGCCGGGCATTACCTCAAGGTAATTCATGAGCATGTCCTTTAATGTGGCTATCTGGGCCAAAGCGATTTGGAAAAGCGCGCCTACAAAACCTGTCAAAGACCCTACAAAGAGGGCCCATAGTAAAACCATGGAGCTACCCTTTTCGGCTGCTGAGAATCTGGAAAATAACCTGCTTATATTTGAGGGTTTAAAAGGTCTCTCGGAATGGACCTTCATCCATTGCTCCTATAATCTGTGCATTAACCTGTTTATAATGTACTAAAATCAAAGGAAAATCCAATAGCGCCATTAAGAATAATTATCATTACAAACTTATATTTGTGCAATAGTGAATTTCGGTATAGAGAATCTTATTCTCTAAATTAAGCCCTGTTATGGGGGGTTGATAGATCAAGCTCAGGGCCTGCTGGGACAATTCCGGTTGGATTAATAGCTCTGTGGCTTTTAAAGTAATGCTCCTTAATATGTTTGAAATTTACCGTTTCTGCCACTCCGGGGTACTGGTAGAGCTCTCTTAAGTAATTGGACAAATTCGGATATTCTTCAATCCTGCGCAGGTTACATTTAAAGTGATTGTAATAGGCGGAATCAAACCTGAGAAGAGTTGTAAACAGGCGCCAATCGGCAATAGTTATTTTGTCACCGACAAGATAGCGCCTTTTACCAAGCATGCCCTCAATCTGATCAAGTGTTTCAAATAGATTACTAAGAGCCTCATCGTAAGCTTCCTGGGTTGTGGCAAAGCCGCATTTGTATACTCCATTATTAATATTGTCGTATACGAGGGTATTTATTCTATCAATTTCATCTCTTAATTCAGGAGGATAAAAATCCACGCTCCCGTCTGCGAATTCGTTAAATTCGGAGTTAAAGATAAGCATAATTTCTGCAGATTCGTTATTAACGATTGTCTTTTTCTTTTTGTCCCATAGAACGGGCACGGTGGCCCGGCCAGTGTACTCAGGGGCTGAAGCCGTATAGATTTCGTGGAGGTAGTTAGCTCCGTTTATCATATCCGGTATAGAGCCCGGGTAGCTGCTGAATTCCCAGCCGTTCTCCGCCATCAGAGGGTCAACAATAGAGATTGAAATCACGTCCTCTAATCTCTTAAGCTTCCTTAATATCAATGTTCTATGAGCCCATGGACACGCTAACGAAACGTATAGATGATAACGGTCAGGTTCTGCTTTAAAGCCCGAGGACCCATCGGCAGTAACCCAGTTTTTGAATTTGCTTTCCCCCCGTACAAACTTTCCTTTAGTGGACTTGGTATCATACCAAGTATCCTGCCATTTGCCTTCTACTAGTAGTCCCATAATTTATCTTCTCACCATGCAGTCACATTTTTATGTGCTATAACCTTTGTGGGGGTTATTCTCACAAGTATTTCTTCTTCTGATGCATTCCTTTCCCCAAAAGCTTCAGCCTTATCCTCTCCCATGTATCTTCCTCCTATGCGTGTTGCCCAATATAGCAATTCTTCTGGATCTTTGGAGAAAGATACGGTGCCTTCGATAGTAACGAATGAATAGGGCGGGGTTTGGTCATCAACGCTCAGGCTTACCCTCGGATCACGTTTCATGTTTTTGGCTTTAACTGAGGGCTCAGATGTTGTGAAAAGTAGATTGTCGCCGTCTAGCACAAACCAGATAGGGACCACATGCGGACGCCCGTCTTCTCTCACAGTGGCGAGCTTTGCAGTTTTCGTACCTTCAAGGAGAAACTCTTTATATTCCTCTTTGGTCATTTCAGCCATTATTTGACCTCCTTTTACACGGTATTATGTGAGTATATCTGAAAAAAGTAGCCGATAAACTTCACAAAAAACTTGCATCCTTCTTTTCCGGCATTTGGGACCAATTGACTATCAGAGGGCAATACCTAAATTAATTGACTTTCCCAACTGAAAGTTCTAATCTTCCGTTAAAGCTTTTCCAGATAGGGGGGAATATAATGAATAAAATAGTGACGGTGTTTATATTTGTCTTCGCATGTTTTGCGATTCTATTAAGTGGAAGTTTGTCATGGGCGCAATCTGATAAATGCGAACCGGCGCAGGGTGGTTTTTTGATTTTGAATAAGCAAAGTTATGCTCTTTGCGCCACAGCCGATTGCTTCAGCTTTAATCAGCTCGCTTACTGCAAATGTGATGTTTTGAGAGGCGACAGCATAAGTGAGCCCTTCGAATACGGTATCAATCAAAATATTTGTACATTAAACCAGGACGGTAAGAGAAACGGCTATAGGGCCAGCACTTTTAGTTATCCTGAAGATGTGGCGTCCCCTGATGGCAAAAAGGCTCTTTACACATGCCCGGGAGAAGCCAATAAAAGTCAATTTATTCCCTTCGGACACCCGGCGCGCGGTACCTATAGCCAATGTGACGGAGGTCTATGCTTTACTAGTACCAGGGGTAGATCGTTTCCAGGCTTTGCAGGCAGGCTTCGCAAAAATGAAATTATGTGCTCATGTCCATTCTCGACCATTTGTGAAAATTTATCAGTAAGTCCTACAGGATATCAAATTTCCGGGGCTTATAATGGACAATGTAATGTACAGGAATGTTCCAAGTGTAATGCGGGCGCTTTATCCAAAATCGATTGTAATTTAGAGAACCCTATAATGCAAATAGCTAATGGAGAAGATATACCAGTCGGAGCTCCAACTGGAACTCCCGAAATATTGTCCTGTCTGCTGCTGGACAACAATGTGCCTGATTCCAATAGTTGTGTCTGTCAATGCGAAACGGTTGATACGGATGGAATTTGTACAAAGTGGGCGGTATTTGATGAGTCACCGCTACCGGCTGTCTGTAATCAATAAACAGAACTGAAAGTAGCCACTGCTTAAAAATTAGATACTTCAAATTAAAAACTAAAGGGAGCTGAAGCTCCCTTTAGTTCATTTGTTGTAGAAAATAAAAATCTTAAACGCCACTACCAGTCGGCAATTTCTTTTTTCGCGGATTTAATCATTCTAACCACATTTTTTTTAGCGGTGCCGCCGTGGGATTTTCTGCTCTCAATGGATCCGTCCAGTGTAATAAAATCATAGAGGTCTTCTTCAAAAAGCTTTGAGAACTTCTGAAACTCTGAAATATGGAGATCCATAAGCTCTCTTCCTTTTTCCTCGGCGTAGCCAACTATTTTTCCTGTAACCTCATGGGACTGCCTAAAAGGCAACCCCTTTCTGCTCAGGTAATCGGCCACATCAGTGGCTGTAATGAACCCCTCATCAAGCGCCTTTTTCATATTCTTGTCTTTAAACTCTATCACCTTTAACATTTCAGAAAGCACTTCAAGACATGACTTCACAGTATCCACCGTATCGAACATGGGTTCTTTGTCTTCCTGCATGTCCCGGTTGTATGAAAACGGCAGGCCTTTCATAATCGTTAGAATTGTTACCAGATTCCCGTAGACTCTCCCGGTCTTCCCTCGTATTAGCTCCGCCATATCGGGGTTTCTTTTCTGAGGCATAATGCTTGAGCCGGTAGTAAATTCATCTCCTAGGTCTACAAAATCAAATTCCTTTGTTGACCAAAGGACAAACTCCTCTGATATTCTGCTTAAGTGCATCATTAATGTTGCGGAAGTGGAGATAAACTCTATTATAAAGTCCCTGTCACTTACAGTGTCGACACTGTTATTCGTAACTTCCGGGAAATCCAGAAGCTTGGCTACCAACTTTCTATCTATAGGAAATGTCGTACCCGCACCGGCGCCTGCCCCTAGAGGCAGGACATTGACTCTTTGCATACAGTCTATGTACCGCGCCCTGTCGCGTTTTAACATCTCATAGAGCGCCATCAGTTGATGCGATAGTAATATGGGCTGTCCCCTTTGGATGTGAGTATATAAAGGAATTACAGCATTGATGTTCGTATCGGATAAGTCGATCAACCGCTCTGTAATTGTTTTAATGAGCGAGAGGATTTCTTTAATTTCCCCTCTAAGATATAGGCGCATATCAAGCGCAATCTGATCGTTCCTGCTTCTTGCCGTGTGAATTTTGCCGCCCACATTCCCAATCTTCTCAATTAACCGTTTCTCAATATTAAGATGAATATCCTCAAATTCCTCTCTAAAAGGGAACTCCCCTGATTCAATTTCTTTTTTTATCTGCTTAAGCCCCTTTATGATCTTATCGGATTCTTTTTTTAATATAATCCCTTTCTCGGCCAGCATTGTTGCATGCGCAATACTGCCCTCAATATCCTCTTTGTATAATCTCTGGTCAAAGTCTATAGAAGCCGAAAATTTCTCCGCCACTTTATGAGTTCCTTTTTTAAATCTTCCGGCCCAAGGTTTCTTTATCAATTTATCTCTCCTGTAAATCCCAATATACTACCAAAATTTTCCTTATGATAGAACTTTATATCTAAGAACTTTATCATGTAGGGAGAATATATATAAGAGGGTCGGACAATAAAATAGCAAAAATCTGTAATAAAGAGAGGAGCTGTTTTTTGGTCTACATTGATTTCAGGGCTGAGAGCGCCTCTTTGATATGCGCTTTATAGTTTAGTTGAGAAGAGAATATGTGCCGGATTACTCCTTGTTTATCTATAACGTAAGTAACCCTTCCCGGCACTATACCAAGAGTCTTTGGCACTCCGTATAGTTTTCTTGCTTCCTCATCCGGATCGCTCAACAGCTTAAAAGGCAGATTGTTTGCCTCTGAAAACCGTTTGTGCAAATCTACGCTGTCCGAGCTGATTCCGAGAACTTCGGCATCATCAATTTTTTGAAATTCATCAAAGTTATCTCTAAAGTGACACACTTCTTTGGTGCAGATAATAGTATTGTCCTTCGGATAGAAAAATAAAACAATAGAACTTGTGCTTATGAAGTCTTTAAGCTCTACGGTTTGAGCAGTCTGGGAATAAAGCCTGAAGTTTGGAGCTAAGTCACCTATTTTTACAGATTTTCCCAAGTTTAGTTCTCCGAGTAGGCAGTATCTTCTTAGCAAGCTTACCTAAAAATTACACTTAGCTTCGTTTAGTTATGACTTGGACTGGTTATCCAGAATTGTAAATAGGCTGAGGATTTCTCTTAGGTGGCGGGTGCTAAGGAAGTTTTCACGAACATATTCTTTAGCTTGCTTTCCCATCTCCTTCATTTTGTCAGGATTTTGAAGAAGCTCTTGAATCCTAAGTGCTGCACCCTCGGGAGTGTCGACAAGAAACCCTGTATGGTGGTTGATTATCTGGAGGCGAATTCCACCGGTGTTGCCTCCTATAACCGGTTTCCCCTTCCACATGGCCTCGGTTACGGTAAGTCCAAACCCTTCTTTTAGGGATTTCTGAAGCACAATGTCCGACAGCCTCTGAAGAGCATTGATCGTTTTATGCGCATCGGGGGGTAAAAGGAGTATGTGTATATCCGTGTCATTCCCCGCAGAGTCCCTTACTTCTTTGAGGACTTCCTCTCCCTCAGGATCATCAGTTGCTCCCCCTCCGGCTAGTACCAGTTGAATCTCGGGAATTGATTGCTTTACCAGCTTATATGCCTGTATAACACCAATAGGGTCTTTGAAGCGGTCATATCGGGAAACCTGAAGCATTATGGGGCGAGTACGGTCTAAATTGAACTCTTCATAAGTAGAATCAATTTCAGCTTGACTGAGCTCCATGTTCTTTTCCCTCAGCGGATCGATGCTTGGAGGAATAAGATACTGAGTATGCGGTAGCTGCTGTGCAAAATCTGCCAGGGAAAAGAAGCTCGCATCGTAATCTTTAACGTACTGACTCAAATAGTTCCATACCGGGGGATAAGGTTTACTTGCATCGATATGGCAGCGCCAGACCCATTTCCCCTTCCTATTCGGACAAAGGCTTAACAGCGGAGCCGGCTGAGGGTCATGTATGATGACATAGTCGGCGTCCTCTAATATTGGACGAAGCGTTTCAGCGTTTTTAGCGTTAGTCTCTTCATATGCTTTAAGTAAGTCAGAGGTAATATTGACCGGGTCTCCCTGAAGGGCGTTATGCATACTTTTTGTGCATTGATAAAATTTATCCTCCCCCGTTATCACTTCCCAGCTTGTCTCTATCCCAAGCTCGTTCATAAGAGGGACCATTTTCATGAGTATCTCTGCCACCCCTCCGCCTACACGTGTGGAATTCACATGAACAAACTTGGCTCCTTTTAGTGGAGCCGAGAGTTGTTGGAGATGATCCACGGCATCCTTTCCGGCAACTCTTTGGTAAGCGTTCAGGAGATCACTCATTGGTTAGCTCCTTTGAGAAAGTCCTTAAATATTTGAGAAACTTTTCTCTCTAGTTCTGTCAATGTAAAAAAGTATGGGTCTAATTTAGAGAGCTGGTCGGCTAATTTAGAATACTCATCCCCAAATTGTAAAAGCCATGAGGATATGTCCCCTGAGCTATTTTTGGAATCGATGAAATGAAAATATATGCTGCCTGGCGCGAGATTGGGGAGTAATTTCTTTAGCTCCTCTGGGTTGGATATCATATGTTGTGTGTCAAATACAACAACTTCTGAGCGGATGAATTGGAATTGTTCACCTTCTTTGGTATTTAGGTTTGAATTGTTTTCTTCCAGGCTTAACTCTACGACTTCTATTAATTTTACTCTAAGGCCTTGTGTGTCAAATGTTCCCGGATTAATTAGACTGAGCCGCTCGGCTAACTTAATATCATGAAGATTGCTATAAGCCCAGGTGGCAAAATCGTTATTGTATTCAGGTTCCTCAAAGCCTGGGCGAAGCTTTTTGGCCCAGAAATGATACAAGATAGATTCAGGGTGTATGGTAAGCAGTTTATCTCTTAGCTCTTTAAGATTTTTTGCGCGCACTCCTGTAGCAATGTTCAAAATCGCGCAGTCTTTTATATTAAAAGGCTGTATATTTTCATTTTTGGAAGTCATAATTAGAGACGTAAGTATAGAGACTTTTTGCCAATACTCAATGGTTTCTTTCAAAAAGTTAAGCAGTTTAACTAAAAAATGTTTTCAGGAGAGAAAAGATGGATGTGTTTGAATGTGTATCTACTTTAAGCTCTATCAGGAGTTACATAAAAAAAGAGGTGCCTGATGAGGTTATGATGGAAGTGCTTGAGGCCGGGAGGCTGGCCCCGAGTGCGCATAACGATCAGCCCTGGCAATTTGTTTTGGTACGGGATAAAGCCAGGTTGAGTGATCTGAAAAGATATTGCAAAAGCGGAGGGTTCATATCTCAGGTTGATTTCGCAATTGTTGTTGTCACCGATCCCTCGTCCAAATGGCATGAGATAGACAGTACTCGCGCGGTGCAGAATATGGTTTTAACGGCTTGGAGCCATAAGCTCGGCTCTTGCTGGATCGGGAGACTTGATAAGACAGGGCTGATGGATTATTTGCATATTCCTGAGAACTTAAATGTTTTGACAGTACTGCCATTTGGATACTTCGATGAAAATTTAGCTGGTGGTGTGAAATATAGAAAAGGCAGGGATGAGATATTTCATCTGAATACTTTTGGGAACACCGGTAAGTTTGCTTGAAATTTATATTTACCCCGCCGGATTTCTTATTTGTAATTCATTAGACTGTAGTTTCTTTAATCTGGAGGGGTGTTTTCTTCCCATTAGTGATTATTATATCTATTAAAAGTATTTCAATTTTAATCTTGAGGTCTAATCAATGGATCAGCTAGTAGAACAAATTAAGAATCTTCTTCCTCAATTAACGGACTCGCTCTTAATTGATGTGGTAGCGACAGTACTTCTTCTCCTGGGAGTAATTTTATTCAAAGTACTTTTGATCCGGCTTTTCTCCTCTGATACACGCCTTGCGTTTGAGATAAGGAAGAGAAGGTCCATCCATATCAGAAACTTAATGATTTTCATTTTTATAGTGGGTGCAATTTTCATCTGGTCAAAAGAGATACACGCACTTGCCCTTTCTTTTGTGGCACTGGCTTTTGCAATAGTTTTTGCTTTTAAAGAAGTGATATCCAGTGCAAACTGGGAAATATTCAGAGCTACTACAAATGCATATACCGTGGGAGACTATATAGAAATTAACGGTATGAGAGGGGTTGTTCTCGACCATAACTTTTTATCGACTACAATACAAGAACTTGGACCGGGTCAGAGATCAAACCAATTCTCAGGCCGCTCTATAACAATCCCCAATAATGCCTTTTTCGCCTCGCCCTTAATTAACGAATCCTTTATGAAAGACTATATTCTTCACACGTTGACGATTCCTCTGTCAGGTGATGACGATTGGGAGAGGGCGGAGGAAATTTTGCTTAAAGCCGCCCAAGATGAATGTGAAGGTTATCTGGAAAGCGCCCGGAGACATTTCGACTCCCTTCGCTACAAGCTTAATATAGGGATTTCATCGGTAGAGCCGCGGGTGACTATTGAGATGCCTGAGCCTAAAAAACTTAACCTTATACTGAGATTTCCAACTCCGTTTGCAAGAAAATGGGTAAGAGAGCAGGCAATTTTGAAGCGGTTTCTAAGAAATTACAGCTCGTCTAATCCAGGTGACAGTAGAGGCTCTTAAATTACGGAATAATCTAAAAGTCTAAATTGTGGTATAAATGAGCTTTTATCCCCGCAGCTTTTGATAATTTTTACAGCGTTTTTGTCCTGTCTCAGTTTGATTTTATACGTTGTTTCATCGGATTGTGAAAGGAATTTGATAGTAGACTTTTTGTCAGCTTTCTGAGAGTTTTTGAGTGTAAATTCTGAGATTTCAAAAATATCGGTCTCTTTTCTGAGATAATATTCCGCCGCCTGAACCTCGCTATTGTGACACGAGCGCCCCCTGTAGCTTGATAGATTAACCCTCCCCGCTTCATATTGTTCCATCAACTCTTCGGCAACCCTGCCTTCTCTAACACGTCCGTAAAATAAGCCGTGCGGCAGGCATACAAAAGTTGAGGCGAATCTATGCCCCCCTAAATGTGTTGTCTCCCATGTCCGTGACCCATATTTGCCCTCCGCAATGTCCAGATAAACAGGCATGCCAAACTTGCCGCAGCATGTGTCGTACTCACCGTTTGTACAAACTATAAATATTCTCTCATCAGACATATGCTTTTTGGATTTTAGGACTTTCCTGATTTTAAGTGACAGCAAATCTTCATAATCGTTAAGTTCGAACTCGTAGAGCCTGGGTTTAGTCTCATCAGATACGGCCAGATAAAACTTTAGGCGCTCGTCTGAGTTTTTGTGTTTTTTAATCAGCTGGAGACGGGAATTGGGTATAGCTTTAAGCTCTTTATTTAAAAAGGATTTTACAGCTTTGGGTATTTTACTGTCTTTAAACGCTTTGCCGGACCAATGCCCTCTGTATTCAAGCAAAAACCATACGTCTACCCTCGGAGCCGTTCCATACATCTCCTCATTTGCGTTGAGTGAGTCTTCATAGCAGAGTATCTTGTTTTTTGTTGGCATATTTTTTTGTTATTGTTTAGTCTTGCGGCATTTAGTGATATTTTACAGAGAAGGAAATTATAACACGAAAAGGAATAACTATGGTTGATAAAGTAATCGGTATAGATATTGGGGGTACTAACCTAAGGGGCGCTTTGGTAAATAAGGACGGGAATATTCTCAAACGAATGAAAATCTCATCTCGGGCGGATCAGGGAATAGATGAGCTTGTCGACAATTTAGCGGGTTTTATTAAGGAAATAAGTGAAGGAGAAAGCGTGAGTAATATAGGAATAGGAATTCCGGGAATAATAGATTCTAAAGAAGGGGTAATAACTCAGGCCCCAAATATATTAAACGTGGATGACTATCCGTTAAGAGCGGTGCTCAATGAGAAGCTAGGTCGTGATATTCATTTTGTTATAGAAAACGATTCCAATAGCGCCGCGGTGGGAGAGTGGTGGATGGGAGCCTCTAAAGACGTAAATTCAATGATAATGCTCACTATGGGTACAGGTGTCGGAGGGGGGATTATTCTAAACGGCAAGCTTTGGACAGGGGACGACGGTATGGCCGGAGAGATCGGGCACATCACCATATATCCCGATGGGGCCAGGTGTAACTGTGGTAATTACGGCTGTCTCGAGAGCTATGCTTCCGCAACGGCGATCAGGAGGATGGTAAGGGAGGGACTTGAGGATAAAAGTCTGGATACAACCTTAAGAGAAAGCACTAAAAATGTAGAGCCGGAAGATATCCCTCAGATTGTTATGGAAGCTGCAAGCGCCGGGGACGATTTTTCGCTCAGTATTTGGCTGGAGGTTGGAAAGGCTTTAGGGATCGCAATAGCGAGTCTTGTGAATCTGCTAAATGTAGAGATGGTTGTTATAGGCGGCGGGGTTTCAAACGCATGGGATTTGTTCATAGACGCTACTTATAAAGAGGCGCACAGAAGAGCCCTCCGCGCTCCTATGGAGAGGGCTGAGATAAAAAGGGGCCTTCTTGGAGATGATGCGGGAATCCTGGGATCTGCATATTTAGCTTTCAAGAGTGACAATGAGAAAAAATCCTAAAACCATCTCGGGCGGATCAGCTTCATCATTAATAGCTCATTTTTTTTATTTACAACTTTGAATCTGTTGTCTATCCTTATACCGCCGAGCCACATAATTTCACCGCTACAGGTGAAAATCGGGACTCTCGATCTTAGGAATTTCGGTAACTTTATATCGGTAAAATAGTCCTGGAGTTTTTTAGAGCTTGTCATTCCGAGCGGGCAAAACCTGTCCCCCGGTTTAAAGCTTCTAACTTCAATTGGGAATCCGAGTGTTTGAAGATCAAAGTAAGCTACGCTCTCATCCCCTTCATCTAGGGTATCAGTTTGAAGAATTGATACCTCAACCTCAAATTCAGGAAAGCTCCATTTTCCGGGTGCTTGAATAGTATATGAAAACTCGCGTTCAAGCTCGGACTTGCTGGTCAGCAGAAAGCTGTCATAACCCTTCGCCATTACCGCTTCTCCGGGAAGCTCGATTTCGCCGGACGGCGTCTCGGATAGTAGAGAATCATCAGCGGAAACGATATGGATTGAGGATATGTTTTTTAGACCGTTGTTTAGCCTCTCGATTGCGAGTCTAAGTAAAGAAAACCTTATAGGTTTTTCAATGTTTCTATAATGTTTTAGATCCCCGATTAATTCTGATTTGTTTGCGCTGAATATGTTGTCAAAATGTTTAAGAGCTTCTCTTGTAATAAACTCATCTTCTGATCTTAAGATATCAGCCGTTCGTGACAGTGTTTCTTTTATCTGAGGATTGTAGTTCTCAAGCTCAACTAACAGGTCTTGCCTGATCCTGTTTCTTAAAAATTCAGGCGACTCGTTTGTCGAATCCTCTACCCAGTTGATATCTTTAGATCTGAGGTATTCCTCAATCTCAGAGCGACTGGTTTCGATGAGTGGTCTTATGATGGAGTTTGAGACAGGCGGGATGCCGGATAGCCCCTTTGAGCCGCTTCCTCTTAAGAGTCTCATTAAAACAGTCTCCGCCTGGTCATCCAGAGTATGAGCCGTGGCTATCTTTGTCGCGTAGTGTTTGTTCAGCACCTGATTGAAAAATTTATACCTTAGAGTTCTCGCCGCATCTTCAAGGGAAAGTTGGGATTCTTCTTTATACTTTAATGTATCAACTTCACCGTATACGAATGTAAGTCCGAGCGACTTTGCCGTTTCTTTTACGAAGTCCGAGTCCCTTTTTGCCTCATCTTCCCTGATGCCATGATTTAGGTGAGCGACAATAAGCTCAAGCCCGTAGTCGATTAATTCGTTTAAGGCGTAGAGCAGTGCAATTGAGTCTGCGCCCCCTGAGACTCCGAGCACTACTTTCTCACCCTGGGTGAGCATCTTATATTTTTTAAGTGTCTTTTTTACTCTGGCCAGCATTTTCGCTATTATTTGTGGCGAGACCCGCGGACATTATTATTCTAAATGCGTCCTCTACCGAAATTGACAACTCCTTTATATCCTGTTCCGGGAGCATAATATAATACCCGCTGGTGGGGTTGGGTGTGGTGGGGACGAAGATACTGACCAGTCTTTGCCCCGACTGGTTATGGTGTGCCCCGTCTTCTATTGTGCTGGTTATAAATCCAATTGAATAAATTCCCTTCCGGGGGTACTCAAACATCGCCACCCTCTTTAAGTCTTTCATGCCTGAGCCCATAAAGAGTGTCTCAATTACTTGTTTTGTCGCGATATAAATAGTTCTGGCTAAGGGAATTTTGATGATTAGGTATTCGCCAAACGCAACAAACTTTCGGCCTAAAAAGTTTTTTGCTATTGCTCCGATAATAAGAACGATCAACAATGTTCCTACTAGTCCAATTGCGAATATTATTGTTTGAGAAACTAAGGGGTTAAGTTGATCAAGAAGGCTGCCTATAAATCTATTTGGGGCAGCGCTTACAAGTCCTATTATCCAGCTTCCCAGCTTGAATAATACCAATAGGGTAAGCGCGAAAGGGACTGTAACTAGTACGCCGGCAAGTATGTTGTTTCTGAAGAAGCTATAGAGTTGTTTCATTCATTAAGCAGTTTGTTTATCGATAGAATCGCGGAGGAACCTGCTTGGTTTAAAAACAACAGCCTTTCTCTCTGCGATTTCAATCGTTTCACCGGTTGCAGGATTCCTTCCCTTCCTGGATTTCCGGTTTTGCACTCTAAAGCTGCCGAATCTGGGAAGTTTGATTCCCTCACCTTTAGCCAACTTCTCTTTGGTAACATCAAAGAAGAACTCAACTATCTCAGCCGACTCCCTTTTTGATAGCCCTATTTTTGTGTGGATCACATCAGCTAGTTCTTTTTTCGTCATCGCTCTACCTCGCTTTTATCTTTTATATTGTACGTAATTCTGCGCCAAGAGCCAAACCCAGCTTTTTCAGTGTTTTTTCCTGCACCTTGTTTATCTCTTCTTCGGTTAAAGTTTTGTCCGCCGCTCTTAAATGCAGCGATACTGCAACGCTCTTTTTTCCCTCTTCCACAGGACTTCCGGTAAACACGTCAAATATGGCGGCATTCTCTATTAAACCTGACTCCATCTTCTCTATCTCATCCAGTATTCCACCCACCGGTGTTGATTCATCAATAATTAAAGCAATGTCCCTTCTTACAGACGGGAATTTGGGAAGGGGCTTAAATACTTTACCTTTTTCTTTTGAGATAGCCGTAGTCTTATCCAGATCAATTTCCAGTACATATAGCTTTTTTGAAATTTCTAGTTTTTCGCTCAAGTTCGGGTGAAGCTCCCCCATGTATCCGATTTCTACGTTGTCAATTAAGAGCTTCGCCGATTTTCCGGGGTGAAGAAATCCAATTTCCCGAGCATCCTGAAATGCAATATCGTCCGATATCTGCAGGGCTTCAAAACCCTTTTCCAAGATGCTTTTAAAGTCAAAGAAATCAAATTCCTCCTTGCCCCAGAACTCCGGCGTTCTCTTTCCGGTTGCCGTCGCGGCTATTTTTGTAATTTCGTTGGGTAATTCACTGTTTTCTATTGGCAGATAGGCTTTGCCAATTTCAAAGAGTCTTATGTCTTGCGCCTGGTGGTTTAAATTTAGAATTGCGTTTTTTATAAGTCCGGGCACAAGGCTTGTTCTCATTACGGAGCTTTCTGTCGTCAAGGGGTTCAATATCTTAAGCGCGTCAGTTTTGTTAAAGAGATTAAGCAGCTCCTGGTCTTCAAAGCTGTAATTAATTGCTTCATAAAATCCGCTCGATATGAGTATTTCTTTTAGTTTGTTTTGAGCGGATTTATGGATATTCACCGTATCCGACTTCATTGTGACGGCGGGAAGAGTGGTGGATATGTTGTCATAACCATAAAGTCTCGCCACTTCCTCGATTAAATCGATTTCTCTAGTGATATCTACTCTAAAGGTTGGGATGCGGAAAGTGAATTCTCCCTCACTAGAGTCAAGGTTTTCAAATTCAAGACCTTGTGCTAATTTGATTATTTCTTCGGTACTAATTTCGGTGCCCAGCACTCTGTTTGCGCGGTTAAGCGAGAGCTTTACTTCTATGGGTTTAATTGGAGTCGGGTATTCGTCAATGGCCTTTGCCGCCATCTCCCCCTCAGCCAATTCTCTTATCAGCTCCGCCGCTCTATCGAGGGCTTTAACTATAGCGTTTGGGTCAACGCCCCTTTCAAACCTGTACGAAGACTCCGATCTGAGCCCTGTAGCTTTAGAGGTTTTTCTTACCGTTACGGGATCAAAGTAGGCGCTTTCTAGAAGCACGTTTTTTGTTGTTTGAGAAACTTCTGTGTTTGATCCTCCCATTATTCCGGCAAGAGCAACGGGTCTTTTCCCGTCACAAATAAGTAGATCGTTTTTTGTAAGTTTTCTTTCAACATCGTCAAGGGTTTTAATTGTTTCCCCGTCTTTAGCTGCTCTAACTATAATTTTATTCCCTTCAAGCAGATCATAATCAAAGGCGTGAAGCGGCTGTCCGAGCTCTAGAAGTACGAAGTTGGTCACGTCAACAACGTTATTAATCGATCTTATGCCGGAGGACTCCAGTTTTGTTTTAAGCCAGCTTGGGGACGGGCCGATTTTTACGTTTTGTATTACTCGGCAGGAGTATCTGGGACATTTCTCTGGGTCAAGCAATTCTACTTTCGCAATGTTATTTATATCCTCACCTGATTCCGTAACACTAGAATCCGGGTGGTTAACTGTTTTTCCTAATAATGCGGCAACTTCCCTTGCAACACCGACAACGCTCAGGCAATCAGGACGGTTAGGTGTGATACCAACTTCAAATACAACGTCATTTAAACCAAGCTCATCCACAATTGCATTGCCCACGTTAGCTGACTCTGAAAGGATTAATATCCCGTCACTTTCTTCCCCAAGTCCAAGCTCGTTCTCGGCGCAGAGCATGCCCTCTGATACTTCTCCTCTGATCTTGGCTTTTTTGATTTTAAGTCCATCTTCAAATTTTGGCCCGGGAGGTAGATTAGCTCCAATCTTGGCAAGAGCGACTTTATCGCCAGCTTTCATATTATTTGCGCCACAGACAATTGGATATGTAGTTTTGCCGTCTGTAACAGTGCAAAGCGAAAGCTTCTCAGCATTGGGATGGGGTGTCTGCTCAGTAATCTGGGCAACAACAATATTATCTAGGCCTTGGCCCTGATATATCACGTCTTCTACCTCAAGACCGCCCATAGTGAGGTTGTGGGATAGTTCTTCAGGAGATAGATCAAAGTCTATGTAATCTCGTAACCAATTTAGAGTGAATTTCATATTTGCCCCGGATTAATATGAAATAGTTACATATTCTTAAGAGAGGGTCAATACCGTGGAACAAATACAAAGATTATATTGGATTAGGGAAAGCAATCAGGCCCTATGGAAAAGAGCCTGATTGCTTGTTCAGAATTAAATTTAGCATTTTTTCTAATAACTGAAATCAGGCCACATCGAAGCGGTCAAGATTCATCACCTTACTCCACGCCGCAACAAAGTCCTGCATAAACCGCTCTTGAGAGTCCTCGCTCCCATAGACTTCAGCGATAGCCCTGAGTTCTGAGTTTGAACCGAAGATGAGATCGATACGGGTACCGGTCCACTTGAGTTCGCCTGTCGCGCGATCACGACCTTCAAACACTTCTTCGGCCTCTGAAGTCGCCTTCCACGTCGTGCCCAAATCGAGTAGATTGATGAAGAAGTCGTTGGTGAGCACCTCTGGACGTTTAGTGAAGACGCCATGTTGGGACTGACCGAAGTTAGTGTTAAGTACACGCATGCCGCCTAAGAGAACCGTCATCTCAGGAGCACTCAGCGTCAAGAGTTGCGCCCGGTCAACCAACATATCCTCTGCCGGTACGGCGTATTGGGTCTTCAAGTAGTTGCGGAATCCGTCTGCAATCGGCTCAAGCACGGCGATGGATTCCACATCGGTTTGCTCTTGCGACGCATCGGCACGTCCCGGCGTAAAGGGCGCCGTCACATCGTGACCGGCATTCTTCGCCGCCTGCTCGATGCCTGCGCATCCGCCCAGAACGATCAAATCGGCGAGTGAGGCCATCTTACCCCCAGTCTGGGTGTCGTTGAACTCTTTTTGGATACCCTCAAGCGTCTCCAGCACTGCCTGTAACTGGGCCGGATTGTTGACTTCCCAATCCTTCTGCGGCGCAAGGCGAATACGAGCGCCATTGGCGCCACCGCGTTTATCGGAGCCACGGAACGTTGATGCTGACGCCCAAGCGGTGGATACGAGCTCAGACACAGACAATCCTGAGGCAAGGATATTACCCTTCAGTGCGGCAATGTCCTGATCGTCAATCACCTCATGTGTTACCGCTGGGATAGGGTCTTGCCAGATCAGCTCTTCTGCCGGCACTTCAGGTCCAAGATAGCGTGCGCGCGGACCCATATCGCGGTGCGTAAGCTTGAACCACGCCCGGGCGAAAGCTTCTTCGAACTGATCCGGATTCTCGTAAAAGCGTCTTGAAATTGGCCCATAGATAGGGTCCATCCGGAGCGCGAGGTCCGTAGTGAGCATTATCGGTGCGTGCCGTTTCGAAGGATCGTGGGCATCGGGGACATCGTCAGCTGCGGCTGGATCGGTAGGAACCCACTGCCACGCACCGGCGGGGCTCTTCACAAGATCCCAATCGTAGCTGAACAGGATATCGAAAAAGCTGTTGTCCCACTTCGTTGGGGTGCGGGTCCATGCTCCCTCCAGGCCGCTGGTGATCGTATCGCCGGCCTTGCCGCTGCCGAACGTATTTTTCCAGCCTAGTCCCTGCTCCTCAATGCCTGCGGCTGCGGGCTCGGGGCCAACATACTTACTTGGATCGGCGGCTCCATGGGTTTTGCCGAATGTGTGTCCGCCTGCAATAAGCGCGACAGTCTCTTCGTCATTCATAGCCATGCGGCCGAAAGTCTCACGAATGTCACGGGCTGCAGCTAGCGCACTGGGTTCGCCGTTCGGCCCTTCCGGGTTCACGTAGATCAAACCCATCTGAACGGCGCCGAGGGGATTCTCGAGTTCCCGGTCACCACTGTAACGCTTGTCTCCAAGCCACTTGGCTTCAGAGCCCCAATAGATGTCTTCCTCAGGCTCCCAAACATCCTCACGTCCGCCACCGAAACCAAATGTCTTAAAGCCCATTGACTCAAGAGCGCAGTTGCCGGCGAGGATCATTAGGTCGGCCCAAGAAATTTTCTTGCCGTATTTCTGTTTCACCGGCCAGAGCAGCAAGCGCGCCTTATCGAGGTTCGCATTGTCAGGCCAACTGTTTAGCGGCGCAAAGCGTTGGGTGCCGGAGCCCCCGCCACCACGGCCGTCAGCGATGCGGTAAGTACCAGCGCTGTGCCACGCCATCCGAATGAAAAGCGGCCCATAGTGACCGTAGTCGGCTGGCCACCAGTCTTGGGATGTGGTCATCAGATCGAAGATGTCTTTCTTCACTGCATCAAGCTCAAGGGTCTTGAACTCCTCAGCGTAGTTGAACGCCTCTCCCATCGGATTGGATAGAGAAGAGTGTTGGCGGAGAATGTTCAACTTCAACAGATTTGGCCACCAGTCTTGGTTTGAAGTGCCACCGCCGGCGCTGTGCTTTAGCACTCCATCCGTAAACGGGCACTTACTTTCACCGTTAGTATCGTTATTTTCCATAGTATTGTCGTGAGCTGTGGTAAGAGTTTTTTTCTTTGCCATAACTTGTCTCCTAAAATGTTTATAATCTAAATTTTACTTCTTAGCCTGAACCTTTATATTTGAAACCCAGACACCCCTCCACAGAATGATAAATTCAAATAAGGTTAATTTGCAACCTTAATATAACATATCGTGATTTTATTTATAACTGCCGAGAGGCAAAAGTATATCCTCATAAGCCATTGCTATTTTGGTTAAATTTTTAGAATTAAAGAGCAAACGCATCATTTGATCACACTTCCTAATGCGGCTTGGATTTAGAATATGAGTATACTGATGTAAACTACAATCCTATATTTATAAACTGAGCTGCACCTTAATTCTATGAAAAAAGTATATTTGGACTACAACGCAACAACTCCAATAGACCCAAGAGTTCTTGAAGAGATGATGCCGTATCTAAGTGAGCACTACGGAAACCCTTCGAGCATTCACTCCTTTGGAAGAAAGGGAAAAGAGGCTCTGGATAAGGCAAGAGAGCAGGTATCCCAACTACTCTCCGCAAGTCCCAAAGAGATCATATTTACTTCAGGGGGTAGTGAAGCTGCAAACTTTGCCATAAAAAGCACGGCCCTTAGCGGTTTGAAGGAAAAGGGCAATCACCTAATAACAACGAAGGTTGAACACGAATGTGTGCTCGAGTCGTTTAAGTTTTTAGAGAGACAGGGATGGCAGGTTACTTATCTAGGAGTTAACAGTGAGGGGATCTTAGATTTAGATGAACTTAGAGACAGTCTATCTCAAAATACTGTCCTTGTTTCATGCATGTACGCCAACAATGAAACCGGTGTGATTTTCCCAATAGATAAAATTGCCGAAATAGTAAAGGAAAGGGGGGCTGTCTTTCACACTGACGCTGTTCAAGCCGCCGGCAAGATCGATATCAATCTTAAACAAATTCCGGCCGATCTGCTTTCAATTTCCGCCCATAAGTTCTATGGGCCAAAATCAGTAGGCGCTCTTTTTATAAGGGATAGCTTCTCGCAGCAAACCCCGCTTCCGCCCCTAATCCACGGAGGCGGTCAGGAAAGGGGCAAGCGCTCCGGCACGGAAAATATCCCGGGCATAGTCGGCCTTGGTGCCGCCAGTAATATTGCTTCCAGTGAAATGCAGAAGGACGAATCTAGAATAAGGGTATTGAGAGATAAGCTTCTAAGCCGGATTACCCAGGATATAGATGGTATAAAGTTAAACGGGTCAATCGAAAAAATGCTGTGGAATACCCTAAATCTCAGCATTGAAGGGGTGCAGGGGGAATCGCTGGCAATGAACCTCGATGTAGAGGGCGTGGCAGTATCAACCGGGTCCGCCTGTTCTGAAGGAACTGTTGATCCTTCTCATGTATTATCGGCAATGGGTTTGTCCAGAGAGGATGCGGCTTCTTCAGTCAGAATTAGTCTGGGCAGATTTACAGAAAGAGAAGAGATAGATTACGTGGCTTCCATTTTCCCCGGGATTGTAGAGAGGATAAGGGGTGTTAAATAATCCCAATGGAGTTATTGGCGAATTTCTTCACGTCAAGGAAAAACAGGCGGCATTTCAAGCGCTGTTGTTTCCTCATAACCCATCATCACATTCATATTTTGAACAGCCTGTCCTGAGGCGCCTTTCACAAGGTTGTCGATCACGGATACTATTACGGCGGTATTGTTTGAATTAACCTTAATTCCTATATCGCAGTAATTAGAACCCCGGACTTGATTCGTAGACGGGTACAGCTTCTCAGGCGATATCCTGACGAATTTTTCGTCTTTATAATACTCTTGGTAGATATCTAATAGCTTTTTAGTTGTAACTCTTTTGTTCAAATTTACATATATGGTCGATAGAATTCCTCTATCCATAGGTATAAGGTGTGGTGTGAATGACACCTGCACCTTGAGTCCCGAATAATTGGAAAGAGCTTCCTCAATTTCGGGCATATGACGGTGCTCCCCTATTTTATATGCTTTTAAGCCTTCATTAACCTCACAATAATGATAATCAAGCGAAGGAGATCTTCCTGCTCCCGACACACCGGATTTAGAATCTATAATTATTGAGGCCTGGTCAGCAATTTTATTTTTAAGAACCGGAGCCAGACCTAGTATGGAAGATGTAGGATAACAGCCGGGATTAGCTACGAGCTTTGCTTTTTTAACCTTATCTCTATTTAGCTCCGTTAGTCCGTAAACAGCTTTTTTAATTAATTCAGGACAAGGGTGCTCACCATACCATTTCTTGTAATTCTTACTGCTGAGCCTGAAATCCGCTCCTAAATCAATAATTTTTATATCTCTCTCAAATAGCTCGCTAATTACCTGTGCAGAAGTTCCATGCGGAAGAGCTGCGAATACTATATCTATATCCTTAGGAATTGATTTGGACTTAAGCGGTTTAAGTTCCAAATCTAAAAAACCCTTTAAGTGAGGAAAGACATCTGAAATCATCTTTCCGGCATGTTTCTCCGCAGTTAAGTGAGTTACCTCGACATTGGGATGTACAAGCAAAAACCTCAGCAGGTCACTGCCCGTATATCCGCTTGCTCCTAACACTGCTACCTTTTTCTTTCCCATGGAAGTTGAAAATATCAGGGAATATTCTTAATTACAAGTATTAAGTAAATTTTTGTTATATACATTCTGCTTAGAAT
>JAJCZT010000058.1 GCA_029262255.1 Deltaproteobacteria bacterium
CTCAAGCCTGCCTTGCATACTTTTCATTCTTCGTTTTTGCTCATCTATAGGCATTGTGAGCGCTTGTTTGAGAGCATTGGAAGTTCCTAGCAAATCATTAGGATTAATGATTAATGCTTCGCCGAGCTCTTTCGCAGTGCCAGCCATCTCTCCCAGAATAAGAACTCCATCTTCATTTTTCCTTGTGGCAACATACTCTTTTGCGACTAAATTCATCCCGTCTCTGAGCGGGGTTAGAAATAGCACATCTGCAATTGAGTAAAGGGCGGTCAGATCTTTGAAATCAAATGAACGGTATATGTACCATATTGGCACCCAGCCTACTGTGCCGTGCTTACCGTTAATTCTTCCAGTCAGATTATCGACCTGTTCTTTTAACAGCTTGTAATGTTCCACTTCTGCACGAGATGGAACAGCCACTACTATGAATATTACTTTCTCCTTATAGCTGGGATTTTTATTTAGAAAATGATCAAACGCTTCAAGTCGTTCAGGGACCCCCTTTGTATAATCCAGACGATCAATAGATAATATGACTTTGTAGTCTTCCTTAATACTTTCTCTAAGCCTAGATATGTTCGATTGTACCTCTCTATCTTCTGGAGCTTGTGAGAATTTTTGATAGTCTATGCCCATTGGAAATGTATCGACTTTTACAGCATGATTACCCAACGTAATCTGCCCTAATGTATGCTCGTAGCCCAAAACACGCCTTACGCTCTCAAGAAAATGGCGCGCATAGTCAAAAGTGTGAAACCCTATTAAATCAGCCCCGAGTAGTCCGTCTAGAATCTCAGCACACCAGGGAATTAAACGAAATATTTCTGAAGACGGGAAAGGGATGTGGAGAAAGAAACCAATCTTAACCTTTGGCAATTTTTTCCTAATCAGCTCTGGCAAAAGCATTAAATGATAGTCGTGAATCCATATTACGTCATCATCTTTTGCAACCTCCAGAACAGCCTGGCTAAAAGCCTCGTTTACCCTCTCATAACTATCCCAATAGCTTTTCTCATAATTTGCGTACTGGGCAAAATAATGAAAGAGTGGCCAGATGATCTCATTACAAAACCCCTGGTAATAGTTCTCAAAGTCATTTCTTTTAAGAAAAACAGGATGATAATTTTCTTTGGCTAATTTGTCCTTTAATTCCCTGGAGTCAGATTTTGTACTGTATCCAGAAAGAGTGATCCCGGGCCAGCCTATCCAGATCTGTTCTTGGGCCATATCAAGTGAGCTGACACCGGTTACAAGCCCTCCAATGCTTGGTTGAAAACTAAACTTGGATTTTGTCTTAGAAACGGTGACAGGCAGTCGGTTGGAAACAATTATAAGCTTTCCCATATCTTATATAGTTTATACCTACTTTAAGATTTAAGGAAATAGAACAACAAAACTATACATATAATTTAGAACAGCAGGGACATATGAGCTTCAGTTCATATTACGGATAAGCCGACTAAACGCTTTGGGGGGCTGCGGTATGGCGCACAGAAGCAATTGGGAAAGGAAAACTAGGGGGAGGGAGCCGGATTAATAAAAAGTTATCTCTCGTTGGACAATATTATTTTGAATTTTGGGTGGTAGTATAGAAATTAGATTTTATGAACTGCAAATCTTTATAAATTTATGATATTATAGTGATTAGATTAATTTCCGGCATATCGATACAAGAGTAAAATCAAGTAACGTATCAATCAATATTTGTACCTGAAGTTCATATCATATTTAAATAAAACGGGGGGTTGCAAATGGGATTTTTTAAAACATTTCTATTCGTTATCATTCTTTTAATTGCGGGTTTTATAGTATTTATATATTCAGGCACTTATAACATCGCTGCCACTGAGCCTCATTCCCTATTAGCTGAATGGGTATTTAATACAGCCAAAAAATATTCTGTGAAAAAGCACTCAGAACACATTGAAAGACCCAAGCTAAACGATGATTCGCTTGTCAAAAATGGGTTTGATCATTATGAGAACATGTGTTCGGGTTGTCACGGGGCTCCGGGAACCGAACCTGCGGAAGGATTTAATCCAAGCCCTCCTGATCTTGCAGAGGAATCTGAAGAGCTAAGCGCGACTGAGCTATTCTGGGTAACAAAAAATGGAATAAAGATGACCGGAATGCCCGCTTTCGGTTTGTCGCACAGCGACCAGGAAATTTGGTCTATCGTAGCCTTTTTAAAACAGCTGCCGGACCTTGCGCCAGAGGACTACAAAGCCCTTAAGAACAACGGATCATTTGATTTCGATATTCCACCTGAAGATGAGGAGTTCTATAAATAATAATCGAACTCGGCTATAAAATAAGATATACTATTTTCTTTAAAATAAAGAGTCCCTAATCCCAAAATGAAAATCTTAAGCACTTCAGGAAAAATAATTGTATTAATAATAATATTGAGCCTCATATCCCTTATGGGATATGCAATTTTTGGCAGTCGGGTCAATATTAAGACTTCCCCTTTAGTAGGCACCGTAGCCCCTGACTTCGCCCTGAAAACATTTGATGGAGAGGATTTGAAGTTGTCTGATTTAAAAGGAAAAACTGTGCTTCTCAATTTTTGGGCATCTTGGTGTATGCCATGCAGACAGGAGGCGGAAGCGCTTGAGAAATCATGGCAGAAATATAAAGGCAAGGACGTAGTATTTATAGGGGTTAATGTCTGGGATGAAAATTCAAATGCCCTTTCTTATCTCAACAAATTCGGCGGCGGTTACCCACACGGGATGGACCCCAATGAGGAAATCCAGGTTGACTACGGAGTAGGAGGAGTTCCTGAAACATTTTTTATCGATCCTTCGGGAAATATTAGAGATAAATTCTCAGGCCCTCTCACAGAGCAAATTATAGATTATTTTGTTCTAAAGGCTCAGCAACCTCAAAACAATGAATCGTAATGACTAACTCTTCAACAATAAACACCTTCATTCTATACACATTCTTATTCATGGCTACCCTTATTGCCTTGCAAACTCAATCATTGGCACAAGGGAGTATTGATGATCAGGTAAAAGAAATTTCAGCCCTTCTTATGTGCCCGGTATGCCAGGGACAAAGCATAGGAGAATCTAACTCAAATCTTGCTCATGATATGAGAGAAATAACAAGAAGACAGTTAGAAGAGGGAAAATCCAAAGAAGAAATCTTAGCTTATTTCGTCAACAGCTATGGGGAGTCAATACTAGCTTCCCCACCGCCAAAAGGCATTAATTGGCTCTTATGGCTCTTGCCCGGAGTTGCAATAATCTTTGGAGGATTAGGAATAACCTTATATCTGTATAACTCTCAAGGCAATAAAACAAAGGAGCAGGATACATCTAAGAAGATTAAACCCGAAGTTGATAATGATTATATAAAGAAAATCGAAGAAGAATTAGAAAAGGGCGATTCTTAAAATACTTTTAATTATTAACTTCAAAGAACCTACTGGATAAATAAAGAATCCGCTCATAATCCTTGTCCGGTTCAAACCATTCGATTTCGCTATCTTTTCTTAACCACGTCATCTGACGCTTGGCAAATCTCTTGGTGTCGCGCTTTATTAACTCCACAGCTCTATCGAGATCAATATCCCCTTCGAGAAATTGATTTACTTCCTTATAACCGATTGACTGCATTGGCTTTAGGTCACTTGTATAGCCCATTTCTCTAAGTCTTTTAACTTCATCTACAAGCCCGGCTTCTATCATTACATCGACCCTATTATCAATCCGCTCTCTGAGCATGTCGCGATCTTGAGATATCCCGATTTTTAGATACTCAAAGTCTTGCTCACTAAAACTATGCCGTGATTGTAGCTCAGACATCTTTTGTCCTGTTAGATAGTTGACTTCAAGCGCTCTTTCCATCCTCACATAGTCATTGGGATGTATTTTTGATGCTGCCTGTGGATCTAGCGAACAGAGCCTATCATATACATATGGGAGTCCAAAAATAGAGCGTAATTTCTTTATGTTATCCCTTATTTCCTGACTAGCGGGCAAACCCTCTATAAGACCTGAAAGGAGGACTTTTACATAAAGATATGTTCCTCCTGCAAGTATTATATTCGTGTTACTTTTGTATAGACTTTCTATAACAGAGGCGGCACGGCTTCTGAACATGCCTGCATTGAAATCCTCACCGGGACTTACAATATCTATCAGATGATGTCTGACTTCTGCAAGCTCTTTGGAACCAGGCTTAGCCGTACCTATATCAAGATATTTATAAACTTGGAGGGAATCGGCATTGATAATCTCTCCCCCTAGCCTCTTAGCTATATCAATGCCAACAGCACTCTTTCCTACAGCAGTAGGCCCCAAAACAACAAGCAGTTTGGGTTTATTCGGTTTCACTTTTTTTATTTAATACCACATATGCAAAAACAAATTTTGTACTTAGGCCAAAACAAGTTTGGCCTATTCTAAGACAAATTTATTTTATAATGTACTATCCCCTATAGTCCTCTATGTTTTCGTCAAGAGCTTGTTTTCGGCTCAGCCTAATCTTTCCATCATGCCCTTTCTCGATACATTTAACTAATAATTCATCATTTTCCTGAAGAATATCAGTAACCTTCTCGACTCTCTTTGGTTCAAGCTCGGAAATATGTACTAGCCCGTCTTTTCCATTGGCAAGCTCAACTATGGCCCCGAAATCTAAAATCCTCTTTACTGTTCCGAGATAAACTTTACCAACTTCCATTTCTTCAACAATCCCTTCTATGATCTTGATTGCTTGGTTACAAGCATCTCTATCTGGAGAGGCAATGTTTACAGTCCCCGAGTCATCTATATCAATCTGCACCCCGGTAATCTCAACAATCTTCTTAATCGTTTTACCGCCGGATCCAATTACGTCTTTAATCTTACTCTGCTCAACTTGCATTGTAACAATTCTAGGAGCATATTCGGATATATCTTCTCTTGGAGTTGAAAGTATCTTGTCCATCTCAGAGAGAATATGAATCCTGCCGTCTTTAGCCTGATCAAGCGCTTTAGTGAGGATCTCGCGTGTGACTCCGGCAACCTTAATATCCATCTGGAGAGCCGTTACACCATTAGTGGTGCCCGCGACTTTAAAATCCATATCTCCTAAATGGTCTTCATCTCCCAAAATATCCGATAGGATTACAAAATCATCCCCTTCTTTTATCAGCCCCATAGCAATCCCGCCAACAGGTGCGCTTATCGGAACACCAGCATCCAGCATGGACAGCGTTCCACCACAAACAGTAGCCATTGAAGAGGAACCGTTTGATTCAAGAACTTCAGATACTATACGAAGGGTATAAGGAAAATCTTCTCTCTTGGGAAGAACTACAGAAAGCGCCCTTTCCGCAAGTGCTCCATGGCCTATTTCTCTTCGCCCCGGGCCTAATCTGAAAGATGTTTCTCCTACGCTGTATGGTGGGAAATTATAGTGGAGCATAAACGTCTTTGTAACGTCACCTTCAAGAGAATCTATCCTCTGCTCATCATATTTTGTCCCTAGAGTTGCCGTAACCGCAGCTTGTGTCTCCCCTCTGGTAAAAACTGAAGAACCATGAACTCGGGGAAGAAAGCCAACTTCACCGCTGATTGCTCTAACATCGGTGTATCCTCTTCCATCAAGTCTTTTCTTGTCATTTACTATCAATCCACGTACAGATTCTTTTAATAATTTTTCAAAGACTTTTGAGGCATCTACTTCAGTATCAGGATACAAAGAACTAATATGCTCTTGTGTTTCGCTGCGTATTTTTTTGATTTGATCATTTCTCTCGGTCTTAGATGATATTGTTATTGTTTCTTTTAATTTGTCTTCGGCAAAAGAAATAACCTCATTTTTAAAGTCCTCATCTTCTTCTACAGGATCAAGTACACGTTTTTCTATATTAAATCCAGAAACTAAATCCTCTTGAACCTTTATGAACTCTTGAATACTTTCATGAGCGAACATTAGAGCATCCACGATGTCAGATTCAGAAACTTCCTTTGTTCCCCCTTCAACCATGACGATAGCTTCCTTAGTTCCAGCTACAACAATGTTCATGTCGCTTTCTTCGATTTGGCTCTTTATAGGATTACAAATAAACTCTCCTCCAACCCTGCCTACTCTAACAGCCGCAATAGGGCCGGCAAAAGGGACATCTGAAACCGTAAGCGCCGCTGATGCCGCAGTTACGGATAATACATCAGGATCATAGTCAGCATCCGCGGAGAAAACCGTAATAATTATTTGAGTCTGATACGTAAAGTCTTTTGGAATTAACGGTCTAATTGGTCTATCTATAAGTCTAGAAGTTAGAACTTCTTTTTCATTAGGCCTTCCTTCTCTTTTAAAAAATCCCCCCGGTATCTTTCCGGCGGCAGCAGATTTTTCTTGATAATTAACAGTTAATGGTAAAAAATCCTCACCCTCTGTTTTATCTTTCGCGGCAACAAGAGTAGCCAGCACTACAGTATCTCCATAGCGTGCCAACACAGAGCCACTGGTCTGTTTCGCGAGTTTTCCAGTTTCAAGCCCAAAGGTTGTACCAAACAACTGGGCTTCAACCTTCTTTGGTTGATTAATCAATACACTTCCTCCTTAACCCTACTTTCTCAGTCCGAGTCTTTTTATAAGCCCTGGATATTTTTCCGGGCTGTTCTTTTTAATATAGTTTAACAATCTTCTTCTTCTGGCAACAAGGAGTACAAGACCACGTCTGGAATGAAAATCCTTGGGTGCATTACTCATATGAACAGAGATATCCGCAATTCTGCGAGAAAGAATGCCAACCTGAACCTCTGGAGAGCCGACATCTTTGTCATGAACCGCAAACTCGCTGATTATTTGAGACTTATCTTCTTTATCTAGCGCCATTTAACTGCCTCCTTCTTATGTTGAATTTTTGGCAAATTGCTCAGATTCATTTAACTTCGGCGTAGTTAGTTAAATACTCTTAGCAATTTAAAAATAATTGTCTGGTCATCCAAATCACCCAGCTCAGATGAATTCACGCTTGCCTGAGTTATGGAAACCAAACTCGAACTCTCATAAATCTTTAAATGATCCCCGGCTTCAAAATCTGGGAGGTCATTTAAATTTACATGAGATTTCTTGATTTGCTTGCCCAGCCTGATTTGACTGGCCAAATCAGAAGAGACTTTTACCTCTTTTAAATGTGAGAGGACATCTTTTAATGACTTTAATTCAATACGCCCACTCTGAATATCTTCCATTGTTACAGCTTCGCCTATCGTAAATCCATCACTCTCAATTCTTCTAAGCTCTTGTAAATGTCCCCCGCATCCCAGATCATTGGAAATGTCCGATGCAAGCACCCTAATATAAGTGCCCCGCGAACATTCTACCATAAATCTAATAAACGGCGGTCTGTACTCCAATAGCTCTATTGCATTAATAGTTACTTCTCTTGGAGTTCTTTCAACCTCTATCCCCTTCCTCGCTAATTCATATAGCCTAACACCATCTTTCTTTATGGCTGAAAACATGGGAGGAATCTGATTAATTTTACCCTTATATTTAGAAAATGCATCAATTATAGAATTTTTACTTAAAATTCCGGGATCGAGCTCCTTGATAACCTGCCCTGTATTGTCCAGCGTATCGGTGGATATACCAAGATGAATAAGCGCCTCATATTTCTTAAAATCATTCTTCATGTACGGAATTATTTTTGTAGCCTTATCAAAACAAATAGGCAATACTCCAGTGGCGAAGGGATCAAGGGTACCGGTATGCCCGGCACGTTTGGCCTTAATAATTTTATTCACCTCTGATACGGCCTTATGAGAGGTAATTCCCTTGGGTTTATCGAGAACAATTACACCGTTCATCTAAGCCCCTCTTTGATTGCACTAATTACCTTAGCTTTGACATCCATGATGCTGCCTTCAAGTGAGCACCCGGCAGCCCTAGTATGACCTCCACCACCAAACCCCTCAGCAATCTTTGCTACATTTACACTCCCTTTAGACCTAAGACTCACTTTCCAGTCTAAATCTCCATCCCCTTCTTCCTGTCTAAATAAAATAGCAACCTCAATACCCTTTATGCTACGCGGGATATTGACCATGCCTTCGGTGTCCTCTCTTGTAGTGCCGGTTTGTTGAAACATATCCTTATCTACAGAAATAGATGCAATATTTTTATCTTCAGTAATATCCAATGTTGGCATGACCAATTTAAAAAGCTCAAGCTTTCTTAAAGGCTCATTCTCATAAAGCGCCTGAGATATTTGGGATGGATCCGCTCCGCTATCAACTAACTTTGCAGCTACTCTGAACGTATCAGAACTTGTATTCGAATAGTTAAAAGAACCTGTATCAGTAACAATCGTTGTATATATATTCTCTGAAATCGATTTATCTAATTTTATATCGAGCAAGTTTAAAATTCGGTAAATTATTATCCCCGTTGAAGAAGCATTTTGATCTAGAAGATGTAAGTCAGCATCTGAACTTGTGGTCTCATGATGGTCTACAATCACGACATTCTTGCAATTTTCAGACTTTGCATATTCTTCAAATTCTATACCAGCTCTGTTCGTGTCTGTGCAGTCAACCGCAAAAGCGATATCAAAAGGACCTTCGATTTCCTTTATAGAATTCACGATTTTATCAGAATGCGGAAGAAACTCTAAAATCTCCGGAATACCGTCTTTGCTGTAGAATACAACGTCTTTCCCAATTTTTTCGAGCCCCAACCCTAGGCCCAGCATTGAGCCTAACGCATCACCATCAGGGTTTTGATGGGAGGTAATGAGCACTCTCTTGGATTCTCTTATTAAATGGAGGACCTTCTCAAGCTCATTCATCAGAATCAATCTCCCTAAGAACCTCGTCCACTCTATAACCTGTCTCAAGAGCCGTATCGAACTTAAACTGTAGATCGGGAATCTTTCTCATTTTTAATTTCTTGGAAAGCTTTGTCTTTATAAATCCCTTTGCGCTTTCAAGGCCTTTTAGAACCTCATTTTTATCCGCATAGTCTTCCATAACAGAAAAAAATATATTTGCAACGCTCAGATTATCAGAGACTTTTGCACCGGTAATAAAAGCTGAGCTGACACGCGGGTCCTTTATCTCACCCTTAACGATCATTTGTGATACTTCCTTGACAATTAAATCCGAAACCCTGGCTGCCCTTTTGAAAGTGGGTGGCAAAGAAAACTCCCTCTAAAAATTTATTATTTCAAGCTCGCGGCGACCCATTTGAACAACTCCCGTTGATTCTATAAAACCTGTAACCTGATCAAGCATAGAATTCACATGCCGTTTATCATTGCTAACAAAGGAGATTCCAATCGTAGCTTTTTGCAAAAGATCATTTGAGTCTACTTCAGCAATTGAAATGTTGTTATATCTGGATTTTGCTCTGTGAATCAAGCTTTTTAGGGTCTGCCTTTTATCTTTAAGCGATCTGTTGCCATCCATATATAAATCAATTCGTACTATTCCTATTACCATTTAGTATTTAAAGCACTTGTTTGATCTCTTCAAACATATAGAATTCAAAAGTATCTCCTACCTTTAGATCATTAAACCGTTCAATAGTGATACCGCATTCGTAGCCCGTATTTACTTCTTTCACATCATCTTTAAAACGTTTAAGTGATGAGAGTTTGCCATCAAAGACTATGACACTGTCTCTTAAAACCCTAACATTGTTATCCCTGACAACTTTCCCATCGGTAACAACGCAGCCGGCAATAGTACCGATTCTTGAGATATGAAAAGTTTCCTTAATCTCAGCATGACCTGTAATTTTTTCTTGTACAATAGGATCTAAAAGCCCTTCCATGGCGCCTCTGACTCTGTCTATCAAATTGTATATTATAGTATGTAGTTCAAGAGAAATGCCTTCTTTCTCAGATAATTCTAGAGCATTCGCATCAGGTCTGACGTTGAATCCAACAATGATTGCATTAGAAGCGCTGGCTAGAATTATATCGGTTTCGTTTATACCTCCAACCCCGGTGTGAACTATCTTTACCAGGCACTTATCGGTGCTTAATTTGGTTATTGACTCTCTAACCGCCTCTACCGATCCCTGAGTATCCGCTTTTATTATTAACGCAAGCTCTTTTACCTCTTCTTGCTCAAGTGCTTCAAACAAATTCTCAAGTGAAGGTTTTCTTTCTTTGGCTGCTGCCGTCTCTCTTTGCTTTGTTTCTCTATGAGCAACTACATCTTTAGCCGCCTTTTCATCCTCAACTACATAAAAACGCTCTCCAGCCTGAGGGATTCCGGAAAGACCCATTATCTCAACCGGAATTGATGGACCTGCTTCTTTTACCCTTTTCCCTTTATCGTCAATAAGCGCTCTAACCCTTCCATAAGTTGTCCCGGCCAGAACAATATCTCCAACTCGAAGAGTTCCTTCGCTAACGACTACAGTAGCAACCGGTCCCCTGCCCTTATCCAATACCGCCTCAATAACAAAACCATTGGCTCTTTTCTGTATATCAGCTTTGAGCTCAAGTATATCGGCCTGGAGTAAAACAAGCTCTAACAATTCCGTAATACCTGTATTTTGTTTGGCAGACACCTCTGCAAAAAGAGTATCGCCGCCCCAGTCTTCTGAAAGAAGTCCTATCTCGGAAAGTTCTCGTTTAATTTTTTCAGGTTCAGCATCAGGTTTATCCATTTTGTTTACTGCGACTATTATAGGAACCCCAGCTGCCTTAGCATGATTCACAGCCTCAACAGTTTGAGGCATAACACCATCGTCTGCGGCAACTACAAGAATTACAACATCCGTAACCTTTGCTCCACGTGCCCTCATTGCTGTAAAGGCTTCATGCCCGGGGGTATCAACAAACGCGACCTTCCTGCCGTTAACTTCTACGGAATATGCCCCAATGTGTTGCGTAATCCCTCCAGCTTCACCCTCAACAACTTTGGCCTTTCTAATTGTATCTAGAAGTGTCGTTTTTCCATGATCCACGTGCCCCATGACAGTCACTACAGGAGGACGTGGAAGAAGTTCATTTTCGGTAGTATCAATCTGAGCCTCTAGAAGCAGATCCTCTTCTTCAAAAATGTCAACTACTACTTCAAAACCAAACTCTTCAGCGAGTAAAGTGGCTGTTTCATGATCGATAGTTTGATTTATTGTAGCAGCAACACCCATAGTTATAAGTTTTCTAATTAATTCTCCTGCTTTAACGCTCATCAGCTTGGCAATCTCGCCTACATTAATCGACTCCCCGATTTTAATAACACGTTTTGAGGACTTTGCGGAAAAAGGAATAACATCAGCAGTGACATCTCCTGCGGCCCCCGGTTGCGTGGGCCTCAATTTACCCCTAAAGCCCTTATTTGTAGTTCTTTCTCTTTGAGCATTATTACGAACATTACTTGAGGCAGGTCTTGGCTTTGAGCGTCCCCCTTCTACCAGATACTCTCTTCTCTTACCTGGAAGCTTGGCCCTAAATGCCTTTCTTAGCTCTTCAAGAGTGTCCTCATCTATTATCTCTTCACGTTTAGGCTTAACCTTTTTAGTTTTTTTCTTAAATTTATTTGCTGCGTCACCCTGGGATTCTTTTTCAGTCTTTGCTTTTACAGGTTCGGCAGTGCTCGGCTTGGTTTCTTTACCTTCTAATAGTTCATCATCAGATATTTCAGGAACTTCCGGAGCAATCTCAGCCTCGTCAACCAGGTCCACACTTTGTTCCTGACTAACCGCCTGGTCTAGGGATTGTTGCTCTACATGCTCCCCTGAGACTTCAGCTTCATTTTGTTCGAGCCCTTCAAGTGTATCAGGGGCACCGGAAACAGGTGCTACATCTATTGCTTCAGCATCAGACTCTTTTATTTCTACCTCTTCACTTACTTCTATTTCAGGCTCTTGTACTTTTTTCTTTCTACGGAGAACAACACTTGAACCTTTTCTCCTCTCGACCACTTCAGCGCCGCTTTCAGATCGGAACACTCTAACTTTTTCCTTTTCTTCAATTGGATCTTGTTGAGATTGGACACCACTCTTTGCTCCAATTTTGTCTGTAATTTTCTTTGCTTCTTCTGAAGATATAGAACTGGCGTGACTTTTCACAGATATACCTAAGCCTTTAGCAACGTTTAAGATTTCTTTACTAGGTTTATCTAAATCACGAGAGAGTTCGTAAACTCTTATATTTGTCATATTTAACACATCCGTCTTCTAACAATATCAATCAATTTAAATTTTAAACTTTGAGTTTATCTAGAGAAGGGTACCAAAGTTTAGTTAACTATGCAAAAGAGAGCTAAAGTAATATGATCTTTTTAGTGACTAAGGAAAGGGGAAAGGGCTAATTTTTAACTAGCTACTTAAACCAACCTCTCATAAACTCAGCTATTTATTCTTGCCCCGCCAAAGGTCCCTCTTCGGGTTCCTGTGGAGTCTCTTGTGGGTCTGTCATGTGATCCAATTTATCTTTAAGTGAAATTCTAGCTGCTGTTTGAAGTTTCTCGGCTTCTTCTTCATCTTTTAAACCCCCTGATTTTATGAGAGTTTCAGAATCAGAAAAGGCTATGTCTTCCAATGTATGAAATCCGTCACCATATAGGAGATTTGCCGTAACCTCTTTAACATTAGGAAGAGACATTAACAAAGAAACAACATCTTGCTGCTCACGCTTAACCTGAGAATCGGTTTTAATGTCAATTCGCCACTCCGTCAATTGTGAGGCAAGCCTGACGTTTTGCCCCCTTCTTCCTATTGCCAAAGAGAGTTGATCATCATCAACAATGATTTCCATAGATTTATTCTCATCATCAATTATGACCTTGCTAACAGTCGCAGGCGAAAGTGCGTTACAAGCAAATCTGGCGTTATCGTGCGACCAGGGAACTATATCTATCTTCTCTCCTCTGAGTTCCTGAATAATGTTCTGAACTCTTGCTCCACGCATTCCAACGCACGCACCTACGGGATCTACATCCTGATCATGCGATATAACAGCGATCTTGGTTCGTCCGCCCGGATCTCTGGAAAGGGCTTTAATCTCTACAATTTGATCGCCAATCTCAGGAACTTCAGAGATAAACAGCTTTTTCACAAAATCGCGATGAGAGCGGGATAAGATCAACTGCGGCCCTCGTTTTGTTTCCTTAATATCAACCAGAAGTGCCCTAATGCGCTCTTTTGGCTTATAATATTCTCTCTGAACTTGCTGCTCAGGAGGGAGAATAGCTTCCGTTTTTCCTAGATCAACGATAATATTTCTTCTTTCAACCCTTCTTACGATACCGCTAATAAGTTCCCCTTTCCTATTTTTAAATTCCTCATAAATCACTTTACCTTCGGCTTCTTTGATACTTTGAAGTATTCTCTGTTTAGCATTTTGTATAGCAATTCGAGTAAAATCAGGATTAATCTTTACACCTATCTGATCACCAAGTTCAGCTTCCGGATCAAGATTGAGGGCCTCTTCAACACTGATTTCCATCTCCGCATCCTCAATGTCTTCTACCACTGTCTTAAATTCAAATAACTCTACATCACCATCATTTTCATTAAAGTGAACTTCCAGCTCTTTATCCAAATCCTGCATCCGAAACAACTTCTGCGCGGCTGACAAAACTGCCTCTTCAACAGCTGAGACTATCTCATCCTTTTCAATCCCCTTATCCTTACACACAGAATCCATTACACGAGTTAATTCAGTTAGCTCTGGCATTGCAAATCTCCCTCTAAAAATCCAATTCCAAGTTTGCCTTTTCTATTTTATTATACGGTATCAAATAATTAGTCCCATTTGTCTCAAGGGATACAGTTTCGTCTATAAAGTCTAAGAGTTTTCCTTTGAAAACTTTTTTATCCTCGATATCCTCTTTTGTCTTAATCTTCACTGTCTTGCCCTTGAATCTTATATAATCACTTGGTTTCTTTAGAGGTCTTGTAAGCCCCGGAGAAGAAATTTCAAGTGTATATGAACCCGGTATCACATCGTGAACCTCCAAGAGAGTACCAAGTTCCCTGCTTATCACTGTACAGTCATCTATCGTTACACCTTCTTGTTTATCGATAAAGATTCTCAATACTCCTTTTTGGCCTTGAGATTTGAATTCTATATCAAATAACTCAAGTCTCTTTTCAAAAAGTATAGGTTCTAACAATTCTTTAATGTTAGATATGATATTTTCTTCAAAAGAATCCATTTCAACTAACCTATATTACACAATTTTAAACTACATTAACCCTTCTTAAACGACATAATCCTTAAACGGCATAACCCTAAGATTGTTGGATGAAATATCCCTCAAAATTAAAAAAAGCGGGTCAGACCCGCTTTTCGTCATATAGATACTACCTAATTGAACACAATTGAGCAAGAAGCAGACAATGTCCGCTCATTTGCAATATCTCAGAATTTCCCGAGTTAGAATTATAATATTTTCAACACATCACCAACGAATATCCAACAAAATTCGGATCATCAACAGTAAATGACAAGGGATAAATTGCTGTGGGCTAAGGGTAGAATTCCAATTACTACTTAGCGATAGGGTCTAAACCCGCGTTTAATCTTGTGAAGTTTCCCAACCTGCTCCGGCGTGAGTACGTCTTTTACCCTTAGAAACATCTCAACCTTAGATCTGGTATATGCAGCTTTTGTGTTTTCTATTCCATCAATTAGCTTTAACACATCTTCTTTTTTTGCATTAGGATTTTGCAATTCTTTTTTGAGCTCTACTTCGCTTTTGTTAAGTTGTTTTCGATACCGAGCAATCCTCTTTTTATAGGACGAAAAGATTAGTTCGATTTTCTTCACTTGATCTTTACTAAGATCAAGCTCACTAGCAACTTTTGGATCTTTCCACCATTTATAATTAGCCCCCCCTTTGAGCAAAGCATGCGCATTTAAAACAAAAAGAAGTGAGAAAAGAATAAATAAAAGAGATATTCTCAATTCATGTCTCCATTGCCACTGACATCCAGCGTGTCATCCCAAGGCCCATAAATTGAAAGCACATCAGCCGTTTCTCGGGATAGGGCGTCATCAAGCTCCATTAAGATCAATTCATCCTGCTCATCGGCACTCGTAAATAGAGTATTAGTCGTATCGGGACTGAATACGGCAAAGGTAAGAACACTTACCAAAAAGATGGAAGCCATTGCTCCCGCCAAACTCCAGTTAGGCTTCAAATTTCTTAACTTGCCCAGGAATCCGGGCTGTAATTTCGTTTCCTCAATAGAAGCTTTATCCCAAAAATTCGATACAAACTTACCCCCAGGCTCAATTTCCTCCCACGTATCAAGCAGGCTCCAGAGCTCCTGGGATTGAGAGAGAAACATCTTACATTCCCTACACCCTTCCAGGTGCCTCTCAACACCAACTTTTTCAACCTGACCCAAATCATCCAGTGAATACTGTGTAAGTATTTCTTTGATGTCTTTACAGTCCATATTCTTCCTCCTCCGTCAAATATGGCTTTAACTTACTTATCAATTTCATCCTTCCCCTGTGCACATACGCCTTCACAGCTCCCACGGTGCATTCAAGCACGCTTGCCGTTTCTTCATATGAAAGTCCCTCGTACTTACACAGCATAATAGCAATTTTCTCCCGTTCAGGCAAAGATTCCATTGCACTGAAGATTACATTCTTAATTTCTTTTCTGTAAATTATATCATCTGATATTTCTACACCGGAATCCTCGACCTCTCCGGTGTTCTCATTCATTTCATCCAAGCTGACGTTCTTATTCTTTTTTTTCACATAAGTCAGGCTTACATTTGTAGCAATTTTATATAGCCAGGTGGTAAACTTAGCCTCAGGCCTATATTGTTTCGCTGAGCGATATACCCGTAAGAATACCTCCTGAGCAAGATCTTCCGAATTTTCCCTCAAATTTGTAAACCTGTATATATAATTCAAAACCCCTTTATAATGTCTATTCATAAGCTCACTAAACGCGCTATCGTCCCCAGCCTTCGTCCTCAACATAAGCTCTATATCGCTTTCCATATATACGCCAGAACAGCTTTATTATTAATAACTCCAAATTAAAGAAAAAGTTGCGTCTGTTACAAAAATTTTTGCCCTCTCACCATTATCAACCATTAACAAGAATTGAAATAAGGATGGTGCATCAAGATTTACCCGCCCTCTATTTAAATAAAGGCGTTTAAGAATTACAAACACACGCAATAGAGTATTGATCACAAATAAGTAAGTCTTTGCTCAGTAAAAATAAGGATTTTCAAAAAAGCCAAGATCATTTTTTCTTGAGTCTTTCCAGATAATCACCTGTTCTGGTATCAACCTTAATTGTATCTCCAATATCGATAAACAGAGGTACTTGAATCGTAGCTCCTGACTCTAATGTAGCGGGTTTTGTGCCCCCTGACACCGTATCCCCCTTAACTCCGGGCTCTGTTGCGGTTACTTCAAGCTCTACTGCAGTAGGAAGCTCAACTCCCAAAGGTTCGTTATTAAAGTAAAGAATACTCACCTCTTGCTGGTCTTTTATAAAATCGGCAGTGTCTCCTATTTGTTTTTTTGATAGAGTGTACTGATCATATGTTTCTAAATCCATAAAGTGAAATCCAATGTCGTCTTTATATAGAAACTGTACGTTTTTTCTATCCATGTCGGGCACTTTAAAAGCATCGCCTGATCTGAAATTCTTCTCTTGAACAGCGCCCGTAACAATGTTTCTCATCTTGGTTTTCATCACAGCACTACGCTGAGCCATTTTTGAATGGCGATATTCGATAATTTCCCAGATTCCGCCTTCGTATTCAATCTTAAGACCCTTGTGAAAGTGATTTGTTTCAACAACACCCATAGAAATGTACCCCCCTTATTAAAAACCTAATTTATCATTATTTATCATTCAGCAATTAGTGCCAATATCATATATGCTATTTGTCGTCTTTGTTGTCCTCTAGTGTACCATGATCCGTAGCTTCTGAAATGCGATAATCCTCTTTAGCCCAAGTCCCCAAGTCAATCATTTTACATCTCTCTGAACAAAAAGGTCTCCACTTATTGTCATCCCACACTACCTCTTTTTTGCATTTAGGGCATTTAACCTTAATAGACATAATCTATATCCTTTTTACATCTAGTTGTTTATACGCTCTACTATTTTAAGAATTAAATCCGCACTCACTCTGAGCGCAGAAACATTGTGTTCTTTCACGAGTTTAAGTCCTCTTAAACATCCTCTCTATATCATAATATGAAAGCTCTTGCGCCACAGGTCTCCCATGTGGGCATGAGTGAGGGAATTCCATACGATCAAGCTCTTCAAGTAAGGCTTTCATCTCCTCAAGATTAAGCTCAAATTTGGCTCTAATAGATGAATGGCAAGCCATCGTAGCAATTACAAGGTCTATCTTCTCACTTATGCTCTCTTGCTTCCCAGTGGATGCAACCTCAGAGATAACATCTTTAAGAAGCGAAGCAGAATCTACATTCTTTAGTAGTGCAGGCACAGATCGTATCAAGAAACTGTTATTCCCGAATTCCTCAACACGCAGACCCAGAGTCTCAAATTCGCCCTTATGTTTCTCGATCAAGCTCGCTTCATACGGCGTGAATTCAATTACTTCCGGTACGAGTAGTTCTTGTACCTCGGGCTCCTTATCTTCAGTATACGCGCTCTTTAATTTTTCGTAGTTTATCCTCTCATGCGCAGCATGCTGGTCAATCAACACCATCCCATTTTCTGAGGAGCAAACTATATATAATTCCTTAATCTGTCCTATTATACGTAAGCTTGAGTAAAGCCCCTCACCACCAAAAAGACCCTTTGGCGGCAAATCATTCTGAGCTATACGGTAATCATGCCCGGAATGCTCAGCTGAGCTGATTGCATTCTCTGCTGAAAGAGCGTCATTGCCCCTTGGCATGTAAACCTCTCCTGCTTCTTCAGCAAACCCTCTCTCGGGTCTATTTAAATGGCGAGCGGGCTCATAACTTGAGGAACGATCTCTTCCCTCCATAAATCCGGAAACTGAGTTCTCCACCCTTTGCTGATAACTCTTTATCCAGGGAGCTTCTCTGAGCATCTTAAGAATAGAAGCCCTTATCAAGTCCGCGATTAGTCTTTGATTCCTGAACCTGACTTCATTCTTGGTAGGATGCACATTGACATCAACTTCCTGGGCCGGAATCTCCAGAAAGAGAGCGCCCTGAGGGAATTTCCTTTTCTCAAGCATCTTCCCGTAGGCATCAATTACGATGCGGGTTAAGAACTTATCTCTTACCGCTCTACGGTTTATATAGGTAAAGAGTTTCTGTGTAGTAGACCTTGTATCAAGAGGGCTGCTCATAAATCCTGAGATTCTAACCCCCTCTGCCTCGGCCGAGACACTGTGTAACTCTGCATTCGGAAAAACATCTGACAATCTGTCAGGCAGGTTATCTTTTCTTGAAAGGCGCAGAAGCGTTTTGCCTCCGTGTAAGACCTCAAATCCTATCCCAGGTCTCGACATCGCTTCCCGCTGTACTATGTCCAGAACATTTGAGAGCTCCGTCTCAATTTTTCTCATAAATTTTAATCTGACTGGAGTATTGTAAAACAGGTTTTTAACTTGAACAGTGGTACCCGGAGGGCATCCGGTCTCTTCAACCTTTCTAATCTTCCCACCCTCCGCTGTTATCACTGAGCCTATTACTTCTTCACTTGTTCTGGTTGTAAGCTTAAATCTTGAGACACTCGCTATACTGGGAATAGCTTCTCCCCTAAATCCCAAGGATTTAACAGAAAAGAGGTCGTTTATGTCTTTAATCTTGCTTGTCGCATGGCGCTCCAGTGAGAGAAGCGCTTCATCTCTGCTCATTCCCTCACCATCGTCAGAGACGGTGATAAGCTTCTTGCCTCCGGATTCAAGCTCAATCCTTATATTCTTGCTTGTCGCATCAATTGAGTTCTCAACCAGCTCCTTAACGACAGAAGCAGGACGTTCAACTATTTCTCCAGCCGCAATCTTGGAGACAAGATTATCAGATAGAACTCTTATCTTTCCCATTTGTGAAATGCCCTTTTTATATAAAAGAGAATAAGAATCAAACTTAACTAACAAAAATCGAAATTGGGAGTGAACCCATCTATGAAAACAACTTCCAAAGACCCAGTATCAATAGAAATAGGACCGGAACCAATATACAGGATAGAGATAAGACCGTATAGAAAGAGAGTGTCTTATAAGCCCCTATTCCATACACATCGTCCGAATGCGCTTTTAATATTCGTTTGAATTCACTCAGCATACTTTGATTAATTTACCTCATAGGTGACTTAAAAGCTAAATGGGTGGTTAGTTTATATATATTAAATTCTAAACGGTGTACTGCTCCTCTTTTACCAAGCTCGATTTAAGTTGAATATGCATCAACTAAAACAAGCGGATCTGCGGGCTTATACGTAGAGAAGAAGATGCGGTTAGAGAGAGATTGCGCGTTATATTGCCTAAGTCTCAACAACTTTGACAGCAGCGCTAACTTTTTTCCATTTCCTACCCCCGGCATACTTCAGGTAGTTTCTTCCCTCTGGAGTTTTTGAACTTCTAACCTTTCTCCATTTTCTATTGCCCTGGTAAGTGAGAAAAGCTTTTTTTGTAGCCATTGTTCACATCTCTTTGTAAAGTATAAATCATTTTCGTGTACAATGCACACCTTTTCTCAAGTTCGGATTAAGTTGGATTCTGAATGCAAGATGAACTTAAGTAAATCTGATTTACTTCACCGCTTCATCCATATTGCATCTTTATATAGATTCTCCTGGCTTGCTTCCCCAATTCTCCCTGAGCTTTCTTTCATTATTCTCCGACCCTAAGCTGTAAGCTCGCACAGCGGTATTTATTGCACAATTCTTTGCCTTGTAGAGCTATTTCTTCCAACAGGCTCAAGAGATATATCAGGTTTTTATAAATATTTACGCACAACCCCTTAAATTCTCTTTAAAATCTAGTATATTAGGAGGTACAATTTTAACTTTAATTATGTATAATCTTATCTTACTCTCGTTACCACATTAAGGAGCTAAAATGCATTTCATAACTCAGCAGTCTTCTAAATTGAAAAACCTAAACATAAATATTTTAATGCTTGTTATTTTTTCGTTCTTTTTGATAAACATATCCCTACCTAACGCGCATGCCGCAAAGAGTGAGAAAGAATCAGTTAAAAGGGTCATTGTGGTAAAAGATTACAAATGGGCGTCGGGTGGAATGGGAAGACCCGCAATTTTATCTGAGATCACACTTGAGAATAGAGGGGTCAACGACTACAAAGACATCTCCATAGAAATCGATTTATATACTAAAAACGACATTCCTTTAGGTTCACTAAGAAAAACCATTAACGAGATATTACCAAGCAAGAGCGAAAAAACGTTTTATAATTTGAATTTTGGAATCATGCACTCCGAGCTTCAAAATACAGTCGCAAGAGTAGTTGCAGCGGATCTAATCGAGAAAGGTACACCTACTCAAGCAAAAGACCTCATCTTGGTTAAAAACTGGGAGTGGAGCGGAGGTCAGTACGGAACTGAGGGAATACTAAAAGAAATTACTCTAGATAACAGAAGCGGTGAGGCCTGGAAAGATATAAAAATAAGAATTGATTTTCTAGGTACCAAGGGCGGGAAAATGGGCGTGAAGGGATTTACAAGTAGAGCGGTAATACACGATATAATCCCACCAAGAAGTGTGAAGACATTTACCGGCGTAAACGTCGGCTTTAGACACCCCGATGCCAGAAAAGTTGATATTAGCGTTATGGAAGCAAAGCCGATATCTGATAAAGAACTTAAAATCAAAATGGCTAAGAAAGAAGGAAAAACAGCTAGGAAAAAGAAAAAAAAGAAGAAATCATCCGCTGCTGACAGTGACGAAGAATATACAGATACCGACGCGGGTTATGATAGCAGCGGAAGAAAACTTTCCCTCTCAGAGAAATACAAGAAACAACTACAAGAAGAACAAGGCGTCACAGCTCCTCCGTCCGACACTGGATCAGCTGATACATCTGAAGACCAACTCGCGTTATCCGGTGGACCCGCGGAAAAACCACAATCAGTCAAGGAAACAATAACCGCTCCCAAGGTTGAAGATGTACCCAAAAGCACAACCACAGCCAAAGCGGATGAGGCGGACGGATCTGAAAACGAAGAAGAATATGAGTATGAATATGAAGAAGAAGTCCCACTGCCTACAGAGGATATCGTTGTTGAAGATTTCGTTTGGGCAGGCGGAAGCGTTCCACAAACTATGGGAAGAATA
>JAJCZT010000059.1 GCA_029262255.1 Deltaproteobacteria bacterium
GGTTCTTGGGCTTAGAAATCCTGATCTCTATAAATCCATATCTGCTTTCTCTCCGATTGGCGCCCCTTCGTTATGTCCCTGGGGACAAAAGGCTTTTACCGGCTACCTGGGTGAAGATAGAGAGCTTTGGAAGGAGTACGATGCGTCTGAGCTTGTGAGGAAAGTTAGAAGAAATGATATTGTGCTTGTCGATCAGGGGACTGAAGATGAGTTCCTTAAGGACCAACTTTTGCTTGATTACTTAGTGGAGGCCTGCCACGAAACCAAGTTCCCGCTCAAGATCAGGATGCAGCGGGATTATGATCACAGTTATTATTTCATTGCCTCTTTTATAAAGGAGCATATTGAATTTCACGCGGAGAATTTTGATAAGCTTTGATTACGTGCGGAGGACTTTGTTGCCAATTACGGTCAAAAGATCGATGTTGTGTTGGAATTTATAGACACAACATCTGGTTGCAATTCATAGTTAAAGTGGATTCTAGGGCTGGAAATATCGAGAGTAAGCCTGTTTATAACATGACTTTATAGACAATTAGAATGAATTACTATGATTTATAACTAAAGGATGATGTTACATGCCTTTCATCAGAATCAGATTGGTATTGGTAGAGTCAATCCTGTCCTGAACAATCTCCTGATACTCAGGTGAGTAATACCATTTAGTTGCCTGCTCTTCATCGGCGAACTTAAGAATAACAGTGCCCTGATGGGGCCATTCTCCCTCTATTATCTTTACTTCACGGTCAACTGCCGCAACCTCTCCGCCGTATTGTTGTAGGATCGGCATGAACTTCGATCTGTATTTCTCGTATCCCTCGGGATCGTGAACGTTTACCTGTGCAATAAAATATGCAGACATGGGGACTACCTCCTTTTTTTAGAACCACTCTATTATATTGTCATTATCGTAAAAATATAAATGAACCGGATTTGGATGGGGAAAACAGTGATTGTTATTCAGGTAAGTTTGGGGGCTCAGAGCCTGTGAAAGCTTCGCGTGACCAGTAAGTACCGTCTGACCATTCTATTATAGTAGCTTCTTCTTCGATATGACCTGTTATATTTTCATGAGGTAAATATATAACAGCAGGGTTAAACGATTTGCCGTGTGTTTTATGTCCGGATTCATCCGTTACGCTAAACCGCCAGCCACTATCGTAAATCTCAATTGAAAGCGGCTTCTCGCCAAAATACCACGTGCCGTCTATTCCTTGAACCTGGGACCATGAGGTTTGCGGTACCAAAAGTGAGGTTGCCATTATTGCAAATACTATTACCGTAACAACGTATTTCATTCCAGTTCTCCATTCTATAGTAATTAGTGCCTATATAATTATAAGATCATACTTAGATTTATTCAAACCAAAATTTATATTAATAATGCTTCTCCGTATTATATGAATTCAAAGATTTGGTTATAATAATAAATCCCGAGGTTCCAGGATACAATTAAATTTTGCCCAATAAAAATGAGAACACTTTGCATAGGCGACATTCACGGAAACTATAAGGCGCTGGTTCAGGCGCTTGAGCGCTCAAAGTTCGATATGAAAAGAGACCGTCTGATATCGCTTGGAGATATTTATGACGGAGACCAGGAAGTTACTGAGTGTATTGAGCTTTTGATGAAAGCAAAGAATTTCATTTGGGTGCTCGGAAACCACGACGAATTTGTAAGGCGCTGGTTCAGGGGGCAGTGGGAAGGGGACCCTTCAGGAGAAGCGCGCGGGCTCGGGAAGGGGGGGGATCTTACCAGGAAGGCTTATTATAAGAACGGGAAATTGAGAAAGAAGCTTTTTAAGCAGCACGCGGAGTTCATTGAGCGGGCAGTACTATATTATATAGACGAAAAAAAGAGGCTCTATGTTCACGCCGGGCTCAACTGGAAATATCCGGTTGATAAACAGCCTGAAGAAAGGACCTATTACACGGGGCGTGACACCTGGCGGATTGATGCGCCCAAGCTCAAAAAGGCCGGCAAAAAGTTCCCCTATAAATATGTCTTCATAGGCCACACTCATACCGATTTTAATTACCCCGACTGTAAGCCCGTGAAAATCGCTAACCTCTGGAACCTCGACCAGGGGGCAGGGTGGGAAGGCAAGCTAACCATAATGGATGTGGATACATTTAAATACTGGCAGAGCGGATAGCATTAAACTGGATGGGATAGAGTTGTCTTTAAGACAGTCCTGTGTAAATTATAATTCTTTAAGAGAATCCGATATGAATAAAAAATCAAAACTTGGAATATTTTTTGCCTTAGCCTTAAGCGTGGGCCTGATATTGGGATGCACAAAGAAAACAGCTCCGGTTGTGGATATGCAGATTGATCCCGTTCGGATCGCGGTGGATTTGGAATTTGCGCCCACAGTGGAGCTTTTGAAAGAAGAGTTCGTCACGCAGACCGCAATCCCTGTTGAAGTTACAAGCGGCAGCAGTAAAGATCTTGTAAATATGATTCGCGAGGGCGGAGACTTTGACGTGTTCATGTCTTCGGATACCAAACATCCTAAGGAGTTAATCAACGAGGGGCTTGCGCTAGAGGAGGGTTACTCTGTATACGCCCTGGGAACGGTAGCTCTTTACAGCAAATCCTGGAAAGTTAATTGGACCGGGGTGAAATATCTCAAGTCAGGGCAGTTT
>JAJCZT010000060.1 GCA_029262255.1 Deltaproteobacteria bacterium
GCTGCTCAAGATGCCGTAGATAGCGGGATAGTATTTGTTTCCGCCGCGGGAAACGACGCTCAGAGACATTATCAGGCGTTTTATGTAGATGACGGCGGGCTCGACCCTGATGACGACCTGCACAATTTTGGTGCTGCGGCGGGCGGAAGCAACGATATAGGGATGACTTATGAAATTCCGGGCGGAGGATTAGCGGCTTTCTTTCTACAGTGGAGTGACCCGTTTGGCGCTTCATCAAATGACTATGATCTCTTTATAGTTGATAGTCTTACCGGCGACATTGTGGATTCTAGTACGAATCCTCAAGACGGTAACGATGATCCATTTGAATTTGCAGCTGTGGAAAATAAGGGGTTCGGCTCAGCGTTTGTGGAAATAATAATAAGTAAATTCTCAGGGACTGCGCAAACGTTGGAAATCCAATTTAACCTGGACGGATCTATAACCGAGTACAACGTTCCGGAAGATGCTATTTTTGGGCATCCTGCAGCTCCCGGTGTTTTAGCTGTAGCTGCTTTTGACTGGATGACTCCAAACACGATCGAATCTTTTAGCTCCCAAGGTCCTGTGTCTATAATTTCACCTTCAGACGCTTCTCTATCCAGCAGAGCTGCCATTTCCGAGTTAAGGCAAAAGCCTGAGATCTCAGCTCCTGACGGCGTTTCGACAACAGTGCCGGGATTTACCGAATTTTTCGGGACTTCAGCAGCCGCCCCCCATGCAGCAGGCGTTGCAGCATTGGTGCTTGAAGCAATAGAGTTTGTTGAAAGCAGCTCCTCTTCGGCTGACCCTGCAATTGCGGCAAGGCAAGTGCAGCAAGTAACTACCGCATTAACAAGCACGGCTGTCGATTTAGGCGCACCCGGTTTTGATAACATATCGGGTTTTGGAAGAATTGACGCCTTTGCGGCTGTTCAGTCGGTACTTGCAGCAGGCCCTACTCCGACTCCAACAGCAGCTCCTACAGCCGGTCCAACACCTACTCCTACAGCAACTACGGCGCCAACTAATCCGCCACCGGGTGATGATAGCAGTAGCGGAAGCAGCAGTTGTGCTATTGCCGGAAACCCGGTTCAGCTCAGCACCGCAGTGGCTAATTTGTTAATTCCTCTAGTACCTGTAGCGTTTGCATTCGGATATAGAGCCGCAAGAAGAAGAAAATAATAATATAATAAAAATTCGGCGTGTTTGTGAATCAACATGAACACGCCACAAACAGGTGTTGAAGAAAAAAGCTTTGCAAAGGTTTATTAAGAGTTGAGACGCGAACTGCAATAAGATTGTATGGGATAATTCTTATGAAACCAGGTTAAGTGTGATGCCCCTCTTTTCAAGACTAGCGGCTATTACTTTGATTCTGACCTTTTGTCCTATATCAAACCATCTACCTCTCCAATTCTTAACACTGTCTTTAGGAACAAGCCCTTCAACAAACATCTCCTTAATTTCTACAAACATACCGAAAGGCAGCACGCTAATTACTACGCCCTCAAACTCCTCTCCAATATAGGGCTTCATTAATTGTGTTCTTTCAAGGCTCATAGCCTCTCGCTCAACCACATTGGCCAATCTCTCCCTCTTAGAAGAATGCTCGGATATCCATTCAACTGTTTTTTCATCATATGGAGGGGCTTTCTTTGACAAAAGGGAGTTTATTATTCTGTGGACTATTAAATCAGGATAACGTCTAATTGGAGAAGTAAAATGCGTATAATGAATAAGAGCAAGGCCGAAATGCTCTTCATCAAGAGCCGAATAATAAGCCCTCTTTAGAGAGCGGAGAATTAACATGTTAACCGGAACTTCCTCGTTCTTACCCTTGGACTGATTAATTATCCGCTGTAAATCAAGCGTATCTATATCGTCACTTGCAGAAAGCATATAGCCTAGCTTTTTAAGACCCTCTTTGAGCTTTACCAGAGAATCCGGATCAGGCGTTTCATGAATTCGATAAATGGAAGGTACTTTAGAATCACACAAATAACTTGCAACCGCTACATTAGCTGCAATCATAAATTCCTCAATCATCTCGTGTGCAAAGTTCCTCTTTGACTTAATAACATCTACGACTCTTCCCAGCTCGTCTCTAACAAGGTTTGGCTCGGGAATGTCAAAGTCGAGTTTGCCGCTTTTGATTCTATGCTCCCTAATCTTCTCATATAGCTCCTTCATAACCTTTAGGACCGGCATAATATGTTTTTGCCCCTCCGGTATGCGTCCCTTTTTAGAAAGATTCTCCGCCACTTCCGTATAGGTAAGCCGAGCGGAACTATTAATTACGCTATTGTATATCTTAAAACCCACCATCTCCCCTTTCTGGTTAAAATCCATCTCAGCTGTTTTAGTTAAGCGGTCTTCATAGGGGACAAGGCTACATAGATCGTTAGAGAGTTTCTCCGGCAGCATCGGAATAACCCTGCCGGGAAGATAAACGCTGGTTCCTCTACTTAAAGCCTCATTATCAATAGCGTTACCCATTCTCGCATAATGAGACACATCCGCTATGCAGACCAAGAGTTTGTACCCTCTGTGGGTTCTTTGTATTCCAACCGCATCATCAAAATCCTTGGCATCCTCACCGTCAATAGTGAAAATAGTATTTTTTCTTAAATCTTTTCTTCCTTTAATTTCATGATCAGGAATCCGCTCAGATATCTTATTTAGCTCCCCTATTATCTCTGCAGGAAATTCACCCAACAAGTCATACTCGACCAACAGACCCTTTTTTTCGGTATCCAGATCACCCGCTTTGCCTAGAACTTCTACCACACTACCTCTCAAACGACCGGTGCTGGAAATTTTATTATGCAGCTCGGCTACGACAAGAGAGTGGTTCCTGAGCTCTTTTATTTCATTGGGCTGTAAAATTATGTGAGGGATTAAGCTGTCTCGCGGAACAACTTTTCCTGTTTTTCCTGTCCGGACAAACTCTCCAATAATCTTTCCATCCTTTATGACGCCTTTAAGTTTGGCATTAGAGGAAGCCGCCCTGGGCCTATCCGTCTTTTCCTTTGTATGCGAACTTGCTTTCCTATGTCCAACAACAGCATATTTCCCTCCATCGCCCCTGGTTAATTTTCCCTGCGTTACCATCTTTCGTAGTATCTTTTTTAATAGAGGTTTTTCTTCTTTGGGCATACCGAGCCTATTTGATATCTCTTTGGATCTCATAGGACGGCCGTTAGAGCTCTTTAACAACTTTAATATTTCTTTTGGTTTTGGAATTGTCATAAATTAGTCATGGAAGAAAATAATCCGCCATTTAGGATGAGTTATAAAAAATGGAAACAAAGACTTCTTATAAACCCCTGCTTTTTCTTAAGTTTACATTCATTACAACCCAAGTTCAATCAGCAGTGTTATATTCAATAGAGATGCCGGATCGTATTATTGTAAAATCAGAATTTGAATATCCTCTCTTATTCAGATAAAATTCCTTTGCCTGATAATAGGTATCCAATTAGGAGGAACAGACTAAGTGCTTAATAAAAATATTCCGGGCGCAATATTAATTTGCCTTATCTTATTCACATTTGTCGGCATCGGTTTATATTTGGGAATATCAATAAACTGGGGAGCCTATTTTAAAATTCTTGCTATAGTTGCAGTTATAGCTTTTATCATTTCAGCCATTATAAACACCGTACCTTCCGGAAACAGCAAAAAGTAGGGCCTCTTGTCCCAACCCCTTTCAGATTAGGGCGTTATTATCAACTTGCTGTCCGCTTGCGCCGGGGCTTCTTCCTCGGGATGATACCTCATTAGATGAACTAGATAACTCTTTGGGTCAGAATCGTTTTCCATATTGAACTTAGCTTCATTTAGAAATTCCTCGATAACCGCAATCCCAAAATCAAGTGTAATCCTATTTGGGCCAAGCTCCGGATTATCTTTATATTCACCTACTATTCTAAGCACGTGATTTGATATCTCATCGGCATAGCTATTACCGCTCTGGTGCTGGTATAAGAGACCCTTTTTTTCTGTCTCAAGAGTCTTTTTCGCCATGTCCAATCCGGAAGTTAAATCCCTATTTGTTAAACTTTTATCCGCCCTGAATATGCTTACAAAACCCTTCTCTAACTGGGCAAAGAATCCGGGATTATGTTTGTAAAGCTCTGCTTTCCGGACATAACTTTTAGCGCCTTCTTTCTTAATTCGTTGATACATCATCTTTTGCTGATGATGCTTTAGACCCTCAACATAATAAGTACAATCCAGAGGACAGTTAATCTCCACCCCCCTTTTCTCTCCGCAGCAAACGGGACAAATCGAGGTTCTTTTGGCGGGGCAATACCTCTTTGGTTTTCTTTTTTCACACAAAACACATTTCATAATAAGCCCTTATCCTACTCTACGCAGCATCCAGAAATTCAGCGAACATTGCTCACATAGAATTTTATATTGAAAGCTATGATATCATTCTCTGCTTTTTGATCAAGCGGGAAACACAATACTGCTCACCACTGGGAAGCTAATATGATACATGATGCGGGATATATCTTTAACCCTTCGTCCTGAGTTCTTTGTGCTTGGTAATTATATACCGGGGTTTTATTAGCATTAGTGGTTTTAATGTAGAGGCATCCAAATGCTCACTTGATCGCATTTGTTGAAGGACAGAGCCTTTAGGCATATCACCCTTCGAGAGTCTCAGGGTGAGCGGATTATTTTCACCCCCAGCTTAAATGGGGTTCGGGAATGACGGGCGCTGCCTTCCAACTTAAACCGGGCTTGACAAAAGGAGTGCGGCACAACTACCCCCAGGTCAAATATTGCAGGATAGCGGTCAGGGCTTTCTCAAAGCAAGCCCTATCGCTACGTTCATTTTAGGGGAGAGGTCTTCAATATACTCAGGATCAAAAGCTCCTTCACTGTAAACGATCTTTCTAAAAGGATTAAGAACGCCTACATAACAATGAGTTATTTCCGAGAGAGCATCCTTTAGGCCAGGAATACTTGATGAGCCTCCGCCGATCATTATACGTTGCAGCTTTTCATTGCAATGGGTGGTTGAAAAAAAATCGAGAGTTTCTTTTATCTCAAAACATAACGAGTCTATAAACTTATGAGCAAATTGCTTAAGCCCCGGGTCAGTTAAACCGACCCTTTGAGTATGCTTAACCTCTTCAGACTCTTCGTAAGTCAAATCCATTTCCGCCATGATCAAATGAGTATATTTGTTTCCCCCTATTGGTAAGTCCCTTGCGAATACCGACTCTCCATTCTCCATTATATTAATATTAGTCACCGATGCGCCTATATTAATTAAAGCCAGCAGGCCTTCTGAGTCCGGATAATTAACTTCATACATGCTCTCAAGCGAGAACACGTCCAAATCAACAATAACAGGGTTTAGGCCCACACCTGTAACTAATGAAATATAATCTTTTGTTGCATTCTTATTTGCGGCTACTATCAAAACATCAATATTATCCCTAGTGCTCTTTCCGGGGATAACCTGGTAATCATAATTAACCTCTTTAATTCCTCCGGATATAGATTGCTCGAGCTCCCAGGTAATAGATTTTTTTAATTCCGCATCAGACATTTTTGGCAAACTTACTCTTTTTATTAATACAGGGTCGCCTGAGATTGAAATCGCCGCATCATCAGCCTCAATTTCAAGATCATCGATTAATGTAGAAAGGGTATGAGAAACAACCTCAGACCTGGCAATAGCCTTGTTGACTATTGAGTCCGGTGGAAGGGGCGCTTCACCAATACTTCTTAGCTGATAAGCACTCCCATACTGTTCAAGCTCAACAAGCTTAATAGAGCTTGAGCCTATATCTATACCTAGAACCCGGTCTTTGCCTAATAACAACTTATGCTCCTCTCTTAGCTTACCAACCAAGTAACACTAATTTTGGATTGCTCTTTACCCCTTCATCCGCCAGAAATAAGTATATCCGGTAGATGAGTAGTTATCTCCCATTTTTATGCGTTTATATAGTCTTTTTCGCATAAGACACCCTATCTTAGAGAAAAAGTGGAAAAAATGATCAACGACAAGTATCGATTGGACAAGACAGACGAAAATTCAGGTAATTAGAACTTAAAACAAGACATTATGAGGGATATGAAAGAAGAAAAGCTAAGAATAAAGACAGTTATTCAAGAAGATCTTCATAATATATTTCTACATCTTTTGAGAACACTCTATTAGGGGCTACGTCTACTGACACATTAAAAAATACTCTTTCTGAAGGGTAGAGCAAATCACCGCTCCCCTCTTCGAATAAAGATGTAGAATGAGCCTCAATGATATTTCCGTTTTCATCTTTGAGGACAATTACCACATAAACCGATTGCACAGGGGTACCACCATTGTTTACAACAACCCCGTTGAACTCAAGCACACCATCCCTGTCGACGCTTTCCAGTATAGGGCCGTCTAATGCAACAGCTCCATCATCTTGAGGAGAGTCACATCCCCATGCTATAATCAGTACCGCAATAATAAGGAAAATATATTTCTTCATCCTTTTCTCTTATCCGCCAAATCTGAGATTGAAATTACGTTCTTATCAGCCTCTTGACTCTTTCTCTTGTTATCATCAGGTTCAATTTCAATCCGATGATCTTCAATAATATCTCCCAACACCTTATGCATAATCTTAAGAGCGCCGATTGAATGCTCTTTAAGATATCCTTTCTCAAAAACAACCTCTCTTTTCTTCCTCATCAGAAGATAAAAGATAAAAGCCTGGTTATTGAGAATAATTAGCATGGCGGCATATAATAAGTAATTATCCGCAAAAACCTTCTTCAATATAGCTCTGGTATCAGAATCAATTTTCACTATACCCAGGTAATCACTCTGATTACTTCCCGCAAAAGGCACCAATACTGATAACATACCGTTAGAATCTTTTACGGAATACCCTCTTTCTAAATCTGAATCACTAGTTAAAAGTCCCTCTTTATCAAAAAGCACACTGAAAAATTTAGGGGATATCTCAAATGTATTGAACAGCTTCTTCCTGCCCAGCCTCTTATCAAGAAAGAGATAAAAATCTCCGCTGGTAGGCTCTATCCCCTCTTCGGAATAGAAATCAATTGCAAGATCTCCTATAGTCTCAGAGATGGCTCTGGTTTTGCTCACAAACTCTGATTTTGCCCTATTGAACTGAAAAAGGAACACCAATCCGATGAGAGCAAGAATACAGATCTCTATACCAATTGCTTTAAAGATAAATGAAAGACTATTCGTTAAGCGCATTTTTTCATGAACTCTTCAAGTATCTCCTGAACTCCCTGATCTTTTGTATGTCTAAGGAGCATAAATATCATTCCACCAAAATCACGCCTCATATCACTATCCAAACTTCTATAAAGGTTTATTAAGGCCTTCTCGGAATCCGTAAGAACTTCAAAGCTATCCTGGTCAATCTCTTCTTTATCCATAAACCTTTTAAGACGCTCTTTCCTGGCAACAGTCCACAACTCGTCAATCTCGATTTCCAAGATGACGGCCATTTGTTGGCATCTTTCTATTGACGGGGCATCAACTTTCCCTGTCTCAAGTTGGTGTATAAACACACTCGATACTTCAAGATTGCGAGCAAGCTCTTCCTGGGTAATATTCCTCTGCTTTCTCTTACTCTTTAGATAATCACCGAACCTCATTATTAATACCTCCAACTATTGGATTCTCCAACCCCACATTAATTTAGTAACCCACACTAAGTTTACATTATAAATCTACTAAATGGCAAGACTATTTGGCTAAAAATCATAATAATTTCAAGAACTAAAATCAATTATTAGAAAATTGCTCGGCACGAAAAAGACTATGAGCAAATCAATGGGGAGTTTCATAACAACTACCGGCTCTTGGAAAGCTCAAACGTAAGCACGACATTAGGAAAATCCTGATCAGAACTGCAGCCGCGCAAAGAAATAATCGCGCCGCCGCGCATTAGCTGTGAACTCTACTGTTATCAAAGTACATATTGGCCACTTAAATGTCTTGAGTAAAAAAGCGGCAAATTATGTAATTATTTATCCCCTGTCGGTATCATGGAGAGCAAACTATCGCTTTTATGCAATAATTCCGTAAATTCTTCTGCGGGAATGGGGCGGCTGAATAGATACCCCTGAATTTCATCACATCCAAAATTGTAAAG
>JAJCZT010000061.1 GCA_029262255.1 Deltaproteobacteria bacterium
ACTGGACTGGAAAGAATATGTAAAAACCGATCCGAAGTACTTTAGACCTACAGAGGTTGAAAGTCTTAGAGCAGACCCCGGCAAAGCAAAGGATATTCTGGGATGGGAGGCTAATATCAGATTCAAGGATCTTGTGAAAATCATGGTTGACGCCGACATGAGGAGCATGGGGCTAGACCCCATAGGAGAGGGAGATAGAATACTCAGGGGAAAATTCCCAAATAGATGGTGGAAAAAAGATTAATAACTGTGTATTAATAGACAAAAATATTTACATCCTATTTCTCCAATAACGGTGACAATAAATTATGGGCAATGGGTTAAAATCAAAACGTATACTTTTGACAGGCGGCAGCGGATTTCTCGGTTCTTTCGTTCTTCAAGAACTACTTGCCGGGGGGATTCAGAGGGAGAATATAGTAATACCGCGAAGCAGAGACCTTGATTTAAGAAAGTGGGAGGACTGCTTGACCGCGGTAAAAGATACTGATGTGGTAATACATCTCGCTGCAAAGGTAGGTGGTATAGGATTTAATTTAAAGTTTCCGGGTGAGCTATTTTACGATAACGCAATTATGGGCATACAGTTGATGGAAGCTTCCAGGCAATCGGGAGTGGAAAAGTTCGTTACTGTCGGGACTGTCTGCGCTTATCCTAAGTTTACACCGGTTCCTTTTAAAGAGGAAAATTTATGGGATGGATATCCTGAGGAGACAAACGCACCTTATGGAGTGGCTAAAAAAGCCCTGCTAGTCCAGGCTGAATCTTATAGAAAACAATACGGTTTTAATGTTATATATTTGTTGCCCGTCAATTTGTATGGTCCAAGAGATCATTTTGATCCGGAAGACGCTCATGTAATTCCCGCACTTATTTTAAAGTTCTTTGATGCCAAGCAAAGGGGCTTAAAGAAGGTTACTGCCTGGGGGACGGGTAATCCGTCCAGGGAATTTCTCTACGTCGAAGATGCGGCGCGCGGGATAGTGATGGCTGCCGAGAGATATGAAAAAAGCGATCCTGTAAATTTAGGTTCGGGAGAGGAAATCAGCATAAGAGACCTCGTTTCTATGATAAAAGAAATTATCGGTTATGAAGGTGAAGTTGAGTGGGACACTACGCGGCCGGACGGACAGCCGAGAAGAAAACTGGACGTATCAAAAGCAAGAGAGGAGTTCGGCTTTCAATCCGAGACACCTTTTAAAGAAGGGCTTCGTAAAACAATTGAGTGGTATAGAGAGAATATGCTTGGATAATGTTTTCGAAAATGAGTTGTTCTCTCACTCCGTATATTTATAGTACAGTTGAGCATTATGTTAGAATATCTACTAGTTACAGTCATATTTGCCGCATCTTACAGCCTATTCATCAAACAAAATCCCAACACATAAATCTCCTGGAAACTGTGGATTCACCGTATACCAATTGCTGGATGTAAAGGACTCAGACGAATATGAGACTTAGTAGGGATAAAGAGACAAGAGTGCTAAAATAAAAGAAGGAGTAACGATGGTATTAAATGATAAAAACAATAGATTCTTTGATGTAATTATTGTGGGCGGGGGACCGAGCGGCCTTCATACTGCGTCTTTTCTTGCTGATTCAGGATTAAGTGTGGCATTATTTGAAAAAAATTCAGAGATCGGAAAAGATGTTGTCTGCTCAGGAGTAATTAGTAAGGAAGCTTTCTCCAGATATGACCTGCCTGAAGAAGCAATAGTAGGGAGACTAAAAAAAGCAGACCTGTTCTCACCCAAAGGAATATGCCTTAAGTATTCGCATCCTGAAGAGGCTGTGGTCGTGGTCGATAGACATATTTTTGATAAGAAACTTGCCGAGATAGCAATCAACAAGGGGGCGGAGATCTTTCTTGACACGGAAATTTCCTCAATATCTGTAAACGATGAATACGTTAAGGCCTTTATCAAAACGAAAGAAGGCAAGAATGAAGTAAACGCAAAAATTTGCGTGATCGCAACAGGTATCAATTATCATCTTCAAACCTCACTTGGTCTGGGACGACCAAAAAAGATAGTAAAAGGTATTCAGGTTGAAACTAGACTAGAACAAATAAAGCATTTAAGGATGTACTGGGGCAACAGGTTTTCAACCAGCTTTTTTGGATGGGCCATCCCGCTTATCGATGGTAGAACCAGAATTGGAGTTATGACCGAAGGAGATGCCCTTAACAGTATAAAGAATATCATGTCCGATATTGGACATTCTCAGGATGCTTCCTCGGAACAAATAAAGCCAAAAAGGAGAGGAATAGCTTTTGGTACAATAAAAAGAAGCTACGCCGATAGAATTATTGTAGTAGGTGAGGCTGCAGGGTTTATAAAAACAACCACCGGTGGGGGGATCTACTATGGTCTGCTGAGTGCAGAAATGGCATCCGAGGTCATTAAAGAGGCCTTTCATACCGGCAAATTTCATGCAAATACACTTTCAAGATATGAAAAGCTGTGGAAAGGAACGTTGGGAAAGGAAATTAAATATGGTGAGTATTTCAATAAATTATTCTCTAAATTGGGCGACAATTCCTTAGATCAATTATTTAACGCGGCAATACAGGACAACCTTCTAACGCACGTAACAAACAATGGGAAATTTGACTGGCATAAGGATACTATTGTAAAAATTATAAAAAGTCCTAATCTAAGAAGGGTGCTTTGGAACAGATTGCGAGATGGGAGAATAGAGATATAAGCTGCAACTGATCTAACCTCGCTGAAAAGATATTAAGAATTAACAATTAGATATTGGAAACTGGCAACAGGATTTCTGTTATTAATAGAGAGCAGGAAATTAGCTCTCACGAATGGTCAGTATTGTTCTAGAACTAAGTGGGAAGTATTTAATCTTCCCGAGCTCTGAGAAAATAAGTTTATATAAAAGAACTGCAATATGGAGGCGATTATTCCCTATTCACGATTGCTTGATAGAACTATTTATTTGCTTATCATCTCGCTTTTAGTATTCTCTCCATTGCCTATTGGAAGCGTAAAGCCAGCTTCCTTGTTAATCATTCAAATTCTATCCTTCCTTATTTTTATTCTCTGGCTCTTTAAATCAATGGCCGAGGAAAACAAACCTTTTGTCAGCGCGAAACCCTATTTGCCCTTTCTATTCTTTTTAGTTTTATGTTTATTTCAGACGGTCCCGCTCCCTAGT
>JAJCZT010000062.1 GCA_029262255.1 Deltaproteobacteria bacterium
GAGTTCAATCTCAAACAACTTCGGCCAGAGTTTCCCTGTCACAAATAGCTTGCCGTTGTCAGAATTAAAGGCAACGCCGTTTAGAACATCGACCCCTGGTTCTCTGTCCTTATCACTTAGAAGTCCGCTAAGGTCGATCCAGGCTGTGACACGGCCGGTTTTTGGGTTTATCCTGGCCATCTTCTCGGTTCCCCATATATTTGCGTATATTTCACCGTCTATATATTCAAGCTCGTTTAGATTGCTAACTTTTCCGCTATCTCCGTATACTTCCAATGTACCGATTATTTTAAATGTGTCCGGATCCAAGAAATAGAGCATGGCGCTGCCATCACTCATGATCAGATATTTGCCGTCATATGTGATTCCCCACCCCTGAGTTTGATAATTAAACGTCTTTAGCAGCTTAAAAGTTTCCTTGTCATAGACAAAACCCGTTTTGGAACGCCAGGTTAGCTGAATTATCCTGTTTTTAACTATAGCGATTCCTTCTCCGAAAAATCTCTTCGGCAGTTCATGCGACTTAAGGGTCTTGCCTGTTTTAAGCTCAACTATTTTGAGTGCTGAGCGCCCGTTACGTCCTGTACTTTCATACAGGACTCCTTTATCAAAAACGAGTCCCTGTGTGAAGGAGTCTGTGTTGTGGGGATAGGTGTTTACTATTCTATAGCCAAAGACCGGGGTACCGCTCTTTTCTTTGGCATGAGCATGATTTTTGGATGTTTCCAGGGAACTCAGGCTATAAATTGAGAAGCCTATAACTAATACTAATATCGCGATTGAGCATTTAAGATATCTGGTCATAGTTGCAGAAAATTCTATAATCTTTACGTCAATATTTACGTCGTGACTAGAAAATATGAGAGATCAATATTCATATAATAGCCTAACTCTGTCAAAATTTCCTTATTTAGTGTAAATTAGGAAGCGGTACGGGGAAAGTTCATAATGTTTATTTAGGGAGATATAAGTGCATCGAAAACAGATCTTCTCGTGGTTTTTCCTAGCGACATTTCTCTTACTCATATACCTTTTCTATCAGATATTTAGCCCGTTTCTCCTTGCCCTTTTTTGGGGCGCTATACTTACGCTTATCCTCTATCCGGTACACGTACGACTTACGAAGCTATTAAAAAACCGCCAGAGCGTATCGGCTCTAATAATGACCGTACTTGCAACATTTCTTATCATACTCCCTCTAGTGTTTATTTCAGCCACGGTTGCGGTAGATATGTTTGATATATACCAAGATATTGCTGATAACGTCAAATTCTCGGAATTAAAATCCAGCTTCGATAAGTTAAAGGGGCTGATCCCGGTAAAGGTGTTAGATGAGTTGGAGCAGAGGCTTCAAATAGGGGAAATAAACGTTCATCAAATGGCGCTTAATGGGCTTGGATCCGTGAGTGGCTATGTAATCAACGAAGTGCAATCAGCGGCAACGAATCTTACCGGCCTTCTTGTTAGTTTCGGCATGATGATATTTTCCCTGTTTTTCTTTTTCCGTGACGGTAAGAAACTTCTTGAACGCCTTAAATCCTTAATTCCTATGGAAGACGGACAAAAAGATGAAATCTTTAAGAAATTTTACCGTACTCTAAACGCTGTTCTTATAGGCGTTGTGGTTACAGCCGCGATTCAGGGGATACTTCAGGGGCTTATTTTCTGGGGATTAGGGATTTCCTATTCAGTGCTAGGGGGAGTTCTAACTTTCATTTTTGCTCTTATTCCAATAGGCGGTGCCGTAATAGTATGGCTGCCTGTCGGACTCTATCTCATTTTTACCGGCAGCCTTTATACGGGGATCGCAGTTCTTCTTCTGGGTGGGGTGGTAGTGAGTTCTATTGACAACTTCTTAAAACCTATGATTATCGGGGGTGAGATTCAACTATCGACCCTGTTCTTGGTTCTGACAATTTTTGGAAGTTTATCTATTTTCGGCTTTACCGGAATAGTCTTGGGACCTGTTTTCTTAGCTATATTTATGAGTTTTATAGACATTTATAAGAGTGAATATTTGGACCCTTCTGATTGAGAATTAATCTCTTAAAACCAACTAAATGATATAGATCCTCTCTCGTTGATTTAAGCTTCAAAGATACAATTCTACTGTTATTAGCAAAAACATATTTGACAAATTTTTGCACTTTGTATAATTTAGACAAGTCTAAAAATATAGTTTGTCTCAACTAAGAATATATTTTAATATCATTGTTTTTTTGATATTCAATCAGGAGCTGATAGTGATGAAAAACCTTATAAAAAGAAATATTTATTCAGTAACAAATATATTTTTCCCCGTACTTGTTCTAGTGCTCTTAATATCCGATACAGCCGAAGTGTTAGGCGTCGGTGGGATTTCAAATTCAAAGGTTATTGTTCCGAGTGCTGAGACCGTACCAAAAAAGCATGTTGAATTCGAACCGTTTTTCTCGTTTGAATTTGTTGATGACGGCGATAATACCTTTCGACTGGGCGGTGGGGCGAGGCTTACGTTTGGTGTGCTTGAGAATCTCGAAATCGGAGCAAATGTGAACTATCTAAATCATGAAAATTCTGATTTAATAGATACGGTTAATGATTTTGGTGACATAGATGCGGGTCTTAAATTCAGGTTTTTGGATCAGGGAGAGAAATATCCTTTCTCTTTGGCCTATCAGGGAGGAGTATCGTTTCCTACCAGTGGGGCCGATGCGCCTTGGTTTATTGAGCTAGGAGGACTTGTATTAACAAAAAACTTCTCTGAAGAGCTCTCTATGGACGCCGATTTTGTGTTCGGAATAGTTGAAGATGATGGCTGGAACTTTATTTCCAATGTAGGATTTGGGTACTACCTGGTCCCATGGTTTCAGGCGGTAGTTGAGGCGGCTTACGCATACGAAGATATCGACGGCGAGCGAAGTACTCAGGTTGTAAATATCACGCCGGGTTTTACATCCCCTGTGACTGACTGGCTTACGGTTATAGTAGGCGTTACGCCCGATATTTATAGCGAGAACACGGAAAAGGAAGTTGTTATCACAACGGCCTTCACTTTTCTTTTCTAGGCGGTTTGTTTCTTGACAGAGTCTTGTCTAGGCAATATCATTTTTAGATGAGTCTAAATTCTATTTTAGGAGATTTGAAATGTATACGGAATCTATAGAAGATTATTTAAAAGCAATTTATGAAATCCAAAAAGAACATGCCAAGGTATCGACTAATTCTCTATCTGAAAAATTAAACGTTGCACCTGCATCTGTTACGAGTATGATAAAAAAACTTTCCGAGAAAAAACTCGTTACACACAAGCGCTACCAGGGTGTAAAACTCACTAAAGCCGGACAGAAAATTTCACTTGAGATCATAAGACATCACCGCTTAATTGAGCTATACCTGGCAGAGGCCCTTGGCGTGCCCTGGGACCAGGTTCATGAGGAAGCTGAAAAATGGGAGCATGTATTGTCCGAGGATCTGGAAGATCGCATGGACGCCGTACTTGGTTATCCGACCAGAGACCCCCACGGCGCTCCCATACCAAGCCGTGACGGTACGATCGCAGAACTTGATTCAATTCCATTGGCTGATCTTCGCTCCGGGCAGAGCGCTGTAGTTGCCGAAGTGAGTGATCATGATCCTGACCTTCTCAGATATGTGGGCAAGATGGGACTTTATCCCAAGGCTAAATTTAAGGTTCTTTCCATTGAGCCCTTTAACGGTCCGATAAAGATAAAGGTCGATGGTTCAGAGCATGTTTTAGGCTCAGGAGCGGCTCAGTATGTTTTTGTTACAGAGGTTAAGGGTTCTACAACGGGGGCGACTTAATGAGGGGATCTATCTGTTTATTAATAACCATTTTGACGGTGGTTCTTTTGGCCTGCTCTTCTAGTAAGGAGGATGTAAACGGAAGCTCCGGCAAAGGAGTTATAAATATTGTGGCTACTACAGGGATGATAGCTGATATGGCTGCAGTAATTGGCGGAGACAATGTTGTTGTAAAAGGTCTTATGGGGCCAGGAGTCGACCCCCATTTGTATAAAGCAAGCGCGGGCGATGTAGCTCTTTTGTCTAAGGCTGATGTGATTTTCTACAATGGGCTCCATCTTGAGGGGAAAATGTCTGAGATCTTTGAGCAAATGAAAAGCCGGGGTATACGGACTGTTGCCGTTACAGAGGGAGTTGACCGGAGTGATCTCCTAGCACCGCCCGAGTTTAAGGGTAACTACGATCCGCATATTTGGTTTGACGTTACTCTATGGATGAATACAGTGGGACCTGTGAGAAATATGTTGATTGAAAAAGACCCGGAAAACGCTCCGGAATACAATGAAAATGCGGACTCTTATTTGGAGGCGCTAGCTGAGCTAAACGAGTATGTAAAAGAAAGAGCCGATAGCTTGCCGGAGGATAAACGAGTTTTGATCACAGCGCATGATGCCTTTAATTATTTCGGCAGGGGATACGGCTTTGAAGTTAGAGGCCTTCAGGGAATTAGTACCGAGTCTGAGGCGGGAACGGCGGATGTACAGGAGCTTGCTGCCATTATTGTTGAACGCCGGATACCGGCCGTTTTTGTAGAGTCCTCGGTTCCTCCCAGATATATCGAAGCTGTTCAAGCCGCAGTCAAATCCAAGGGTTTTGATGTGAAGGTAGGTGGCGAGCTGTTCTCAGACGCAATGGGCAACCCTGGGACTCCCGAAGGCAATTACATTGGAATGGTACGACATAATATTAATACAATTGTTGATGCTTTGGGACGTGGTGGAGAGTCTTGAGGGGTTTGCATAGCTCTAAGGGGATAAAAATATGAGCAAAAATGCGATAGAAGTGGAAGATTTAACTGTAGCCTATAAGGATAAGCCTGTACTGTGGGATGTCGATTTAACTGTTCCCGAAGGCGTGCTGATGTCTATAGTGGGTCCAAACGGCGCCGGTAAAACTACCCTCATTAAAGCGATATTAAATCTTGTAAGTACCGCTGCCGGTCAGGTGAAAATATACGGCAAACCCTCTTCTGAACAGCGTCGTATTGTTGGTTATGTGCCCCAGAGAGGCAGTGTGGATTGGGATTTCCCCACGAGTGTGAAAGATGTTGTGATGATGGGGCGGTACGGTGCCCTGGGCTGGATAAAACGCCCGGGGAAAAAAGAGCAGGATATGGCCCTTGCCGCGCTTGATAAAGTTGGCATGACTCAATATGCGGGGCGCCAGATAAGTCAGCTCTCAGGCGGTCAGCAGCAGCGTGTCTTTCTGGCGCGCGCCCTGGTGCAGGATGCCAGGGTTTATCTTATGGACGAGCCGTTTCAAGGCGTAGACGCGACAACAGAGCGCGCTATTGTGTTACTTCTTCAGGAGCTCCGTCGATCAGGCAAGACCGTAGTAGTTGTTCACCATGATCTTCAGACAGTACCTGAGTATTTCGATTGGACGGCACTCTTAAATGTGAGACTTATTACAAGCGGGCCGGTTGAAAAGGTCTTTACCGAGGAGAACCTTCGCCTCACTTATGGCGGACGAGTCTCCATATTGAAACAAAACGGCCAAAGTGAGGGATCTAATATAGAGCGGAGGACTGAGGTGGTCTGAATTGGATTTAAGTGCGCTTTTTAACGATCTTCTATTTGATTATACGCTTAGAACAGTAGCTCTTGGCTCTGCGGTTTTGGGCATAGTTAGCGGCGCGCTTGGCGCATACGCCGTGCTGCGTAAGCAAAGCCTGTTAGGCGATGCCATGTCCCACGCCGCTCTCCCCGGAATAGCAATCGCGTTTCTGCTCACTGGCAGCAAGCAGACTCTTGTTTTAATATTGGGCGCCGCTATTGCAGGATGGATAGGGACTCTATTCGTTATGAGTATTGTCCGCTCTACAAGAATAAAATTTGACAGCGCCCTGGGTATGGTTCTGTCTGTATTTTTCGGTTTCGGACTTGTCTTGTTAACCATTATACAGAAACGCCCTGACGCGACTCAGGCGGGGCTTGATAAATTCCTGTTCGGCCAGGCAGCAGCCCTTCTTGAACGTGACGTAGTTACAATGGGAATCCTGGGCGGGGTGGCAATAATTACAATGACGGTTTTCTGGAAGGAGTTTAAACTTCTTAGTTTCGATCCTGACTTTGGAGCGACTCTGGGATTCCCGATTAAGCTTCTCGATATCCTTCTGACCACACTGATAGTTCTTGCAATAGTTTTAGGTTTACAAACAGTGGGTGTTGTTCTTATGAGCGCTATGATCGTGGCCCCGGCCGCTGCGGCAAGACAGTGGACAGACCGGCTTGGCACGATGGTCCTCCTCTCTTCATTCTTCGGAGCGCTGGCGGGAATAAGCGGCGCGCTTTTGAGCAGCAGTATTCAGCGGCTCCCCACGGGTCCTACAATAGTTCTATGTATAAGCGCGATAGTTGTCGTATCTCTTTTCTTTGCTCCCCGCAGGGGGCTTCTATGGCGTTGGATAAGAGACAGGAGAAATAGGGGCAGGCTCCACGTTGAAGCAATTCTAGAGGATCTTTATTCCCTGGCTTCAGCGCATGAAAACCCTGAGCACGCACATTCAATTGCGGTTTTGAGGTTAATGAGCGCAGGGAAGGGGGGAGTTGATAAAAGTCTTAAGAAACTCCAGGAGCGGGGACTTGTGCGGCCGTTAAATTCAGATCAATGGGCTCTTACAAAAGCCGGAATCCAAGAGGCCCGGAATATGATAAAAACCAGGGACGGTCATAACTCATGAGCTTTGAGCAGTTTGAGATACAGCTGATTGCATCTGTAGTAGCCGCGGCTTGCGCAATACCCGGGGTTTTTCTAGTGCTCCGGAGTATGGCTATGATGAGCGACGCAATTAGTCATGCAATTCTTTTAGGAATCGTTCTGGCCTTTTTTGTAATACCCGATATCTCCTCACCTATACTTATTATCGGAGCTGCCCTGAGCGGGGTGCTTACAGTAAGTCTTGTTGAGCTTCTAAATAAAACAAGGCTTGTTAAAGAGGACGCTGCAATCGGTCTTGTCTTTCCGGTTCTATTTAGCATTGGAGTGATTCTAATCGCCCGTTACGCATGGAATGTGCATTTGGATGTCCATGCCGTGCTTTTAGGTGAGCTTGCTTTTGCCCCATTTGATCGGCTGCTGTTATTCGGACACGATATTGGACCCAAATCCCTATATGTTATGGGAGCGATTTTATTTCTGAATCTGATATTGATTACTCTATTTTATAAGGAGCTTAAAATAGCCACGTTTGATGCGGGACTCGCAGCTGCGCTTGGTTTTTCTCCCGGACTTATCCACTACGGGCTTATGAGCCTGGTGTCGGTGACTGCTGTTGGAGCTTTTGACGCTGTTGGATCGATCCTGGTCGTCGCGCTTATGATTGCTCCTCCCGCTGCCGCATATTTATTAACGGATAATCTCTCAAAAATGATTCTCATAAGTGTCTTGCTGGGTGTGATAAGTTCCGTGTCGGGTTTTTGGTTCGCAATATTGCTCGATGCGAATATTGCGGGAGCTATGGCGACTATGGCGGGGCTCTTGTTTGTAATTGTTTTCCTCTTTGCCCCTGAGAGGGGAATCATTGCTGTTTCCAGAAGGCGCTTTCGCCAGAGGTGGGAATTCGCGGGAAAAGTGCTTGCTATACATCTGCTTAATCATGAAGGAGCCAAGGAGGAGGAGCGTGAGTCTCAAATAGAGCATCTTGAAGAGAATCTTAGGTGGAAAGAAACGTTTGCCAAGCGCGTAGTCAGATATTCAGCTAATAATGGATTTGTTTTAGTAAGTGGCGGAAGGCTAATGTTGACTGATCGGGGTAGGGAATACGCAAAAAAATCTATACTTGATGAGTATATTGGGGATTAATCCGGGTCAGATAAATTTCCCTTTCTTTTTTTCATTAACTGCATGATTACGGAAAGTAGAATAATGCCCTTATTGTCGTCATCATCATCTTTTAGAGACTGTATGTAGTCCATATTATCCTTTACGGACTCATCTTCAGGAGAGACTTGGAGCGCCGCTCGAAGAACGTCCAGCGCGTCGTCATACCACCCCTTCTCCGCCAATGATAAGGCCAGGGAATTATAAGCGGGAATAAATTCAGGCGAAGCCACTATTACTTCTTTGAATTTTGCGGCTGATTCATCTATCCAACCAAAGTCGAAGTAACAGCTGCCAATTGAAAGGTGTGCCCAATTATCCGTTGGGCATTGCTCTAGATGTTTCCTGAATTCAATAAGCGCTTCTCTTGTCCATCCCATATCGAAGTAGCATAGGCCGAGTTGATAGAATATTTCATCTTTTATATAGTCAAGTTCCGAGTTTGAAGCAAGGCATTCTTCAAACTTTTTAAGAGCTTCTTCGTACAAACCTGTTGCCCTGTAAACAAGTGCCAAGTGCCATTTGGCAAAAACGTATTCGGGATCAATCTGGAGAGCTTGCTCAAATGCGTCTATAGATTCACTATGTCTTGCCATTCGAGAGAGGGTAATGCCTAACTGTGTCCAGATATATGAGTCGTCGGAGTTTAGGTCGAGTGTTTTTTTGAAATAGTGAATTGAGGTTTCAAAGTCTTCCATCGCATCATAAGTGAGAGCGATAGAAAGGTGTACATCGGGGTCTTGAGGTGCGATCTCGATTGCTTTAGTCAGTTCTTTAAGCGCTTCTTCAAAGCGCCCCGCCTCTTTAAAATCATCGGCCTTGTTCAACAGCCTTTCAAGCCTGCCCATTTTGTGCTCCGTATCCTTTCGGCATTTAAATCCTGTAAAGAATATGTTCTGACGCTCCCATTGTCAACAGTAGGGAATTTTTCGTATATACATAATTTGGTATATATGAGTAGACCTGCATGAAAATGCTTCATAAGATTCTATTTTATTGAGCCGTTGCCAATATTATTGGATAACAATCGAAGGGGGAAAAGTATTGTCCGCACGTCATGCGTATGATGTGGGGTATACAGCGCAGCTTGCCCCGGGATAGTATTAAAACTCGAGAACGGTCAAGTCTATGACGGCCGTTTTGAGGGCTCCGCAAGACCTGTTTCAACTTTCATTGATTCCACGAGGTATGCGCTATAACAAGCAGTAGTCTCTCAATAATAATAGCCTAACCATAAAACTCTACGGAGAATGACAGAAAAAAACAAATCTCCCCTGACCCCCCTTTTTCTAAAGGTGGGGAGGAAGAGAAAAAAACGCAAAAGATGGTTTAACTGAGTCTCACTCTATTGAACCGCTGCTCAAAACCAATTAGACTCCAATCCTAAATGAATGAAACTATTCAAGTTGCGATTCCAATCCCCGGAGAAGAGTCTTATTCCTATAGAGTCCCTGAGCATTTAAAGGAAGGGGTTGAGTTAGGCAAGAGGGTACTTGTACCCTTTCGGAATAGAAAAGCCATAGGGTTTATCGTAGGCACCGGTGAGCCCCCCGCGGATATAAAACTAAGGGATATCATAGATATTATTGATGAAGAACCTTTGTTTGACGAGAGGCGGCTTGAGTTTCTCAGATGGGTTTCTAGCTACTACATTACTTCACTTGGCATAGTACTCAAAGCAGCTCATCCCGGAGGTCTCGGAGTGAGTCTCAAGCGCCTTATCAAAATAACCGAAAATGGAATTAAGGTGCTCGACGCACAGAGGCTTACAAGCCATGAAACACTTGTGTTAAATACTATCCGCAATTCCGGTCAGATTACATCCCAAAAACTTTTGACCCTGGTAGAGAATACCTCCAATGAACTCCTTAATTCCCTTAAACGAAGAAATCTATTAGAGATCGGATATGAACTAGCGTCAGACCCAAAGGTCAAGACAGAGAAGATCATAGTGGCCGGTGACGGCGCCAGTCTTGAGAATAAATCTCTTCACAGAAAGCATGCTAAGGTTGAGATTCTTGAATTTGTTCTTACCCACCGAAGAGTTCCTCTCCCGGATTTAAAGGAGGTATTCGGCAATGTGGGAGCTCACTTGAACTGGCTTGAAGAAAAAGAGTTTATAAAAATCGAGCACCAGGAAATTTCAAGAGATCCGTTTTCACAAATTGATATCTCTAGTGAGGACCCGCATAAACTGACTTTAGATCAAGACGTTGCCTGCAAGAAAATATCCGGTGCAGTAGATAGCCGGAAATTTAGCCCGTTTTTACTCCACGGAGTTACAGGGAGCGGAAAAACAGAGGTCTATCTCCGCGCTATTGGTGAGGTTCTTAAAAAGGGTAAGGAGGCGCTTGTACTCGTGCCCGAAATTTCTCTTACCCCCCAGCTTGTAAAAAGGTTTAGGGCTCGTTTTGGCAATCAAGTGACAGTGATTCACAGCGCTCTTTCAGATGGGGAGAGATTTGACGCCTGGCGGATGGCGAGCAGGGGTGAGGTGGGGGTGGTGATAGGGGCACGCTCGGCCATATTCGCACCTTTGAATAATATAGGAATTATCATTGTCGATGAGGAGCATGAGACTAGTTATAAACAAGAGGAAGCTCCGGCCTATAACGCGCGGGATCTGTCCCTGGTACTAGGCAGAATGAACGGATCTGTTGTGGTGCTGGGATCGGCCACTCCCTCTGTAGAATCATACAGCAACGCTTTAAAGAATAGATACGATTATCTCTCTCTTCCGCTTAGAGTAGAGGATAGGTCTCTTCCTGTGATAACGGTGGTCGATATGAAAAAGGAGTCGGGCGCTGTATTCTCGGAAACTCTAAGAAAATCTATCATCAAAAACTATGAAGAGGGTAAGCAGACCATCTTATTTCTTAACCGCAGAGGCTACTCGGGACTGCTGATATGCCACTCTTGCGGAGAGATTCTCAAATGTCCCAACTGCACTGTTTCTCTGACCTACCATGCGGGAGACGATTCTATAAAATGCCATATGTGCGGACTCTCCGAGAGATCTATCCCGGATTGCAGCAAGTGCGGTGAGCATATGAGAGGTCTTGGGATAGGGACTCAGAAAGTGGAGGAGGAAGTCCGAAGAATGCTTCCACAAGCCACAGTTGCAAGGATGGATAGAGATACAACTAGCGGGAAGAACAAGCTGCTAAGGCTATACTCAAGGCTCGAGCGTGGTGAAATTGATGTCCTTATAGGAACACAGATGGTTGCCAAGGGGCATGATCTTCCGGGGGTGACCCTGGTCGGAGTAATTTCTGCAGACATTTCTCTAGGCATACCGGATTTCCGCTCAGGCGAGAGGACCTTTCAGCTTGTCACGCAGGTTGCCGGGCGCTCAGGCCGGGGCGATCATCCGGGAAAGGTTTTTGTCCAGACCTATAACCCCGATCATCCGAGTATTACGTTTGCCACACATCAGGACAGCAAGGGCTTTCTCGAGCAAGAAATAAAACTCAGGGAAGAACTTCTATATCCGCCGTTCTCAAGGCTGGTTAATATCCGCATCTCAGGAAGGTTTGAATCCGAAACTGAGCGTATTGCTAATGACTCGGGCCGGATCGCCCGTAAGATGGTCTCAAAGCTACCCATGGGATCTCTTGAAATACTAGGGCCTTCGCCTTGTCCAATATACAAAATAAGGAACCGCTTCCGGTTTCAGATGCTTCTCAAATCTTCTAATGCCGCTATTCTCCGCAGTTTTTCCAAGCAGCTCCTAATCCTTATCTCAAAGAGCTCGAGCAGTGTCAGGTTCTCAATAGATGTAGACCCATTTTATTTTAGTTGATCTCCTTTTTATGTCCTATCTTTGTGGGTATAGCAGGTGTGATTAAGCGGATGGCTTTGTGGTAGAATCTCATGGTAAAGTTTATTGTGTATATAGGGTGGGTATAATCTATTTGTGGTAGCTAAGCATTTAGGAAAAGAAAAAAAGTAAATCCAAGGGATCCGCAGGGAATAGACAAAGGAAGATAGACGTTGAATAGAGTTTTACCCAACCCAGATAATGCCAGCAATGTTTTAGAGCGTTATATAGAAACGCATAAGAGAATATCCTCTAAAAAAAAGGATATTCTAAACATCCTCTCATCGTATAGCTGTTTTCTTGGTCGGGTGATTTTAACAGACCCCTTCATCTTGGACTATCTAAGCCAATCAAAGAATATAAAGAGCAAGAAGACCTCAAAGCAATTTCTAAAAGAAACAGATTTGATAAGAAAGGACTCCGCTTCAGGGGAAATTCTCGGATCCAAATTAAGACAGTATAAGTACAGAGAGTTCTCAAGAATTATCTACCGTGACATAATGGGCCTTAGCCCTTTTGGTGATATTATGGAGGAGCTTTCCGACCTCGCGAGTGCTACTGTGGAATCCGCTTACAGGTTTTACAGCGAGGAATTAGATATAAAGACGTACGGAGAATTTGTGGTTTTGGGTATGGGTAAGCTTGGTGGAAGGGAGTTGAATCTGAGCTCTGATATTGACCTGATTTATCTGTACCGTGACAAGGGAGACCCGGAGCCCTTTTTTAAGCTCGCCGAGAGGATTACTAAAACCTTAAGCGCCGTAACAGAGGATGGCTTCCTGTACAGGGTTGATTTAGCGCTTCGCCCAGGCGGAAGCAAAAGCACAGTTGCCGTGCCTATTGACGGCGCTGTGGAGCACTATTTTTACTGGGGCGATTCTTGGGAGAGGGCCGCTATGATAAAAGCAAGGCCTATTGCGGGATGCCTTGAGCTGGGTGAAGAGTTTATTGGAGAAATCGAGCCGTTTGTATATAAGAAGTTCCTTGATTATAACTCGATCGAGGATTTAAAAGATATGAAAACCAAGCTTGATAAGCTTCAAAAAAAGCGTGATGTTAAGCTAGGCAAGGGCGGCATAAGGGAAATCGAATTCTTTATTCAGGCACTTCAGCTCGTAAATGGTGGTAAGGTTAAAGATCTCAGGGAGAGAAACTCACTTCTTGCACTTAAAAAGCTCAGGCGCTTAAATATTATAGATGAAGAGGTATGTGAATCGTTAACTTCTTCATATCTCTTTCTTCGAGAAGTCGAGCACTCGATTCAGCTGGTTGAGGAACGACAAACGCATAAAATCCCCGCATCCGCCGAGGATATTGAAAGTCTGGCCAAGAGATGCGGGTTAAAAGGTAAAGAAGAATTTGAAGAACTCTATAGCGAGAATACCTCTAGTGTTTCTAGTATTTACAAGGGGCTCTTTTTTGACCCTTCTCAAAAAACCCAAGAGTTCGGGAAAGAGTTTTGGGAAATTGCCGACTTTTTAACTGTAGGAAATATTGAAGAGGCTGAGGCTGTAGAGAATTTAAGAGAATTAGGATTTAAAAATCCTGAGAGCGCAATTGATTTGTTTTCCAAATTACTTGATCCCAGGATGGGCGCTTTAACTCAAGATGGCAGGTTAACTACCAAAAAGGTAATACCGGCTTTTCTGGGAGAGATCCTGAAATCCTCTGATCCCGACGCGGCTTTGGTAAATCTTGAAAGATTTATCTCGGGGATCGGCTGGCGCTCATCAATATATGCTATTTTGTTAGAAAATCCTGACATCATAAAGCTATTGGCCAAACTATTTTCTACCAGTGGATTTCTTTCAAACTTTCTAATCAGACACCCTGAGTACCTTGATGTTATAACGTTAAGGGATGTTAGAGTCGAGTATGCCTCTAAGGAAGATATGCTCGAGGGGCTTCAATCAAATATGAAAGATGCGAGAGATTATGAAGATAAGCTGGATACGATAAGAAGGTTCAGACATGTGGAGACCCTTAAAATATGCCTCAGGGATTTAAATGGAGAAGTTGATCCATTTTATGTTGGCAAATACCTTTCCCTTGTGGCCGAGGCTATTTTGGAAGTCGGACTTGAATTGGCCTGGGATTTAGTGAAGGGCAATAACAAAGGCAAGAATAAAAAAATGCGTATGCTCATTCTCGGTATGGGGAAATTGGGCGGTCGGGAGATGAGCTATAATTCTGACCTGGATGTGATTTTTATTTATGAGGGAAATGATCATGAGTTTTATTCTAAGCTCGGACAAAAGGTTATTTCGGTCCTCGCGGTTCCTACAGGAGAGGGCTTTGCCTATAAAATCGATATGGGTCTTAGGCCATCAGGTAGATCCGGGGCTCTTGTAACTTCGTTTGACTCGTTTAAAAAGTACCATGAGGATAGCGCACAGATATGGGAGAGGCAGGCTCTAATAAGGGCTGCACCTGCCGCAGGCAACCTGGAATTAGGCGCTAAGGTTCAAAAGAGCGTAAAGCATTTTGTATATGAAGAATCTTTTCCCAAGGACTTTTATAAAGAAATCCGCCGTCTTCGTTCTCGAATGGAAAAGGAGCTTGCGAAAGAGACTGTCAATAAACTCAATATAAAAACAGGGAAAGGAGGAACTGTTGATATAGAGTTCCTTGTCCAGATGCTTCAGTTAAAATATGGGGGCGAGTATCCAGATGTGAGGGTGCAGAATACTATGGACGCACTCCTTGCGCTTAGATCTAGCGGGCTAATGGAAGATGGGGAATTTGAAATATTAAAAGAAGGGCTTTTTTTCTTAAAGAAGATGGAAAACTTGCTAAGACTCCTCCATGACCGCTCAATTAATGAGCTATATGAGAGTGATTTTCAGAAATTGGCTTCTGAGCTGGATATGAAAAATGAGGGTCAGAAATTAAAAGAGGAATATATCTCTAAAACCAATAAGGTTAGAGAGATATATGCTAAATATTTCCTGTAAACCCTCTTGTGATTTAAAATAATTGGCAAAGGAAAATTGTAATGAGTGAATTTAAAAGCTGCATATTTATTATGGCTGACGGTTCCAGAGCTGATGTGTTCTCTGAACTCTTAAAGAGTGGGGATCTGCCAAATATTTCCAAGTATCTAGTTGAGAAGGGGTCTTACAAAGAAGCGGTTACAGTGTTTCCCTCGACTACCGGTCCAGCATACACGCCCTATATAATGGGTAAATATCCCGGACGATGCAATTTGCCGGGCATAAGATGGTTCGACCGAGATGCCTATAAGGACAAACTCTTGTCATTTGATCGCTTCAGGAGCTACATAGGGCTGGAAACGTATTTTATGAATAGCGATGTTTCCTTAGATTATAAGACCCTATTTGAAGTATTTCCAAGAAGCGTGAACATTTTTAATGAGCTTTCAAGAGGAGTAAGCTATAAAAATGATAAGACATTCTTCTCGAAGCTCTTCTATAAGGTGAAAAGCCACTTTACCGATAAAAGTGATGAAGTTGACCTTGTGGCACAGCGAATCCTTTTGCAATCTTTAAAAGATTATCCTGATTATATTTACGCTGTATTCTTAGGAATAGATACCTATTCTCATCTAAACCACCCGTTTCACAAAAAGGTTATTGACTCCTATAGAAGAGTTGATGAAACAATAGGGCTTCTTGCAAAAAACCTGGAAGCTGAAGGAAGGCTTGAAGAAACCTTAATCATAGTTGCAAGTGACCATGGCCTCACTCAGACCCACTCGCATTTTGATTCGCTTGAATTTATGAATAACCAGGGCCATAAAACGTTTTATTATCCTAACGTATTTAAACATTTCACAGATGCGGATGCCGCGTGCTTAATATCCGGCAACGCAATGGCCAATATTTATGTAAAGAGCAAAGATGGGTGGGGAAGGAAATCCACTTTTGAGGAGCTAAGGGGCCTTGTGGATAATTTCATGGAACGGCCTGAAATAGATATAGTTGCGGGGTTGGATGAGCAAGGCCGCTCAAGAATTATAAGTACGAAGGGTGAGGCGGTTACGTGGCTTGATCCGGAGGGGAATATCAATTATCAAAAGATTAGCGGCGACCCTTTTAACTATAACGGTATGCCGAACAAAATGAGCTCCAAAGAAGCATTAGCTAATAGTTTCAATACCGAATATCCGGACGCGCTCTTGCAGATAATACAGCTTTTAGAATCCCAACGAGCCGGCGACTTGGTCTTGAGCGCAGCTCAGGGATACGACCTAAGGGCTAAACATGAGAACCCGGAACACTGCTCCTCACACGGTGCGCTGTTTAGAGATCACATGTTGGTGCCTCTGGTTATGAACGCAAAAGTTGATAAAGAGTATATAAGAACTGTGGATATATTCCCGACAATATTGAGTCTCCTGGGGCACCCTGTTCCTAATAATATTGACGGCGTTAGCTTGGTAGATTGATAAAATTATTTTACTAGGAAAAAATTGCTCTGAAGGTTGCTTCTGAGACAAAAAGAGCAATTACACCCCAGAGAAAGTAGCGCCATACATTCTTGAAAACTTTTACAAGCCCTCCTTTTTGTTCTGAGCTGCTTTCTATTTTGGGAATGGAAGCTCTCTTTAGGTTAGATTCTTTAGGGTCTATATTGACAGCGAATTCGTATGCGTTTTTTCCATTTTCTTCTACGGTATAAATTCCGGGGAGCCCTGTTTGTTCAAACCCGGGGGCTTCAATGCTCAATTTGAATTGTTGTCCTGACGGATCTATTACTATTGCGCTCTCGGTGTCTTGGGAAATATCAATATTCACCCTCTCATCGACCAAGTAGTTTCTTCTCTTGCTCTTTGCCACATATTGAAAATCATGAATTCTTTTAATAACCGGGAGAAATATCGGTGTTATTGAAAAATTGTTCCAGCTCGAATCTGCAGTTGAAGTAAAGAGAAAAACACTACCTTTGCCATATTCCATCTTTACTAAAAAGGGCTTGTTGTTTGAGGCGGATATAAGTACGGTTGATTCCACATTAGGCGAGAGATTGAATAACTTATTAATCTTTACCTGATTCACTTTCTGGTTAATATCTTTTGAAAATATATCGGAATTCTCTGAGAGCAGTGATAGTTTTTGCTCTTCTATATTTTGAAGCTCTCCGGGCAGAATGCTTTTTAATAAGGCGTTATAGGGGCCTGCTCTTACCCTATTTCCTAAAAAGATGACTATAGATCCTCCATTATTGGCAAATTCCTCAAGCTCTTTTGCAATACGGGGAGTTATTTCTCCAATATTGGCTAGAAATATTAGGCCGTAATCTGAGAGGTCCTCATTTAAGAAACTGTCGTTATCAATGATAGAAATATTTGTGTTCGAGAGCTCGGAAATTGTCTCTAAAGCTCGGGCCAGGTAGTAAGTCTCGCTAAGCCGGGAATCTTCCCTTGGATCGCCGTCAACGATTAATATTCTGAATTGATCCTGACCATTTATAATAAAATATCTAATATCGTCTACTTTAAGTTTATCGTGTGAGGTCTCAACTGATCCATTACCCGGCATCTGTATTTTGTTGCTGCTAAAGTTGAATTTTTTGACTGATTTCTTCTCAGGTTCGATGTCAACAAATTCCCTTATCTCTTGCTTCCCCAAGCGGGCCCTGGTCAAAAGCCCTTGCACTGAGTCGCTTGAGAAGTTGGATACTGTCGCCTCAATGATTAAAGAGTCATTTTCGTGTTTGAGCTGTGTTTGGGATACTGCATGATTTGAGGCCTGCAGGTTCTGGGAAATGTCTATCACTTCAAGCCAGGATCTTGGAGCACCCTCGTTTTCCCAGCCGTTTTGTTGAAGATCTGTAATAAGCGTGACCCCTTTTTGCTCGTTTGGGGCTTTTTGTAATTTAGTGTAGATATCTTCAAGCCTTTTGTCGTTCTCCGTAAAGGTATAAGAGATCTCAATTTCTCCTACAGCCTTTTTTAGCTGAGTTTTGTCTTGTGTTAAGGGGGGCTCCTGCTCATTATCCGGGACAAGAGGTGCTATAAAAGCAAAACTCCCATCAGGCAGAGAGTCAATTAAATTCTTAGCTTTATTAAGGGCGCGTCCAAAGTTGTCTTCATATTCCATGCTGAAGGAATTGTCGATCACAATCGCCTGGGATTTAGGGGCGCTCTCTTTTGCTGTGGAGAAAGAGAAAACAGCAGGTTTTGCAAATACAAGCACAATTAGTACCAATATGAGAGCCCTTAAAATTAATAGGATGATATCCTTTATTTTAGATCTTGTTGCGAGCTCTCCTTGGGATGAAATAAGGAATTTGACTGCCGGAAAACTTTTCTTTACTCCGCTTTTCCGTGATATCAGATGAGCGAGTATGGGGAGCGCTATTGCCGCAAGACCTATCAGGAATAAAGGGCTTAGGAAGGAAAAATTCAAAACGGTTCTCTATTTATCCGCAATTTGTATTAGGGAATTTTCTATTGATTTATTGATTGGGGAGAAAACATACCTTGTTTCGTTCTCATGACATATCATCTTGAGTCTTTCCATAAATTCCCCTATTCTTTTTTTATAAGTATGTCTTATACTATCGGTATCTACAATTACCTTTGCGTTTGTCTCCATATCTTCAAATTCGACCGACCCCCTGAAGTCAAAATCAATTTCATCGGGATGTAGCACATGAAATAGAGAAACCTCTTTCTTTGAGTTCCTAATAAGCTTGAGAGATTCCTCAATAGCCTCCGGCTCAATCAAGAAGTCTGAAACTATAACAAATGACGCCTCTGAGCTATAAGTCTCAAGCGCTTTTAATACGGGTTCTTTGATACCCGTAGTTCCAGAGGGCTCAAAAGACTCAAGTTTGTCTAAAATGGGTGTGATGAAAGGACTTCCCGATTTGGGCGGGACAAATTCAATGTCGTTCTCAGAAAAGCCCAGGAGCCCGACTGAGTCACCTTGTTTTAGAAGTAAGTAGGCAAGTGTGGCGGAAAGCTTCTTTGAGTAGTTAAGCTTTGTATCTTTATTGTCGCCGTAGCCCATCGAAGCGCTTTTGTCGACCAGTATACACCACCGCATATTAACTTCATCCTCAAACTTTTTAACGTAGAGGCGGTCGTGTCTTCCATAAAGGCGCCAGTCAATTTGTTTTAACTCATCACCCTTATTATATTCTTTATGGTCTAGGAAGTCGGGACTTATTCCATTGTAGTAGCTCTTATGAATCCCCGCCTTGTAACCCCTAACTTTTGACGGAGTTCGGAAGTGAAAACCTTTAAGCCTGAGTGCTGTTTCTATGTCTAAAATGCTATTTGACATATTCAATGGTGAATAGCGATTATGCTGTAAGGGAAGAATTAATCACTTGTTGTAAGGATTTTGTCGATTTCTTTTGTTACTGATTCTTCTTTTAAATTTTTAGCAATCGATATTTCTTTGACTAATAGTGATAGCGCAGAATCCCTTATTCTCTTCTCGCCGAAGGAAAGGTCTTTGTCATTTTGTAGGAGGTTGATATCTTTTAGTACGCTTGCAACTTCAAAAATGTCCCCGCTCTTTAGTTTGTCGGAGTATTCGCGATATCTCTTGTTCCAGCTCTGGTGGCCGTTGAGCTGCTCAGAATCTTTGCTTCTATTCTTAAGGATTTTATAGATTCTTGTAATCTGAGATTTTGAAATTACATCTCTTAACCCTACGATATCGGTGTTATCGGTAGGAACCATGACTGTAACATCACTGTCTATAAC
>JAJCZT010000063.1 GCA_029262255.1 Deltaproteobacteria bacterium
GAATATTGCTCTCGTCCATATCAATGCCATATATGGGTATCCCGGCTTCAATTCTGAGCGTATTCATGGCACCGTAGCCAATCGGCTTTATATCTAGCCCCTCGCCCTTTTTCATTAACTCTTCCCATAACACCTCAAGCCCCCTGTTATCTAGATAAAGATCAAAACCTTCCTCACCGGTCCGATTCACTTTTATAATAGTAAGTTTGTGACCGACAAACTCTCTTTGAATAAAGTCAAATTCTTCCATTTGAGGAATTTCTTCTTCTAAAAGCAATTCCAGGAGTTTTCCTGAGTGAGTACCCTGAATTGATAACAGTCCAGTACTTAGTGTTATATCATCTATGTCGGCTTTATAAGAAAGTCTGAATTTTGTTAGCAGCTCAAGAACCTTTTCATTAAGCCCGGGCTCGAGATCGAGTAATACGGATTCTTTATCCCGATATACCTTCATATCGGAAATCATCCTACCCTTAACAGTAAGGATCGTTGCATACATGCCCTTCCCTTCTTCTAATTTCATTACATCGTTTGACAGCATGCCCTGAAGAAATTTGAGATGGTGTTTACCGCTTAATCTCAGTTTCCCTCTAGGAGATAAATCTATTATCCCTACATTTTCCCTAACCGCTTTGTACTCGGATAATTCATCGCCATAGCTAAGTGGAACCGACCATCCGGAGGAATCCCCGAAACCAGCGCCTAAAGATTTATGTATTTCATTCAAGAGTAATTTCTTCATATAGCTTGCTCCTCATAAAGATGGCTAGAGTATAACCCTTAAAGATAAAGCTAACCAGCGTAACATCATGGGCAAATCGGGGTTTATATACCGCTCCCAATTAAAGGGGGAAATAAAAAGCGGGATTCTGAATCAAGTTCAGAATGACGGATTTGTTAAGATAGGGCGTCGAGTTGATGCAGGATGCTGGGTGTATATATTTTTAACCCCTTCGTCCTGAGTTTAATCGAAGGGGCTCGAAAAATGACACCCCCACCTTAATCCTCCCCCTCAAGGGGGAGGAGGGAAAAAGCAAAAGAGAGATTCACAAAAGGGGTGCCATACATTTGAATCTTTATAGGGTATTTCGCTATCTAAAAGTCATTGTTTATTAATTTTGCAGCAGGGCAGCTTGAAAAACTGTGTCCGAGATGTAGTATAAAACGGAATTAATCCTTAAAGGAAAAAAAGATGACAAACATATCAGAACTTAAGCAAAGACATAAAGTAGTCATAATGGGGTCAGGTCCGGCAGGACTTACAGCCGCGCTGTATACAGCAAGAGCAAATCTTGAGCCGGTGGTGTTTGAGGGCTTGGAAGCAGGCGGACAGCTCACGTTAACCACTGACGTTGAGAACTTCCCAGGATTCCCGGATGGTGTAATGGGCCCGGATTTGATGAACGCTATGAGACAGCAGGCGCTCAGGTTTGGCGCAAAGTCTGTAATGGCTGAAATTACTGCGGTCGATTTTTCTAAAAGACCTTTTAAGATTACTATTGGCGATACTGTGCTGGAGGCGGACACTTTTATTATCTCTTCAGGAGCATCGGCAAGGATGCTGGGGCTGGAGTCTGAGAAATCTTTATTAGGATATGGAGTTTCTACCTGTGCCACATGTGACGGGTTCTTCTTTAAGGATAAAGAGCTGCTTGTAATAGGAGGCGGAGACAGCGCGGTCGAGGAAGCGGTTTTTCTTACGAAATTTGCGAGCAAGGTAAGTATAGTCCATAGAAGGGACCAGCTAAGGGCTTCTAAAATTGTACAAGATAGGGCATTTAAAAATGAAAAGCTGGGATTCATCTGGGATTCCGAAGTCGAAGAAATACTGGGAAGTAAGGAAACCGGAGTAACCGGCGCCAAGCTTAAGAATACAAAGACCGGAGAAGTCACGGTTAAAGAAGCGGATGGCGTATTTGTAGCCATAGGTCACAACCCTAATACTGAACTGTTTAAAGGGCAGCTCGAAATGGACGAAGTTGGATACTTGATAACCAAGAGCGGCTCTACTGAAACTAATGTGCCCGGAGTTTTTGCAGCCGGAGACGTACAGGACAACATTTATCGCCAAGCCATTACTGCTGCAGGAACAGGGTGCATGTCCGCAATAGATGCGGAAAGATTTTTAGAAGAGCACGCTGAGTAGAACAATAATCATATAGTCGATTATATGATAAACAATTCCCCAAATGATATTCCCGCAAAAGAATCATCTTTGGCGTCCGGCAGCGGAGTACCCAGCTTGATACTTCTTATATCAGGAATACTCCTTTTAATCTGTTTTAGCCTTGTTACGTATATCTCACCTGAATTTGCAAAATCCATTCCCTTAATTGACAGCCCCGTTCTTCTCCTGGTAGGAATTCTTATATTCTCAGGCGTGATCTTTTTGTTCACGATTCTGAAAATGCCCAGAGCCGATCTCGGAAGGAACCAGCTACTTTGGGTAATCGCAATAGGGATTATTCTGAGATTGCTGATGCTCTTTACAGCGCCAATTCTCGAGGATGATTATTTCAGGTATCTCTGGGATGGCGCGGTTACGGCAAATGGCATAAACCCTTATACCTATTCACCACAAGAGGTGCTGCATGGAACGGACATTCCAGCGGTACTGTCCGAGCTTGCGGGGGAATCGGGGGAGATAATTCACAGCATCAACCATCCCGAGATAAGAACGATCTACCCTCCGGTAGCCCAGGCGTTTTTTGCCCTGTCGTACTGGCTCGACTCATGGAGCTTGGGCACATGGAAAATAATTTTAATAATTATGGATCTCGCCACGCTTTCACTCCTTTTTAATGCCCTGGGAATGCTAAAGCTACCAAGCTCGCTTCTTATAATCTATTGGTGGAACCCGCTTCTTTTAAAAGAGATATTCAACTCCGGGCACCTTGATGTTTTAGTTTTCCCTTTTGTTCTCAGCGCACTTATAATGGCTTCACAGAATAGACATATCCGGTCAACGCTGACGCTGATTATCGGAATGGGCATAAAGCTCTGGCCTGCATTTTTATTGCCCGTCATATTACGCCCGATTATCTCCAGGCCTAAACAACTTTTGTCAGCTCTGGTTTTAGCGGCTGTCTGCATAGGGATTTTATTTCTGCCCATTTATTATTCAGGTCTGGATGGGAGCTCAGGACTCATTGCTTACGGGCAAAGCTGGCAGAATAATGACTCAGCTTTTCGGATATTAATTTATATCTCAGATATGAGCTTGGATTTCTTGGGTTATGAGAGCTTTCACAAATATACAGCTGCAAGATTCATCGTGATAGCTCTTATTGCGCTCTGGATATTGTACGTAACATTCGGGAAGACTTTCAGGGACCGGGATTTATTCACCAAGTCATTATATATAGTCGCTTTTGCTTTTCTAGTCAGTCCCACTCAGTTCCCTTGGTACTACACTTGGTTAATTCCCCTGTTAGCTATAAAACCCCGGTCTTCTCTTCTGTTGTTGACGGCTCTTCTTCCCCTTTATTACTTGCGATACTATTTTGAGCCGAGGGGAGAAATCGAGGTATTCACAAACGTAATTGTATGGATCGAGTTTGTCCCGGTGTGGGCTTTGCTGCTCTGGGAATGGAGAAAAAACCGTGTTGTACTCTCTAAGAACTAATTCTTATTAATCTTTTCAAGCAGCTCTGGTAAAACTTTCTGAGCCGTCTCTCTTCCGATTTCCACAATA
>JAJCZT010000064.1 GCA_029262255.1 Deltaproteobacteria bacterium
CTTTAAAACAATACCGAAGCTAATAAAATAAGTGCATGAACCCATTCCCGAAAGACTGGGAATCGTAGCTTCCTCCGAAAGTTTAATCGTCCCCGTTTGCATCAAACATCTGGCGTATTCCGTAGGTGGTATTTCTCTCGGCCGGGATACGTCCTATCTCCCTGGTCAGGCGGCGGAATTCCTCAGGTGGGAAATACTGTCCGTAGTTTGCCCCTGCGGAGCGCGATATCTGCTCTTCCATAAGTGTGCCCCCGAAATCATTGGCGCCCGCGGTGAGTGAGAACTGAGCAAACTCAGGGCCCTGCTTTACCCAAGAGACCTGAATGTTATTAATCCATCCTCTGAGCATTAACCTGGACACTCCGTACATCTTTAACTGATCAAGATCAGTCGGGCCTTCGGCTACTTTTCCTTTTGAGTGTTTAAAGAGTCTTGTGTTCCAGGGTATAAACCTAAGTGGAACAAACTCCGTGAATCCCCCGGTCTCTTTTTGAATATCCCTTAAGATACCAATGTGCATTGCCCAATGCACAGGTCTGTCCACATGGCCGTACATTATAGTCGAAGTGGTGTGCATACCTGATTTATGAGCTTTTTTTACAATCCTTATCCAGGCTTCAGTAGGCATTTTCCTGGGAGCTATAATTTTTCTAACTTCTTCTACGAGTATTTCGGCAGCAGTGCCAGGAAAAGTGTTATGTCCTACATCTTTTAGTTTCTCGATGAATTCTTCTTCTTCGATACCGAGTGATTCCGCACCGTAAAAAATTTCAAATGGAGAAAAGGCATGTGTATGCATCTCGGGAACGGCTTCTTTAACGGCCTTTATTAATTCGATATAGAAATTGCCGTCTATATCAGGGTGCATGCCGCCCTGCATACAAACTTCTGTAGCGCCTATTTCCCACGCCTCTTTTACCCTGTCGGCAATCTCATCCATGCTAAGAAAGTAAGCCCTTTCATCACCTTCGGGGGCCATAAAATTACAGAAGCCGCAGTATGTATTGCATATATTTGTAAAATTAATATTTCTATTCACAACGTATGTGACGACATCACCTACGTCTTCTTTCCTTATTTCATCAGCGGCAATCGCAAGTGCTGAAATCTCATCCAAGTCTTCAATATTAAATAGTGCTTCCCCTTCTTCAACAGATATTTCATCTCCGACAAGGGCTTTATTAATAATTCGGGCAGCCGTCCCGTTCACCTTTGATAAAAGGCTATCAAGACCCATACTTCTATTTTCCTCAATCCTATCTATTGTTTCTTTAATATCAGCCATTTGGCACCTCTTCAAGTGGGACGTAACCGTCTTTGTCTACAAAATCTACTACACGTTTGAGCACTTCTTTGTCAATAAATTCATTGTCTATAAATTCAGGATATACCGGGAGCCTCTCCCTGAGTGTAAATCCTAGCTCTTTAACCATGTCCTGCATTATCTCAAGCTTGGGCCACGGAGCCTCTGGATTAACATAGTCAATTGTTACCGGCGAAACACCCCCAAGATCGTTTATACCGGCATCTATAAATAACGGATATGTTTCCGGATTTAAATTGGGCGGTATCTGTATATTCATTTTTTCGCCGAAAACTAGTCTTGAAATTGCAACCAGCTTTAGCATCTCTATAAAACTCGGAGGAGGATACTTCTCCATCATAATCCCGGGTTTTGGACTGAAATTCTGAAGAATAATCTCTTGGACGTGACCATACTTATCATCAAGTTCTTTAAGGGCAAGAAGGGAATCTATCCTTTCCTCCCATGTCTCCCCTATTCCTACCAATATTCCAGAGGTCCATGGGATCCTGAGTTCTCCTGCAAGCTCCATTGTTTTCATTCTTAGTTTGGGCACTTTATCAGGACACCTATTATGCGCCTCGCCCTTTTTTAATAACCTGGGGCTTATATTCTCAAGCATAAGTCCCATGCTCGGGTTAGACGCTCTAAACCCAAGGAGTTCCTCGCTTGTCGCCAAACCCAGGTTGGTGTGAGGGAAAATGTTTTCTTTAAGCCCGGCCTCCCCCATTGCGATCAGATAATCAGCAGTACTTTCATGACCAAGTTTTTGCAGCGCCTCTTTATAAACCGGATATTTAAGCTCAGGCTTATCGCCGGTTACAAATAGCAGCTCAGTACACCCCAGCTCCGCCCCCTTTTTTGCCATATCCAATACTTCATCAGGGCTCATAAAAAGGGGCCCTTCCCCTGGCTCAAATTTAAAAGTACAGTATCCACAGTGATTGCGGCATATTTGAGTCAACGGGACAAATACGTTCTTTGAATACGTGAGAACCTTACCTTTTCCTCTGTCTCGCAACTTAGCAGCGGTTAAAAGCAAGTAGGGGATTTCATCTCTTTCAATATTTACGAGATAAAGAGCGTCTTCACGGTTAATAACCGCACCTGACGCCGCTTTATCCAATATTGCGGAAAGGCTTTTTGAAGGACCGTTCAACAACGGCCCGCACTCAAGAGAATCAAGTATATTTCCATAATCTCTATTAATAGAAGTCATATTAATTTTAGAAAATTTCCCCAACAAATTATAAAGAAATGAGGGATCAATAACCGCCATGGACTCCAACTTATCCCCCATATACTCGCACAAACAGGACATTCTTGTCAAGCATAATTAGTATGCAACATTTTGGGAGTTATTCAAATAAATTATTAGATCAATTCCAGGATGGATGAAGCCAGCGTAGCTGACTTTTTCTTATCAGACATCACCGTATCTGCTACTAAAGTTTTTAGACCCATATCACTTATTGCCTGATTTTCATGGGCATCTTCTAAATCTATAACCATAGTGTCTAAGAAATCACAATAGAGTCTTGCCACTTGCGCCGAAGAAACCTCAAGACCAAGACCACTCATTAACCTATCGGCCGGCCCTTTTAACGGCACTCCGCCCACAAGCGGGCTAATGGCAATAATTTCAGCTTGAGTTGTTTTAAGCGCTTCTCTCACCCCTTTGACTTGAAGTATGGGACCAATACTGATTATGGGATTGCTCGGGCAAAGAATTACCGCTCGCGCCTTTTCAATTGACTCAATGACACCTGGGGACGGACTTGCGTGATCAATATTGCGAATCGTAACCCGGCAAACCTCGGGTTTCATCCTTCTTTTCACGAGATATTCCTGAAAATGCATCTCTCCTTCGTTAGTTTGAATCCATGTCTCAACGTCCTGGTCGGTCATTGGCATGATCTTTAAATTACGGGACAGCCCAAAAGCGTCTGATATTTTTGAGGCAATCTCAGTAGCCGTAAATCCACTGTTTCTTAAACGGGTCCTGTAAAGATGGGTTGCTATATCCTTATCTCCAATATTAAACCATGTATCAAGACCAAATCTCTCTAGCGACTCTAAGGATATAAACGTATCCCCCTCTAAACCCCATCCCTTTTTCTTGTCTATTACACCTGAGAGACGGTAGATTACCGTATCTACATCAGGGGATATGTAGAGTCCATTTAAACATATATCGTCACCTGTGTTGACAATAATGTTTAATGTCTCGGTTTCAATTACGCTAGAAAGGCCTTCTAAGAACTTAGCGGCCCCAACACCGCCTCCAAGAGCAGTTATCATAAGGATTGTTCCTTAAAAGTAGGTAGAATTAGAATTATTATCCACTTAATTTTATTAAGAATTTAAGGCGGGTTTAGAGTATTTGAGCGAGCCGAAACTGTCAAGTAAGGGGCATCTATATGTTAACATATCGTTTCACCCGAGCTTGAGCTGTATTCAAGTTTCAGTCAATTGGAATTAAAGGGTATTATAGTAATCCATTATTCACACACGTTCTTGAAACTGTGGGGCAAGTGGGATAGATTTTATTACAAATAAATAATAGAGGGGAATACTGAATATGAGTCTTGACAGTATTAGAAGAAGACATAGATGGCTTACATTAACTATACTGTTTTTTATTTCCGTTGCTTTCATTTTAGGAATCGGGTCTTTCGTAACAGGTTTTGGGGATGGTACCAGTTCTAGTAGAGGTTCCGCAGCCGAGATTAACGGTGAAGAAATAAGTCTTTCGGAATACTATAGAGTAAGGGACAATTTGAGAAGACAGTACGGACAGCAGGGAGAGGAACTGCCCCAGGCCGCAATAGATTTCATAAACATGTCTGCTTTAAATCAGCTCATTGATTTAAAACTCCTTGCCCAAAAAGCCGAAGAGCTTGGTTTCAGAATCACTGACCAGGAACTGGGTGAATCTATTAGATCCAACCCCGCTTTTCAGGTTGACGGTCAATTCGTAGGCGCTGAGGACTACCAAAATTTTATAGAGCAAGGGCTGAACGAGGATATTGGCACTTTTGAGAAATCCTACAAACAACAACTACTCGCTCAAAAATTGCTGGGCTTCATTAATGAAACGATAATGGTCACGGATGAGAAATTACTTATTCTCTATAATATGCAAAATGAGAGGGTTAATCTTAATTACATAGAGTTTTCCAGCGAAGATTTCGCTGATTCCGATACTCCAACAGATGAGGAAATAGAGAAATATTATCAAGGCGGGAAAGCTAATTTCAAAACCGATGAACTAAGGCAAATTCGCTACATAGTTCTTGAACCCGAAACTTTTGAAAACCGTGTTCAGATATCCGATGAGGAGCTTAGCGCCTACTACAATGCATATCCGGAAGAATTCCAATCTGAGGATGGAACAACTCTTTCTTTTGAAGAAGCGAAAAACGATGTCGAGTCCAACTTAAAAAGCCAAAAAGGGGAAGTAGTTCGTCAGGAGTTTCTAGAGAGTATTGAGCTATCTCAGAATCCAGACAAGAGCATTGATCAGATAGCAAAAGAAAACGGGGTTGAGTCAATTAGTGAAAGCGCCCCCTTTCTAAGATCAGACAGAACTGGCGACATTCCGCCTCAAATTGTAAACCGGGCTTTTACCGGACTTCAGGGAAAGACAAGCGTAGTGCCGGTAGGCACAACAATCTGGGTGATGGAAGTAAGTGAAATTTCCGAGCCCCGCGAAAAGACTTTAGATGAAACCAAACCGGAAATTATATCGGCGCTTAAAAATCAAGAATCTAATGACCAGGCAAGAAAAAAAGCTGATGAAACACTAAACGAGTTAAAATCAGCCAAGAAAGAAGAGATTGCGGCAAAGGCTAAGGAATTAGGTGTTAATCTTAACGAGACCGGCCCTTTCACCCGGTTGGAAAAAATACCCGGAATCAATCTTGAACAAATAAGATCTGAAGTCTTTGAGATTGATGAGAATTCTACGGTTTTGGAAAAAGTATATCAAAACAACAACAATTTTTATGTAGTAATCTTCAAAGAAAAAACGAGCGCTGATCCCGGAGACTTTGAACAGCAAAAAGAAAAATTAAAAGAACAAGAGCTTCAAACACAAAGAAGGGATCTAATGCAAAAATGGCTACAGAATCTAAGGCGGGAAGCTAAAATTGTACCAAACAACAATCTCTTTCCTGTACAGGGATAGTTAAAAAATAAAGAACGAACAAGTACAATAGATTTGAAAAGTAATAGAAATTTGAAAATAATGGTTGAATAAAATAATGGCCCTGTTCAATCTATAATTATAGCTGTACCAATAAAACATGAAAATAACATCCCTTGAGATCAATGGTTTTAAGTCCTTTTATAACAAAACCAGAATAAGATTTCATAACCAACTAAGCGCAATTGTAGGTCCAAACGGCTGTGGCAAATCAAACATCATTGATGCCATAAGGTGGATACTCGGTGAGCAGAACCCCCGCCAGCTGAGAGCAGAGGTTATGGAACAGCTCATATCAAACGGCAGCGAATTTTTAAAACCACTCGGAATGGCAGAAGTATCATTAGTGCTCGAGCAGGTCCCTAATTACAATTTTGAGGAAGTTGAAATCAAGCGCAGGATATTTAGGTCCGGGGAAAGCGAATATTCCCTAAATGGGGTGTCCTGCAGACTAAAAGATATTACCGACATATTTATTGACACAGGATCGGGCGCCCGCTCGCACTCGATAATAGGACAGGGCAGCGTAGATAAGCTCATCACGGCTAAACCTGAAGAAAAAAGAACTTTGATTGAAGAAGTTGCAGGGATCAGAAAATATAAGATTAGAAGGCGCGAAACTGAGACAAGGATAAAAACTACAAAAGAAAACCTTAGCCGTATTCAGGATATGACAAATGAAGTCAAACGGCAGATGGACACTCTCAGTCAGCAGGCCAGGCAAGCTGAGGAATTCAGAGGAATATCCGAGGAAGCGAGAAAGCTTGAATCTACAATACTAAATACAAAACTTTATACGCTAGGGAAAAGAAAAAATACGATACTAGATGAAAAAACTAAAATTGAAAAAACAATTTCTGAAACCGAAAGAGATTCATTCCAGATTACTAACCACTTGAAAACTTTAAATGTACAATTCACAAATTTAGAAGAATCCTTAAAAGACTTAGAAACAGAGACATATAGAACAAGAACGAACCTCCAAACAAAAGCATCTTCACAGGAACTCTTAAAAAATGAATCCTCCAGTATTGACAAATTCATTGAGAAAATAGAGAGCGAAGCAGTATTGCTAACAAATGAGACAGAAAGAATTGCAGAGCAGCTTCAATCTAAAAGAGACATGTCCAAACATGTAAAAGATGACCTAGAGAAAGAGGAGGCATCAATTTCTGAGAAGGAAAACACCCTCTCAACCCTAAAATCTAAATATGCCCAAACTCGTGACGAGCTCAGGGATATTAGAACTGCATTATTTAAAACGCTTAATGAATATAGTTCTCTAAAAGGCTCGGCGCTTGGACACGAAAAAGAACTAAAGGAATTACAATCCAGAAAATCTCTTATAGAAAATGAATATGAGGAGATTATTCAAGAGAAAAAGAGTGCCGCGGGGGACATATTAAAACTTGAAAACATTTCTAAAGAAAATGAAACCAGAAAACGCAATATTACTGAAACCAATGACAAGCTGGCTCTAACTCTATCTTCCTTAAATGAGAAGCAAAGATTGGTAATTGAGAAAAGTGACTCTTTAAAAGAAGAGCTTAATGAGTTGAGCTCAAGACTTAACGCACTAAAACAGATCCAGTCGAACTATGAATGGCTGCCCGAGGGTATTAGAAATTTCATTATACACAATAAAGGACGAGGGGTTCTGGGAACTTTTTCAGATTTTATTTCAGTACCTGAGGGGTACGAAAAAGCTGTGGAAGCGGCCTTAGGAGATACTTTGAAATGGATTTTAGTCGATGAGAGCTCACAAGCTTTAAAAGCAATAAACTCTTTAAAACAAGACTCTATCGGAAGAGGGACTTTCGTCTCGATAAAAGACGAAAGGATGAATACTGAGATTTACAAAAGCACGGGAAACATAAAATCCCTTTTCGATACTGTCAGGGTTGAGAACATAAAAAGCAATATTATAGAGAGAACTCTTAAGAGAGTTTTCTTAGTATCCACTATAGATGAAGCCCTCCAAGCCCGAAGAGAAGTAAATGAAAATGCGTCTTTTGTCACCCTTGATGGAGATTTTCTGCACTCAAACGGGGCAATTTCGGGAGGACCCACACAACCCGGCGTACTCGAGAGAAAACGGGAAATTGAGAATCTGAGTGCTGCAATAGAAAAACTTCAAGCAGAGATAGAGAGCATTGCTTCAGAAATCGAAGTAAACGATAGGGAAATCCAAAACATAAATGATAGAATCAAGGACTACAGCAACCGCTTAATAGAAATAGATATAAAAGAAGCCGAGACAAGAAAAGATATATTTAACCTCAAAGGATATTTGGAAAAAATAGAAAAAAGGATTGAGTTTGTCGCCAAAAATCTTGAGCAAATAGGCAGTGAAATTGGGGAAAGATCAATTTTTATTGACAAATCAAATTCCAAAATTGAAGTGCTTGATATTGAAAAAATTGATCTTGAACACAGATTAGTGGCAATCGAAGAGAAAATTCAACATGAGGAACAGGACGAGAGAAAGCTTGAGAGGGATATAGCGGACCTCAAAATCACATGCGCGTCGCTCAGGGAAAAAGAAAGAAGTTTATATGAAGATTTGGTAGAGCTTGATATCCGAAGAAGCGATATTAACAAAAGAATAGAGATCGAATCCAGCACAATAGAAGAAAAAAAACGGGAGAAACTAAGTCTAATAGAAAAAGAAGGCAGTACTGTTATTGAAATTAATGACCTTGAGAACAAACTCAAAGAAAAAGAAGAAAAACTAACATTAAGAAATGACGAAAGGCGAAAATTACAAGAAGACATTACAATCACGAGTGAGAAGAGGGAGAATCTAAATTCACAGCTGTCTGACACACGGCTTAAAAACAATTCTCTTGAGATTGATCTAAACAGTGTACAAATCGAGATTGAGAATATAACCGATACTCTTAGAAGAAATGACTCGTTCGATATGGACAACAAGACTGAAATGAGCCCACAAGAGGAACAAGAGTTATTGGAGCTTGATCTAAATATTGAAGAACCCAGACTAAGAAGGCTTCAGCAAAAGATTGAAAAATTCGGCCCGGTTAACCTGTTGGCTCCCGAGGAATACAATAAATTAGAAGAGAGATACACTTTCTTAACAGAGCAGATGGATGATCTCATACAAGCAATTTCGTCTTTAGGTAAGGCAATTAGCAAAATAGACAAGGAATCGGAGAAAAGATTCAAAGAAGCTTTTGAAATCATGGATGAAAAATTCCAAGAGATATTTGCCCGCTTATTTAGGGGTGGGGAAGGAAAATTAGTTCTTACTGATCCGGACGACATACTCGAGACCGGAGTTGAAGTAATGGTAAGACCCCGGGGGAAAAAATTTCAATCCATCAATTTGCTATCAGGGGGGGAAAAAGCTCTATCGGCAATAGCGCTAATTATATCAGCCTGCCTAATTAAACCTGCGCCCTTTTTACTCTTTGATGAAATTGACGCACCCCTGGATGACAAGAACACATCCTATTTTATGGAGCTTATTAAGGAAATAGACAAGAATTCTCAAGTAGTTTTAATTAGTCACAACAAAAAAACAATGCAGGAAGTAAATTCTCTAATCGGAATCACCTCTAATAAGTCAGGAACTTCCACAGTAGTTTCAGTAGAACTTAATTGAATTTTGACGCTTAATGATTAAGTTCTATTAGAGCAATTTTTACCAAAACACATTTTATATTCATAGGGATTAGATCTAGAAAGCAAAGAGTTTAATAACGTATATGTCACCGCAACAATACGAAATTTCACTATAAAACGAATAAAATCATGCAATTTGTTATACATATGTTTTACCCTTATACTTTAATCGGTTCTTATTTTTCGGAGGTTTATTAAAAAATGATTTCTTACTTAATGAAAAAGATTGTGGGCTCTCAGAACGAAAGGGAGATAAAGAAACTTGCTTCTGCTATTGATGTTGTTAATGAACACGAAGCGGCCTTATTGGAACTATCAAACTCCGCTCTAAAAGAAAAAACAGACGCTTTCATAGAAAAAGTAAAGAACAGTTTGAATGGAAACGCCGATCTTGAAGATGAGGGACATGCGGAAATATTAGAAAACACACTTGAGGAAATACTTCCTGAAGCATTTGCCACAGTAAGAGAAGCAGCACGTAGAACACTTGGAATGCGGCCTTTTGATGTTCAGCTAATAGGCGGTCTAGTCCTTCATCAGGGAAAAATTGCGGAGATGAAAACCGGTGAGGGAAAAACACTAGTCGCGGCCCTCCCCCTCTACCTAAACGGCCTTACAGGTTTGGGGGCACACCTTGTTACTGTTAACGATTATCTTGCAAGACGTGACGCAACATGGATGGGGTCAATCCATAAACTCTTGGGCCTTTCTGTGGGTGTAGTAAACCACGAGGTTTCTTACTTGGTAGAGTGGGAGAACCCAGAGAAAGCTCAAAACGCTATTGATAACAACTTGAGCGTATGGCCAAACGAGTACGCAGATCTGGATATCCCCCCTGAAAAGAACTTGGACGTGCTATCCGCTTTCAAAACTACGCTTGTCGAATGCTCCAGGAAAGAGGCTTACGGAGCACATATCACTTACGGAACAAATAACGAATTCGGCTTTGATTACCTAAGAGACAACATGAAATTCTCTCTTGATGATTATGTACAGAGGGAACACAATTTTGCAATCGTGGACGAGGTAGACAGCATATTAATTGATGAGGCGAGAACCCCTCTGATTATCTCAGGACCGTCTGAAGATTCTACAGAGCGTTACTACGAAATTGATAAGATAATAAGAATGTTAAAACCTGAGGTTGACTTTACCATTGATGAAAAGACAAAGCAGGTTACCCCTACTGAAGAGGGTTCAACAAAAGTCGAAAAAGCTCTAGGCGTAACAAATATGTATGACCCGGCAAATTTGGAGCTCCTCCACCATGTAATTCAGGGCCTTAGGGCACACAATCTGTTTAATCGCGACGTCGAATATATGATTCAGGACGGCAAGGCGATAATCGTGGATGAATTCACGGGAAGGCTAATGCCCGGAAGGCGTTGGAGCGACGGTCTGCACCAGGCGGTTGAAGCGAAAGAAGGAATAGAAATAGAGAACGAGAACCAGACCCTGGCCACAATTACGATCCAGAATTACTTCCGCATGTATAGAAAATTAGCCGGTATGACCGGTACTGCCGATACTGAAGCGTTTGAGTTTAAGAACATCTACAAGCTCGACGTGAATGTAATTCCCACTCATAAGCCAATGATAAGGGATGACAGAAACGATTTAATTTATAAAACTGAAAATGAGAAGTTCAATGCTGTAGCAGAAGAGATAAAAGAGCTTAATGAACAAGGACGCCCAATACTTGTGGGAACCACTTCGATTGAGAAATCGGAGAGACTCCATAATATGCTAACGAAGCTCAAAGTAAAACATCAAGTTCTAAATGCAAAACAGCACGAAGGTGAGGCTGGAATTGTAGCACAGGCCGGTAGAATCGGCGCTGTCACGATTGCGACTAACATGGCTGGAAGAGGAACGGATATCATCCTCGGAGGAAACCATGAACACCTGGCAAACGAAATTCTACAAAAAGAATACAAAGTAGATCAAGCCGAAGCTGATCCCGAACTATATGAAGAGGCCATGCTTAAAGCCAGAGCAATCTGCGATGAGGACAAGAAAAGAGTGCTTGAGATGGGCGGCCTTCATATAATTGGAACGGAAAGGCATGAATCAAGAAGAATCGACAATCAGCTTAGGGGAAGAGCTGGAAGACAGGGAGATATGGGTTCTTCACGTTTCTTTGTATCGCTTGAGGATGATTTGATGAGAATCTTCGCATCTGAAACAATCACTAAAATCATGGACAAACTCGGCTGGGAAGAAGGAGAGCCGATTGAGCATAAAATGATCAGCAAGTCTATTGAGAATGCTCAGAAAAAGGTTGAAGGCCATAACTTCGACATCAGAAAACATCTACTAGATTATGACGATGTTCTAAATACCCAAAGAGACGTTATCTATACAAAGAGGAAAGATTTCCTGGCTGGCGGGGAGAACCTAAAAGAAAATTTATTTGAGATGGCCGATGATATTGCAGACGATTTAGCAGAAGCTACATTGCCGGAAAAAATAAACTCAGACATTGTGGATCTCGGAGAATTAAAAGAATCCCTTCACGCACTGTTTAATATAGAGATTGGCTTTGAGGATTTACCCAAAGATGCTGTTAAGAGAGAAGATGTTTCCGAATATATACGAAATAAAGTGCATGAATATTATGAACAAAAAGAGCAGGACGTTAGCAGCGAGACCATGCGGCAGATCGAAAGATTCGTCATGCTGCAGACAGTTGATTACCTGTGGAAAGACCACCTTCTCAACATGGACCATCTAAGAGAAGGTATTGGGCTTCGAGGCTATGCTCAGAAAGACCCGCTACATGAATACAAGAGAGAGGGTTACGAGATGTTTGGTCAGCTTATCTACCGACTAAGCAACGATGTCTGCGAGAAACTCTTTAGAGTCCAGCCGGTCAGTGAAACAGATATGGAAAGGCTGGAGAAAAGACGGAGAGCTGAGCAGCAGAAAATGGTTTTAAGCAGAGGGGAGGGGGAAGAGGAAGAAAAGAAGAAGCCTATAAAAAGACAAGAGAAGAAAATAGGCAGAAACGATCCTTGCCCATGCGGAAGCGGCAAGAAATATAAAAAGTGCCATGGAAAGGCATAGGGGAAATAAAGGTTAACAACTTATGAATAACAGACAAATTAATTTCTATCAGTTCAAGGGAAAACCGCCGTTCTATGTTTTCCCGCTTATATTTATTTTGGTTTTATTAGTAATTGGAGTATTGGCCATTTTTGGACTGTTCATAGGAATAGCAGTAGCGATTGGAGTAATAGTGCTAACAGCACTTAGGTTTATTACATCTTTTGGCAGCAAGAAAAAAGAACCGGTCACCAGTAGAGAAGACCGCGATACCACTACGATTACTTTAGATGAAAGTGATTACGAGATAATTGAGAAGGAAAAGAAACCTTAGCGCTCTTCTAAGACACTTCCTGGATTTCGCTTGCCAGATTAAAATCTTTTTCAGTCAACCCGCCCTCGCTATGGGTCGATAGAGTAATAGTTACCTTACTGTATTCAATTAGAATATCCGGATGGTGATCAACTCTTTGGGCAAGAATAGCAACTTTGGTTACAAATCCCACGGATTCTACGAAGTTTTTGAATTTAAACTGTTTAACAATCCGGCTCCCTTCATGTCCCCAGCCTTCCAGGTTTGAAAGATACTCAGCAATTTCATTTTCAGACAACAGAGCCATAAACTCCCCCTTTTTACATAAAATAATGAATACACACTGGATAGTCAAAGAAATGTAATTTAAGTTAATAACCATGCAGAGAGTTTTCATCGCGGTAGGCTCGAATCTCGGAGAGAAGATAGACAGCTGCAAAGAAGCCATAAATCAAATCGCAGGATTGTGTGAAATTGTCAAAATCTCCTCTCTTTATGAAACAGAGCCCGTGGGTAATGAGAATCAGCCAAATTTCATAAACTGCGTGGCTGAAATCAACACTGACCTTTCTCCTCATGAACTGCTCAAAAGGCTTAATTTAATCGAAGAAAAACTGGGACGGGTAAGAGACGAGAAATGGGGACCCAGAACAATTGATCTGGACATAATTTTCTACAACGACCTTGTTATGAGAGATAACAATTTAATCATCCCGCACCCAAGAGCTCACCTTAGACGATTTGTGCTTGAGCCGCTTTGCGAGATTGCCCCTGAGTTTATTCATCCAGAGTTCAATCTTTCTGTATCAGAGCTTCTTACAAAAATCGAAGATGATAAAAAAGTAATAAAACTAGACAAACCATTCACATTTTCTCAACAGTAATTCACAATTAATCAACAACCTAAGCACATAAATTCAAGACCTCTGTCCACAGTCGCTCCGGAACATGAACAAACTAAAACTGCAATGATTAGAACTAGTTAAAGCTTAACAGAAACGAATTGTGAGTGTTAATGTGAATAGAATTTGCTTCTACAAACGCCGAGTTATCCACAGAGCTAAAAGATAGAAGGTATTTGGATTCTAGAAAACAAAGGCCCCTATTGAACTGAA
>JAJCZT010000065.1 GCA_029262255.1 Deltaproteobacteria bacterium
ACATCCTGTACAATTACAGGGACAAGACCACCCTCATTAAATTTAATTTGCTCTAAATCCATTATTATTCTCCTGGGCAGTATATTAACATATTCATAACTTTACTCGAAGTCGAGCTTAAACTAAGAGTCTTTACTTATACGGTTTCATGCCTTATATTATTACCGAAATCATATTAAAGGGAGTGTAATAGAATGGCAAGGGTAACTATTGAAGATTGTTTAGAGAAGGTTGTAAACAGATTTGCTCTTTCAGTGGCGGCTATGAAGAGGGCAAGGCTTCTTGTCAAAGGCGCTCCTATCCTATCTGAAGAAACTGAAAACAAGGACGTTGTTTCCGCTCTAAGAGAAATTGCCGAAGAGAAGGTCAAGGTCGTATACCCTGTCGGTCTGGATGAGTATTAATATAATTCAACCGGATTAATTTGTAATCTATAGAGATCGTCCGATCACCTATTTTTAAAACCAATTTATAGGTTTAACTGGAAGGAAGTCCTTCCCATATCGAGAAACCATTTCCCTATCTTGTTGTAATTCATATTGCCAGTATTTAGTAGATCGGCTATGTTTTGAGTTTTGTCCTAATCAAATATATACCTTTAAGATCAGATGAGCGAACTAATACAGATTGGAATTGATACAGGTGGAACTTTTACGGATTTTGTATTGTTTGACGGAAGCAGCTTACGCATCCATAAAGTTCCCTCAACACCACAAGATCCTTCTCGATCTATTACCCTGGGCGTTAGAGATATTTTAGGGGAAAACCTAAACGGTCTGCAGATAGTACACGGGACGACAGTCGCCACAAACGCGCTTCTTGAAAGAAAGGGCGCCCGTATAGCGCTTATAACTACAAAAGGGTTTGAAGATGTTATACAAATAGGCAGACAAAATAGAGGGAAGCTCTATGACATTTTTTGGGAAGCGCCCGTGTCGCTTGTACCTCAGTCTTTAAGGTTCGGAATTAATGAAAGGATAAACTATAAGGGAAAGATTTTAGACAGCGTTAGGTTATCAGAATTAAAGACTCTTAAGTCGAAGCTCAAGAGTTTGAATATAGAAGGAATTGCAATTTCTTTTCTTCACTCTTATGTTAACCCTGCAAATGAAGAGAAGGTAGGGAAATATCTAAATAGTCTCGGCATTCCAATTTCGACCTCTTCTAAAATACTCCCCGAATTCAGAGAGTATGAGAGAACCTCTACAATTGTAGCCAACTCCTATTTGCTGCCGAAAGTGAAAACTTATATGAATACCCTATCCCAAAAGTTGCCTAATGCGGATATATCAATAATGCAGTCAAGCGGGGGCGTTATGTCTCCTTCCCAGGCGGCTGTGGAGCCGGTCAGGGTCATTCTCTCTGGTCCCGCGGGGGGCGTTGTCGGCGGGGCGAAGATCGCAAAGTTAACCGGTTATGAAAAAATGATCACTTACGATATGGGCGGGACTTCTACGGATGTTGCTCTCTGTGAGAAAGGACCGAAGTTTACAACAGAAACTTCGATTGATGGTATTCCTATTAAAGTCCCCATGATAGATATTACAACAATAGGCGCCGGAGGGGGCTCTATCGTACAGATCGATTCCGGAGGTGTCTTAAAAGTTGGACCGGCGAGTTCAGGGGCAGACCCCGGGCCCGCATGTTATGGAAAAGGAGAGGAGCCGACTGTAACGGACGCTAACCTTGTACTCGGGCGAATTAGAGCCGATTCGTTTTTAGGCGGTCGAATGAAAATATTTCCTCAAAAATCAAAAGCTGCTTTGAGGAAACTTGCACGTCGTCTTAAGCTTTCCGTTGAGGAAGTAGCGGAAGGCATAATAAAGGTCGCGAACGCCAATATGGAAAGGGCGCTTAGAGTTATATCTATCGGAAAGGGGTACGATCCAAGGGAATTTGCTCTACTTTCCTTTGGCGGCGGCGGGGGGCTCCATGCTTGCGAGTTAGCTCAGGGTCTTGAGATAAAAACAGTAATTTTCCCCAAGGACCCGGGTGTGCTTTCCGCACTCGGTATGCTGACAGCGGATATGTTTAAGGATTACAGCATTACAGTTTTTCTAAATGAGCAAGAGGCCGGGCCCGGTGTGCTGGAAGAAGGGTTTTCTTTACTCCAAGATAAGGCGCGTAAAGATTTTCCAGCTGAGAGGATAAAATTTAAACGGTTTATAGATGTCCGCTACAAAAGGCAGTCGCACGAGATTACTGTTCCATATGGCAAGAATTTCGTAAGCTCCTTTCATCAAGCTCACAAAAGAATGAACGGATACAATAAACCCAAAAGTGAAGTTGAAGTAGTTACCTTAAGAATAAGAGCTATAGCGAAAAAAAGAGAGCTTCAAATCCCAAATCTTCAAAATGAAAAAATCAAAATAAAACCTTCCAGAGAAAAAATTGTTTTCGGTGGAAGCAATATTGTTGTAAAAGTTTTTAATAGAAAGGAATTCTATTGGGGCTTTAAATTCTCTGGACCCGCTATGATATTAGAAGATACTTCCACGATATTAATTCCCCCTAGATGTAAATGCCATGTTGATCAATGGGGAAATATCATTGCCTTGGTATAGAGTGCGTTGATTTTCTCAAATCAAAAATCTAGATAGGAAGTTTTGAGAGTTGTGATGGATGCAAAGCAAAGAATAGAGATAGTACAGGGCGATATTACGGATATGGATGTTGACGCTATTGTAAATGCCGCAAACACCGATCTTAAATTGGGAAGCGGGGTTGCGGGGGCCATAAAAAAAAGAGGCGGGCCATCCATTGAGTTTGAGTGTGATGAGTATGGCCCTATATCTATTGGGCAGGCAGCAATAACGGGGGCAGGTTATCTAAGAGCCGAATATGTCATACATGCCGCGGCTATGAAGCCTGGAGGTACCGTAAACCGGGCGTCACTTGAGGCCAGTACGAAGAATAGTCTTATCAAAGCCACTGAAAATGGAGTTAGAACCCTGGCCTTTCCTGCAATTGGCACAGGGGTTGGAGGTTTTCCTTTAGATGGATGTGCTAAAATAATGATGGACGTTGTTTTGAAATATTTGAGTGAGGAAAGAACGTCTATTGAGAAGGTGTATTTTGTACTTTTTGATGATCACGCTTACAACATTTTTCAGGAATTCTTGGAATATATAAATTGAGTGATACAACAGAGAATCTAAAAAAAATCTTATCCGACAGAAATGCAAACGAGATATTTAGGGAAGGTGATTTTGTTCATGCCTCTGTCATGATGATATTAAAAGAGAGCGAGCAGGATTATTCTCTACTCTTTATTAAAAGATCGGCAAGTGACCGTGACCCTTTCTCTGGTCATATGGCATTTCCCGGAGGTAGAAGGGAGAGTGCTGACAAGAGCAAGCTTGAAACCGCTATCCGCGAGACTTATGAAGAGGTCGGTATTAATATAAATAGCAGTGGGCGGATTCTGGGCAGTCTTGATGATGTAAATCCTAACAATCCCCGAGCTAGAAACTATATTGTTACCCCTTATCTATCCGTTTTAAATGAGGAAGTAGTTTTAAGGCCGGATATAAATGAAGTTGAGAAGACGGTCTGGGTACCTATGCGTCATTTGGTTGATGATGGAAACCTGGAAGTGAGGATTAGGGAAAGAGACGGGATAGAGGTCAAGGACTACGCTTATCAATATGAGCAATATCTTATCTGGGGTATGACGGGCAGGATCCTTCATCAGTTTCTTTTGTTTTCCGCTCATCTATTCTGATTTCTGGATTTTCATGTGCTCAGATGATAGAATTTCATAAAAGAAAAGTTTTGGGAGAAACAAATGGCCGTAAACAAAGTTATGTTAATAGGAAATTTAGGACGCGACCCTGAAATAAGATATACGACAGGCGGTCAAGCCGTGGCTAATTTTACACTTGCCACAACAGAGAAATATACGAATAAAGCAGGGGAGAAACAAGAGGACACAGAGTGGCACCGTATTGTCGCATGGGGCCGCTTGGCTGAGATTTGCGGGGAGTACTTAACAAAGGGAAGGATGGTTTACATCGAAGGGTCGATCAAGACCCGTTCCTGGGAAGACAAAGAAGGGAATACGAAGTGGACAACAGAAATAGTTGCAAGAAATATGCAGATGCTGGGCGGACAGGGGGGAAGGTCTGAATCATCCGCACCCGATGAAAAGGTCCCTGCTGACTTTGATATAGAAGATGATTCGTTTGGCAGTGATGACGACATCCCGTTTTGATTTTATCCTGAATTAAGTATAGGCCTGACTGATCTCAACTTAAATCATAAAATTCGCAAAACTAAAAAGGGAGCGGAAGCTCCCTTTTCTGTCATTCCCGAACGTCTTAATCAGGAATCCGGTCTTGTTATTCTGAACCATCTCCTGAAACGAGTCCAGGGCATGGTCCAGTGTGACAGATTTAAATAGAAATCCCACCTAATCATTGAGTTCCAATGAGCTAAGAGCTTCAATCTCTTAACATTAGCTGGCTAAAGGGTAATGGCGTCCGAATCCCCGCTAACTTGAATTCGTTCTTTTCCTAAGAATGGAATTAAAAGAAAAGTCAAAAGTTGATATTAAATTAACTGGTAAATATTAACTAATTACGTTCTTTCGCAATTTTTTGTGCTACTATTAATTTAAAATAGCATCATAACATTTATATACAAATCAGATCAAAATGAAGATATTGATAGATGAAGGGGATTTAGACATACTGCATACGATCACCAGTGCTGTGCATCAATCTTTTGATCTGCATTATATCTACAATACCGCCCTAGACATGGTTTTAACTCTTAAAGATGTAGATATGGCCTTTATCTATATGATAACCAAGGATAGAAAAGAGGTAGCTCTGGAAGCCTATAGAAACCTTACTGAAGACTATTTAAGTAGGGCCTCCAGGATTCCCTCTCCTAAAGGGGTTACATGGAAATTAATAAACTCGGGGCGGGTGTTTAATGTAGAGGATATTCAAAATGATAAAGATGTAGGCGCGGCAGGTAAGAACATGGGGCATCATAGAGCGCTTGGTATCCCTATTATGCTAGAAGGTATTGTCATGGGGGTTATCTGGTTAGCCAGCTACAAAAAGGGCAAATTTAGCGAACAGGAAATTAAATTAAACGTTTCGATAGGTAACAACATTGGCATAGCAATAGCAAAAGCAAAACTCTATGAGGAAATGGAGGACCGCGTTAGAATCCGTACTGCCGAGCTTGAGGAAACCAATCTACGTCTCAAGCAGGAAATTGAAGATCACAGGCGGGCACAGAATGAAATAAGAGCAGTACGTGAAGAGCACGAACTCGTAAATTCCATAAAAACCCTACTCAAAAAAGTACAATATGTTGATTCATCACTTGCGGAAAAATTAGCTGTTGATGTAGAGGGAGAAATGGCAACCGAGAAGCCTCTGCATGAAGCGCTGTCAAACCGTGAGTATGAAGTTATGTTAATGATTGCCTCCGGTATAAATATGAATGATATAGCTAAAAAGACCTATCTTAGCGCCAGCACTGTTAGCACATACCGTGCCCGCATTCTTGATAAACTAAAGCTGGAAACAACCGCAGAGTTAATTCGCTACGCAATAAAGAATAACCTAACAGATTAGCCCTCCCATATTGTAGAAAAATAGCTACAAAAAAGGCAATTTAAACTACAGATTTTAGTTATAGAAACAATCTATCATATAAATATCTGACAATATTATTTTAACTCTTAATAATTGGCAGCAAGAGCATTATCTTCTGAACATATTCATATATACCGAGAGTTATTAACAGATTGCTTTGATGAAGAAAGCAGAAGAGAGCAATAGAGTATTTCCAAACAAGGTATTTTTCTAATAAGGACGATGTGAGGGGGTGTTCAGGGCAACAACACCCCCTTATGTTGAATTATTGTGAATACAATTCTTATTGGCGGGTGAGGAAATATGGAAAAAACAATAGACGCATTAATCGGGAATCCGGTCTTTGTCCTTCTGAGCGCACGCATTTTGTGCAGCCGAAGAATCTCTCTTCTCTCTTTTCCATTTAAAACAAAAGAAAAATTTCTCGCCTTCCGGCTCGAAATGACGGTTTGACTTGGTAATTAGCTTGCCAAAAACCGCCGTCATCTCGAACCCAATTTAAACTGGAGATGAAAAACACCCGCACACCCTGAGGTTCTCGAAGGGTGATATCCTAAAAGCTCCGTCCTTCGATTGAACTCAGGACGAACGGGTTGAAAATATGTGCCTCCCGTAAATTCGCAAAACCAACCATAATTATATATATTCTATCTGTTGTTTGTATTACAAATCCTTACTAATTTGATTTATACTTCAGCATACAAATATACTAAATTGGGAATTCTGAAGAAGTGAATATTACAGACAAAATTAAAAGAGTGGAGAAACCTTGGGGATACGAATTGTGGTGGGCTATGACTGATAAGTACGTAGGCAAAATTCTCCATATCAACAAGGGAGAGAGCCTGAGCTACCAGTATCACGAGGTTAAGGACGAGACTATATACCTTCATAACGGTGAGATGCTATTGGAAATTGAGGAAGTTGGCGGAAATAAAGAAGAAACAGTATTTAAGGCGGGCAGCGCAGTTAGAATAACTCCTCTTACAAAACACAGGATGACAGCCATTACCGATTGCGATGTGCTAGAAGCCTCTACTCCCGAAGTAGAGGATGTAATAAGATTAGAGGACAAATACGGGAGGGCTAAGTAGCGTAATGAATTTAGCCGTTGTGATTTTAGCTGCGGGAGTGGGCAAACGGATGAAGTCCGATATCCCCAAAGTGCTTCACACCGCTCTGGGTCGTCCCATGCTGAGTTATGTATTGGACGCGGTCGATAACTTATCCCCCAAGCGCGTTGTAGTAGTTGTGGGTCATGGGGCAGAGGAAGTTAAAAAAGTCTCAGACCCCAAAAAAATAACGTACGTAACGCAAAGTAAGCAGTTAGGGACTGGGCACGCCGCAAACTGCGCTAATTCTGCCCTTAAAAGTTTCAAGGGCAATATTCTTATCCTAAACGGAGATTTCCCGCTTATAACATCAAACTCTCTTAAAAAGTTTATTAGAGATCACGCGAAAAAAAATGCAGATCTCTCTATTCTCACAGCTCTTGTAGACGATGCTTACGGTTATGGACGAATAAAGAGGGATAAAAATGGCGATGTAATAGGCATTGTTGAACAAAAAGATGCAACGCGGGAAGAGAGGTTCATTGACGAGATAAATTCAGGAACATACTGTGTAAAAAGCTCTTTTTTATGGAATGCGCTTGGAAAGATTAATTCCCGAAATAAGCAGAGCGAATATTACTTAACCGATATAGTAGAATTAGCTCATAAGAATTCCTTAAAAGTTAACGGTGTAATTGTATCAGACAGCGATGAGGTAATGGGTGTAAATGATAGGGTCGAGCTTTCATATGTTGAAGACGTGCTAAAGTGGAGGGTGAATGAAAGCCTCATGCGCTCCGGTGTTACAATGATCGATCCCGAGAATACCTATATATCTCCTGAGGTTAAAATTGGACGGGATACAACTATCTATCCCGGCACTCATATTTACGGAAAAACTCAAATAGGTAGTAAATGCGTTATCGGTCCTTCTACATGGGTTGAAGATTCCAGATTTGGAAACGGAGTTACGGTTAAATCTTCTTGTTATATCACAAACGCCTCAATTAAAAATAATGTAAGTATAGGTCCCTTTGCTCACATACGTCCGGAGGCGGAGATTCTAGACGGCGCCAAGATAGGTAATTTTGTGGAAATAAAGAAATCCAAAATTGGCCGGGGATCGAAAGTCTCTCACTTGTCATACATAGGGGATACGGTAATGGGGAAAGACGTCAACATAGGGGCAGGCACAATTACATGCAACTACGACGGTATTAATAAGCACAAAACTGTAATTGAGGACAACGTTTTTATAGGGAGCGACACAATGTTGGTTGCCCCCATTAAGGTTGGTAAGGGCGCCACTACAGGGGCCGGTTCAACAATTTCAAAAGATGTTCCTCAGGGCTCGCTCGCTATTGGAAGAGCCAGACAAACCGTAATTAAGGATTGGAAGAGAAAGCCCAAGGATAACAAGGGGAAGTAAATGTGTGGAATCTTAGGATATATAGGGCATCAATCAAGAACCGTTGATGTATTGCTGCAAGGCTTGAGCAGGCTCGAGTATAGAGGATACGATTCCTCTGGTATAGCCATAATCCAAGACGGCCGTTCAAGAGTTTTCAAAAGTAAGGGGAAACTCTCCAAACTCAAAACTAAAATTAAGAAACACTCGCCCAAGGGAGCGCTCGGTATAGGTCATACCAGATGGGCTACTCACGGGGACGCGTCTCAAAAAAACGCCCATCCCCATGTATCAGGCGGAACTTCAGTTGTACATAACGGTATAGTCGAAAATTATTTAGAGCTTAAAGACGAGCTTAAAAAGAAAGGCTACAAATTTTACTCAGACACTGATACAGAGGTCATAGCGCACTTGATTGAAGATCTTTCTGGCACCGGGCTCTGTTTTGAGGATGCGGCCAGGGCGGCTTTTAAGAGAATAGAAGGATCATATGCGATAGCGGTAATTTCTGACAGCGATCCCGATAAGGTCATTGCTACAAGAAAATTCTCTCCTTTGATTCTAGCAAAAGGCGATCACGAAAATTATCTGGCATCCGATGTTCCTGCCGTACTCCCATTTTGCAGAGATGTGATTTATTTAGAAGATGGGGATGTCGCTATTTTAAAGCAAGATGAGATTAAGATTACTGATTCAGACGGCAATAGAGTTAAAAGAAAGGTTCATTCCATAAACTGGGATCCGATCTCTATTGAGAAATGTGGATACCGCCACTTTATGATGAAAGAGATTTTCGAGCAGCCAAGAGCCATTTTAGACACGATGCGGGGCAGGTTCTCAGAGGAGACCGGGGATGTGTATTTTGAAGATTTGGACAGCTCCCTCTTTAAGAACGTTAACAGGATAGTAGCCCTTGCGTGCGGCACTTCTTATCACGCAAGCCTTATCGGCAAATATATGATCGAGAAAATCGCAAAGGTTTCAGTTGAAGTGGATATAGCTTCTGAATTCCGTTATAGGAAACCTGTAATTGACAACAAAACTCTTGCCATTGCCGTCTCGCAATCCGGTGAAACGGCGGATACATCTGAAGCGCTGCTTGAGGCAAAGGGACGGGGAGCTAAAACACTTGGTATTACAAACGTAATGATGAGCAAGATTGCAAGAGACGCGGATGGCGTGATTTATACTCATGCGGGGCCTGAAATAGGGGTTGCGTCTACTAAAGCGTTTACTACCCAGCTCATTGCCTTTTATCTATTGGCGATCTATTTGGGCAGGATAAAAAAACAGGTCACTAAAAAACAGTCTATAGAGATGATCAAAGAGGCGATAAGTATCCCCCAGTTAATGGAGATCACCCTTAAATTGGACGACCATATTAAAGAGCTTGCAAAAGAGTTCTTTAAGTACAGAAATTTTCTATACCTTGGAAGGGGAATCAACTATCCAATTGCTTTTGAAGGAGCTCTCAAGCTAAAGGAGATATCCTATATTCATGCCGAAGGTTACGCGGCCGGAGAGATGAAACATGGTCCTATTGCGCTAATTGATGAGGATATGCCGGTTGTCTTAATAGCTCCGGGTGAGGGAATAACATACAAAAAAATCTTAGGAAATCTTCAGGAAGTTCGTGCCCGAAGGGGAAAGGTGATTTTTTTAACCTCTGATCCTGCTGCCCAGGAGCTGCAGGGGATTGTCGATAAAGTGATAGAAGTCCCTAGTTCCCCGTATCTCCTAAGTCCTCTTATATCCATAATTCCACTACAGCTTCTCGCCTATCATATTGCAACATACAAAGGGACTGACGTAGACCAGCCGAGAAACCTTGCAAAAGTTGTTACAGTAGAATAATTCGAGTACTCTCAAAGATAGGGGTCTGTTATGTAAAACTATATTTTTGCAGGTGTAATATTGTTTTTTTGCGCCTTTTGGATATTAATATTTTAAAAGTTCTATTATCTGGTAAATTAACTGGGCTCTGGGAATTTAATAGCTAAAAATAAGGGGATATCAATAATATGAAAGTGCTTGTAGTGGGCGGCGGTGGAAGAGAACATGCTTTGTGCTGGAAAATAGCGAAAAGCCCCCTTGTTACGGCAATTTATTGTGCCCCGGGGAATGTAGGAATTTCAAAGCATGCTACCTGTGTAGATATAAAAGTAACGGATATAGAGTCCCTGGTTCGCTTCGCTAAAGCAGAAGAGATTGATCTTACTATTGTAGGTCCGGAAATTCCTTTGTCACTTGGGATCGTAGACCGCTTCCAAGAAGAAGATCTTAATATTTTCGGTCCCAATAAAGCTTCAGCCGAGATTGAAAGCAGTAAAGTGTATTCGAAAAATCTTATGAAAAAATATGGTATACCAACAGCGTTCTTTTCAACTTTCTATGATTACGATGATGCTGTGAATTGGGTAAAAGAAGTTAAACCTCCGCTTGTAATCAAGGCAGACGGACTTGCGGCTGGAAAAGGGGTCATCATATGCCGCACAGAGGATGAGGCTATAGATGTACTTGATGATATCATGAGAAGTAAGATTTTTGGAGATTCCGGAAAGCGGGTCGTAATAGAAGAGTTTCTTCAGGGCGAGGAGGTATCCTTTATAGCTTTTACCGATGGGGAGAACCTTATACCTCTGGAATCCTCACAAGACCATAAAGCGCTTTTGGATGGAGACAAAGGTCCTAATACCGGAGGTATGGGCGCGTATTCCCCTGCTCCAATTGTCACCCCTGAGCTTCATGAAGCTATAATGGATCAAGTAATGATGCCAACAGTGAGGGCGCTAAAAGAGGAAGGCCGGGAATATAAGGGAATATTGTACGCCGGTCTTATGATCGATGGCTCTGATATTAAAGTCCTTGAATTCAACTGTAGATTCGGCGATCCTGAGGCGCAGCCGCTTTTAATGAGGATGCGCTCTGACATAGTTCCTCTTATGAGCACTATTTCTCAGGGAGGAGTGGCACAGGGAGACATTGAATGGTATGATAAAGCCTCGGTTTGCGTTGTTATGGCTTCCAAGGGGTATCCTGGGGACTATAAGAAGGGTTTTCAAATAGATCGCATTGATGATGTTAATAAGATGGACGGGGTTTTAGTCTTTCATTCAGGCACATCTGAGGATGATGATGGGAACATAGTCGCAAATGGGGGAAGAGTGCTTGGTGTGACAGCTCTTGGTGATAACATACCAGAGGCGATTAGCGCAGTTTATAAGGCAGTTAACCATATTGATTGTGAATCGCTTTATTTTAGAACCGATATTGGGCAAAAAGCACTTAAATATATCTAAAAAATATTTATTTAGATTGCATTTGAGGAGTTATTAAATGGCTGAAATATGGTATTTGGAAATGGGTACCAAAACTTTAGATAATGAAGAAAAACACGACCGCCCATTTCTTGAATGTGTTGAACTTCTGGAGATTAAACCCCAAGGGTTGAGCTCTGAAATAGGGGTTATTCCCGATTTGTATACGGGGGATCCTTTCGTCGATATAGGCGGGCGTATAACTATATGTCTTAGGGTTTTTCAGGCCGAATTAGATGGGATTGATGATAATAGGTGGAAGCCTGGATGGTACAAGTCTGGGGTTACTGTTATTGGGTTAGCGAAGAAACTTAAATTAAATGCTAAATAAGCTGTATTTAATCTTGACATCCAATAATTTATCTGGATATATTACTTGGATTAACTTTTGAGGGAGAATAGTATTAGTGCCAACTATAAGCCAGCTAGTTAGAGAAGGCAGAAAGAGAGCGAAAAAGAAGAGTAAAGCTCCTGCTCTGCAGAACTGTCCACAAAAAAGAGGGGTGTGTGTCAGGGTTTATACTACTACACCTAAAAAACCTAATTCCGCACTTAGAAAAGTCGCGCGTATTAGGCTTACCAACGGTATTGAAGTGACCGGTTATATTCCGGGTGAGGGCCATACTCTTCAAGAACACTCTGTGATACTTGTAAGGGGTGGGAGAGTAAAAGACCTTCCTGGTGTTAGATACCATATTGTCAGGGGAACTTTGGATTCGACCGGGGTTGATAGTAGAAGGCAAAGCCGTTCTAAGTATGGAGCTAAAAAGCCTAAATAAGCAGTTTGTTAAAGGAATATAAAAAATGCCAAGAAAAGGTTCTGTTAATAAAAGAAAAATTGCCGGAGATCCTAAATATGGGAATCAGATAGCGGCTAAATTTATAAATTCTCTCATGCTAGACGGTAAGAAGAGTAAAGCTGAGAAAATCTTCTATGAAGCGTTTGATATAGTTTCGGAAAAAACAGGGAAGGATCCGCTTGAGGTCTTCCTGGCTGCTATGGACAACATCAAACCCGGAATAGAGGTAAGGCCCAGAAGAGTGGGCGGCGCTACTTACCAGGTGCCTATGGAAGTTAATGCTTTCCGCAAGCAGTCCCTTGCTATTAGATGGCTGCTTACAGCGGTTAGGAATAGAGAAGGCAAATCCATGAAGGAAAAGCTTTCTGGTGAGATTCTTGATGCCTCTGAGGGCAGGGGTGGTTCGATAAAAAGAAGAGAAGATACGCATAAGATGGCCGATGCGAATAGGGCATTTGCTCATTACAGGTGGTAAGCCGTTTGGTTGGGGAAAATAGTTTTGGATAAAGCAATGCTTGTAAATCTTATAAATAAAGCAAGAAATATTGGAGAGGAATAGTTTTGGATAAGGCAATACCTATAAGTAAAGTAAGAAATATTGGAATTGTAGCTCATATTGATGCTGGGAAGACCACAACAACTGAGCGCATACTCTATTATACGGGGCTAACTTATAAAATTGGGGAAGTCCATGAAGGGACTGCTACCATGGATTGGATGGAGCAGGAAAGAGAGCGCGGAATTACAATTACTTCAGCTACAACTACTTGTTTTTGGAATGATCATAGAATTAATATAATTGATACGCCGGGCCATGTTGATTTTACTATAGAAGTAGAAAGGTCCTTGAAAGTGCTAGATGGAGCGGTGGTTGTTTTTGATTCTGTAGGCGGTGTAGAGCCTCAATCTGAGACTGTTTGGAGACAGGCTGACCGATATAGAGTTCCCAGGATGGCATTTGTTAATAAAATGGACAAAGACGGCGCTGATTTTGCGCAGGTTGTGTCTCAGATGAAAGACCGGCTTCTGGCCAATCCGGTACCTGTTCAGCTTCCATATGTCGTGGGCCATGAGTTTATTGGAATAATAGATCTAATTAAAATGAAACTTGCAATGTGGGACGATGATTCCTTGGGGTCTAAATACGAATTAGTTGATATACCTGACGAATTGAAGGCTGAAGCTGAGGCTGCGAGAGAAAACTTGTTGGAATCCATAGCGGATTTTGATGAGGAGCTAATGGAAACCTATCTCGATGGGAATCCGGTATCTGAAGATAAGATAATAAGCGCCATAAGGGCTGCCACCATTGATTTGAGTATTGTTCCCGTGCTTTTGGGAACAGCGTTTAAAAATAAAGGGGTTCAGATTCTTTTGGATGCGGTTGTTGACTATATGCCTTCTCCTCTTGATCTGGTTGATGTTGAAGGCGTTAACCCTGATACGGAAGAGGCTGATACTAGAGGGCCTAGTGACGATGAGCCGTTTTCTGCCCTTGCTTTTAAGATTATGACCGATCCTTTTGTGGGTCAGTTGACTTATCTAAGGGTCTACTCCGGTAAGCTCAAAACAGGGAGCACCCTTTATAATTCGACAAAGAAAAAAAGGGAAAAGATCGGAAGGCTTGTCAGGATGCATTCCAATAAAAGAGAGGAGATTTCTGAGATAGGGGCAGGTGGTATTGTCGCGGCAGTGGGTCTTAAGTCGACCACAACCGGTGATACGCTATGTGATGAGAATAAGCCCATACTCCTTGAAAGTCTTTATTTTGCAGAGCCGGTTATCTCTATTGCGATTGAGCCTAAAACCAAATCCGATCAAGAAAGGCTTGGTTTATCCCTAAATAAAATTTCACTGGAAGATCCAACATTTAAAGTAAGATTTGATGATGAAACAGGTCAGACGTTGATTTCCGGAATGGGTGAGCTTCACCTGGAGATTATAGTTGACCGTTTAAGACGTGAATTTAGCGTAGACGCCAACGTTGGAAAACCGCAGGTTGCTTACAGAGAAACTATTACTAAGAATTCAGATGTGGAAGCAAAGTTTATCAGACAGACCGGCGGCCGTGGTCAGTATGGTCATGTGAAAATAAAAATGGAGCCTAACGAGCAGGGTGCTGGTGTTGAATTTATTGACGAGGTCAAGGGCGGCAATATTCCTAAAGAATTTATACCTGCTGTTGAAAAGGGAATCATGGAAGCTTCTGAAACCGGAGTGGTTGCGGGGTATCCGGTAATTGATTGGATTGTAAGGCTTTATGATGGTTCTTATCATGATGTAGATAGTTCTGAAATTGCTTTTAAGGTTGCGGGCTCTATGGCTTTTAAAGATGCAGTGCTGCGTTCTAAGCCTATTATTCTTGAGCCTATGATGAAGGTTGAAGTTGTGGTGCCGGAAGATTTTATGGGAACGGTAATGGGTAATTTGAGTTCCAGGAGAGGCCGGATTATGGGATCGGAGCTAAGGGGCGCCATGCAGGCCATAAAATCGGAGGTTCCGCTGTCCGAAATGTTTGGCTATGCGACGGAGCTAAGGTCTATGACCGAAGGAAGAGGGACTTTTACAATGGAATTTGGCCATTATTCCGCGCTTCCGCAAATGCTAACTGAAGATTTAAAAACAAATGTACAGGCTGTGTAATGATATCCCTACTTAAGGAGGAAAGCTAAGATGTCGAAGGCGAAATTTGAGAGAGGAAAGCCGCACTTAAACGTAGGGACCGTGGGTCATGTAGACCATGGTAAGACAACATTAACAGCGGCAATAACTAAGGTATTAGAAAAGTCAGGCGGAGCGTCGTTTGTAGAGTTTGGAGATATAGACAAGGCCCCGGAGGAAAGA
>JAJCZT010000066.1 GCA_029262255.1 Deltaproteobacteria bacterium
AGAGAAGCTGCAGGAAAGACTTGCCAAGCTTGCAGGTGGTGTGGCTGTGATCAGAGTGGGAGCAGCGACAGAGGCCGAGATGAAAGAGAAGAAGGCAAGAGTGGAAGACGCGCTTAACGCAACCAGAGCGGCAGTGGAAGAGGGAATAGTGCCTGGAGGCGGAGTAGCGTTAATCAGAGCAATAAAAGAAGTGGATGGATTTAAGGGTGCGGATGTAGAGGAACAAGCAGGCGTTAACATCGTGAAGAGAGTTCTTGAAGAGCCTCTCAGAGGGATAGCAGGCAACGCGGGATGGGACGGATCTATTGTGGTTGGTAAGGTAAGCGAGCAGAAGGGGTCACATGGTTTTGACGCTGGCAAGCTTGAGTACTGTGACCTGATAGCGGCCGGAATCATTGACCCTGCCAAGGTAACAAGGAGCGCTATGTTAAACGCATCAAGCGTGGCGGGACTGCTACTAACAACAGAAGCCTTAATCGCTGAGAAGCCGGAACCTGCTGAACCTGCAGGCGGCGGTCCTGGACTGCCATCCGTAGGCGGCATGATGCCTGGTATGGGCGGTATGGGCGGCGGCATGATGTAAGCTGCTCTAAAAACTAAAAAACGCAATCAGTATCAATGGAAATAGTAAGGCGGGCTAACCTGAGAAGGGTAGCCCGTCTTTTTTTATTGTTAAACGGTGTAATTCTAACCATCTAGTTTGTAACCTTCTTAAAGCGTGTTATCTTTTCATCTGCCGTGCTTAAATTTCACTTAATCAAGTCGCAAATAGATGGTATGTTAGGGGAAAGAAGGCACTTCGTTGATGAATTCGGGGAGAAAATCAAACTTGCCCAAAGTGAATTGCGCAATAAATCTAAGAACTGGGAAGAGCTTTCTCGGAAGGTAGATAAAAGCAAGACCTCATGGCTCCTAGCCGGCATATCCTCACCTCTGAATATTACCTCCCCTCTACCCAAACGACCCTCAAATTATACAGCCATCTCTTCAGACGGATCTCAAATTTTCCCGGACCGCCATGAAGCTCTACCATGCTATTTAATAAATATAAGCTCGATCATATTAAACTATGGGGACAATAGCGGAGCTAATCTGAGTTCTGACCCTGTCCTTTTTTATAAAGAACAAGACAGGTTTACTCTTTGGGACGGGAAGAAAATACCGGCAAATAGTGAAGTTATCTCACATAGACGAACTCTCATGGAATTTGAGAGACTTCTTGATCTGGTAAAAGAGACTAGCGGTAGAGAAAATATAATTTCAATTTCAGACGGGACTCTTATCCTCTGGAGATTAGAAGGTACACCGTCTGATTTCAAGAGTGGGGTATTAGAGCCTTTTCTAAATATTATGGAAGAACTAAAGAACAGACGTGTTCCTATAGTTGGATATATTAGTTCCCCCGGCAGCGCGGATGTCATAAATGTACTCAGGCTTGGTCTTTGTCCTGAAAAAGTAAGCTATTGTAACCAGTGTCCCTATACTGAGCTTCCAAAGCTTCCGTGTGCCCAGGTAGAGGGCTTAACGGACAACAACCTATTCTCTAGAGTTTTAAAGCAGGGCGAGAGGTCTGCAGTATTTAGAAGTTCGTCTAGAATTTTAGAGTCATATGGAGATCACCATATTTATTTTTTCTATATAAATATAGGAGAGGAGATAGCAAGGGTTGAAATTCCTAAATGGGTGGCTGAAGATAATAAATTGCTTACCCTGGCCCATACTTTGGTTTACGATCAAGCCAAAAAAGGGAAGGGATACCCGGTAGCGATAGCAGAGGCTCATGAGCAGGCTGTTGTAAAAGGTAAAGATAGGAATTTTTTCTTCGATCTCATAAAAGAATCTATGGTAAAAGCCGATTTTAATGTAACTATTTCCAGAAAAGGTCTATCAAAAAGAGTACCGGGTGTCTAATGGATCATATTGGTGAAGTAATAGAATCGAGTACAAAAGGGTTTGTTGCCCGTTCTCCAAGAGTAGGCGAATCTCCTTCTTTCGGCAGTTTTGTAAAGACGGATTCCAGCCCCGTTGTATATGGGCTGGTTTACGAGATTATTACACAAAGCAGTGAGCCCGGCAGAAGACCTACGGCGTATGATATGAGTATGGACGAGTTAAAACGTGAGCAGCCTCAGATATTTGAGCTTTTAAAGACCGAGTTTCATGTTCTAACGCTAGCCCATACGGATTCAAAAAAGCTCAATTTTACTTTATCACCTCTACCGCCTCCCATCCATTCCTTTATCTATGAATGTACCGATAAAGAGAAGAAAGAGCTAAGTGAACAAGATTTCTTCTTAAGAACAATTGTGTCGTCATCCAACGTACCTGTTGATGATCTCCTGATTTCATCTCTCTATCATGCCAGCACAGTCAGGAAGGATGATAGTGAATATATTGTTAGGATGGGTAAAAGCCTTTCAAGGTATTTTAAGGATGATTACGAGCGCTTAAGCTCGATATTGAGAAGAGTCCTATATTAACTATTCAAATATTCGAATCACGCTTTGCAGATTATTTAGGTCATCGAACAAGTGGTCCGGATTGTGTTCTTCTAACTGCGCCCTGGAATAACTCCCGGTAGCAACGCCAACAGTTAAGGCTCCCGCTGCCCTTCCGTGATTTATGTCATATGGGGTGTCCCCAATGACGAATATTTTCTCAAATTCAGTGGGGTGAGCAATATGGTCTTTTGCCCTGTCCAGGGCTTTTAGTATTAAATGTTCCCTGCTATGTGAGTCAGAACCAAATCCTCCAAACTTAAAATGCTTATCTAACCCGGCGCTTCTAAGTTTGATCCAGGCCCCTTCTTCTATATTCCCCGTGGCGACGCCGAGAACCATATCTTCTCTAGCGGTTAGATTCTCAAGCAGTTGTCTGACACCCGGCATGACTGTAATCTCCGCTTTTCCGGTCTCCTCTTCAAGGAAAGGGATATAGTGATCATACAGTGCTCTAGCTTCTTGCTGAGCATAATCTCTATTCAACTCGTTCAAGAATATCTCTTTTAAGATTAAAGGGTCGGTTTTTCCCGCAGCATCGATTTGGTTCATCGCATTTTTAATCCCGTATATTTTTTCAAATGCCCGGTTTGCCGCCCTTGTCCCCGCACCGTTGGTCAGTAGCAATGTCCCGTCTATATCAAAAAGTAAAAGTTTCATATGTTAACCCGGTTTAATTTTTTCTATTGCCGCTCCGTAGAATTCACTTTCAAGCTCCCACAGCTCAAATGCCTTTTTTGATGCTGTGCTTAGTAACGCGGTATCCGGACTCTCTTTTTCGCTAATATCTTTCAGCAGCAGTGCAATATCACTCCATTTCCTCCCGATCTGCTCCATTCTCCTGGATAACTTAAGTTCCTTAAGGAGGGGAATCATCTCTTCCGCTTCTAACAGAAAATCTCTATATATCCATCTAAAACCGGCTCCCCCTACTCCCCTTTTTTTTATTACCTGATATCCAAACCTTGAGCACCATTTCCAGTCAGGAGCATCTTTCCAATTCGGGAGATCCTCGGACCAGAGTTTTATTTTATGCACCCCTGATTCACCCCTTCCACCCGTACAGCCATCTAACATCTTTCTCGCGTTTTCACAAATTGCCTCAGGAATGATATCGGTTAAAGGTCTTATAGGTTTATCAAAATTTACGTCAATGAAGTTATTATCTAAGGGGTTGGATGGATCTTTTGAGGACATACCCTCTCTAAAATCATCGTAAGGTACTGTTTGAAGCCCCTCTAAATGGTTATCAGCTACGAACATTGTCTTAGCATCATCGTCATATCCCCAGACAGACACTATGTGCCCGGGAAAGTGTGTAGAGGACTTATAATATTCCAAATAATATATGTCGGTTTGAATTATGACTGGAATGTCTTTATCTAGATATAACTTCACGGTATCCAGGACGCTTTCATCTGCATGTTTCCATAATGTTGATTTGCCCAATAGGCTTAGAAAAGTTGTTTCCATAGCAGGCCCTCTGACAAATATCATATGCGATGGGCTTATGCTATCTTCTATAGAATAATAAAAACCGAGTCCTCCTCCAATTCCAAAACACATCGCTTCAGACCATCTGTATCCGTAGTATGTCATTACGTCTCTGAGTGTAACAGAGCCGCAGTGAAGACCCGGGATATGTACCCAGTTATTAATTATCTTTTTCATGGACGTATAAACCTACCATAAGATCATTCTTTTTTTCATTATATATTTGCTCCTTTTGTGTCAAAAACAGCGGCAAGAAAAATTAATGCCGATGTGAGCTATATTATTATATGGAATTAGTTTATACTGTGAGTGGGGTTATAATTGAGTTCTAGAAACAGGTTGGGAATTCAAATAGCAGAATTAACTTCTGATTTTTTATATAATTTTAGTTTATATAAACTTGCTATCATCCTCCAAAGGGCGAGTTGATGAAATTTTTTTTCACTAGCTTGCCCTTGTTTTTTAGCGCTTAATGTTTTTTAATACTCAGCGCATCTTATATCTTTAAATTTCATCCATAATATATAGAGTTTGTATAAATCTACCGCCATGGAGGCGCTCTTAAATGAAAAGAGTGAGATTTCTAATAACAATTGTTTGTTTCTTGACGATATTCCCTTTTTATTCGAGTGAATCCCGGGAGCATACCAATTTTTCCGCTATCGTGGATTCTCAGGAATTCAAGGATTACTGGTACGATGGAAAAGCAGAAATTACGAGCTACAAGCTTGAGCAGGCCCGTTACGGGGAGCTTCACACGGGCTACGCTGTTCACGTGTTTGTTACAGAGGATTTTTCAAAATCAAAGCAGGTGAAATTGGATGACCCGCAAAATGCGGATGGGGACGACGTTAAAGTTCTTAAGCTCAACAGGATTAAAAAGTTTGATACTGGTATATATCGCTACTCAATGATGGACTCGGTTTTTACACCTGTCTATATCGACAAATATCCTAACACTCTTAAGATTACATCTTCTTCTCAGGAGTGGTGCGGTAATACCTTTACTCAGTTAAATCTAGATAGTAACGGTTATGAAGTGAGGAGCTTCTCATATTTTGAATCCGAGGGCGACAGGGAGTTTAATCTACAGAAAGAAATCCTCGAAGATGAGTTGTGGGCACGCATTAGGCTCGATCCGAAAAGTCTTCCTCAAGGTAGAATAAAAATAATACCCGCCGCTATGGCATCCAGACTTACTCATAAAGAGCTAGAGGTTGAAATTGCCGAAGCATCGCTTCAGGAAGATTTTGATGATCCGAATCTTATGAATTATAAGCTAGTTTATGATGATTCGGGACGCACTATGGAAATTACTTTTAATAAAGCATTTCCCTATGAAATAATATCGTGGGAAGAATCATCTGTAAGCGGTTTTGGAGAGGAAGCAAAGATTCTTACAACGAAAGCTACAAGGAATAAAGTGTTAATAAGCGATTATTGGAAGCAGAACAAGACGATTGACCGCGTGTTGAGAAAGAAGCTCGGTTTATAAAGGAAACAGCAGAAAATAGATAAGCGACCCCAGAGCGGGATCGCTTATCTAATAAACCTTAATTAATCTCGACTTTAATTTCTTTAGGCTTAACCTCTTCCTTTTTGGGGAGGGTTACTTCAAGCACACCGTCTTTATAATTGGCGGTGATGTTCTCGGTGTTCACATTATCTGAAAGAGTAAAGCTTCTGGCAAAACTACCATAACTGCTTTCAACTCTTACATAGCTTTCCTTCTCGACCTTCTCTTCAAACTTCTTCTCACCTTTTAATGTAAGGGTGTTATCGTTTAGATCGATCTTGATTTCCTCTTTTTTTAATCCAGGCAGCTCAGCGTTCAATACAAAGCTCCCATCAGTTTCATAAATGTCTACCTTGGGGGACCAGGTTTCTTCGCCTGTTGCTTCTCCATAATAACCCTTTCCGAATTCGTTATTCAGTCTATCTACATTTCTATAAAACGGTTTAAACTCTCTAAATGGTTCCCAAACTTTTAATCTCATTTTTTTGACCTCCGTGATGTCTATTTTTTCCTACACTTTGAAATTAGTCACGCTTTTTGGTTAGTCAAGATAATTTTTTTCAAAATGGGAAAATGAGGTTATTTTAATTAACCTGCTATAAGGAGGGTCTAAATGCTAACTGCGGAAAAACTAATTAAAATGCTCAATATGAAGCCGCTGCCTAAAGAGGGGGGATATTATGTGGAAACTCATCGCTCCGATCAAGTGATTTCCGGATCTTCATTGCCGGAGCAATATAAATCGGATAGATCACTAAGTACCGCGATTTACTATCTGCTTACGCCTGATACAAAATCATTGCTACATCGACTGCCGACTGATGAAATATTTCACTTTTATCTTGGTGATCCGGTCTTAATGCTGCAGCTCTTTGCTGACGGCACAGTCAACACAATACTTCTGGGACAGGATATAGAGGCCGGTCACTGTGTTCAGGCTCTCGTGCCCAAGGGAGTATGGCAGGGATCTTATTTGTTGGAAGGGGGAGGATTTGCACTCATGGGCACCACTATGGCTCCCGGATTTGATTTTGCTGATAATGAAATTGGAGATAGAGAGACTTTGATTAACCTCTATCCCTCGCACCAAGATTTAGTAAGAAGGCTTACTACTTAAACTTTTCTAATTTTAGATGAGATTCTTTATTCTTTTCTATACGGCGACCAACTATAGCTTTATTTCAACATAGGCTTTTTCTCTTACACCTTCTAGCCATGTTTTTAGCTGATTTTCCGCTTTCCCCCGGTGGAGTATTTGCCTTATTTCTTCTCTGTCGCTGTCACTTATGTAGGTCTCATCCTCTGAATCCGCTTCTTTCTCATCGCTGCTTGGTTTTGTTCGATTTAGAACCTTTATAATATGATATCCGGCAGGTGTTTGGACAACTCCTGACACCTTTCCTTCAGGGGTTCTTTCTACCGCAGTTTCAAGAGGCCCTATTAAATCTCCTTTTTTAAAAGAGCCTAAGTTGCCCCCTTTATCGGCTGTAAAGCTGTCATCAGAGTATTCTCTTGCCAGGCTTGCGAAATCCTTTCCTGATTTTGCTAATTCCGCGACTTCAATAGCTTTGTCCTGGGCATTGGGAGTAGTATCCGGTGATATTAAGATATGAGCAATCTCTACTTCCTCTTGAGGTTTTTCTGTATCGCCTGAAAAGTTGCCTGAATATTCGATAGCTCCATAATTCTCTTTGTAATATTGCTCTATTTCGTCATCAGTTACTACGATTTTATTCTTTAACTGAGACTCAAGAAGTTTATTGCCCAAGGTTTGCATTCTCCATTGCTCTCTAAAAGATTCGGGCGTGAGGTTTTGTTTCTTTAGGACTTCTTCCATCTGGTCCTCGTTCATGTTGTATCTACTCCTCACCTGTTCTATGCTCGCGTCAAGCTCCTGTTCAGTTACAGTAATGCCTCTTCTCTTAGCCTCTTGCTCAAATAGTTTTGATTCGATCATCTGATTCAAGACCGTTCTCTCATCTACCTGCTGTTTAGAAGCGGGGTTAATACTAAGTGAGGTCTCTCTTAACTCTGATAAAGTGATTAAATCATCATTAACGATTGCGACTACTCTATCTATTACTTCTTGAGCCATTAGCGGGGTGGATATAAGTGCTGTGATAAATAGTACAAATGCAATTTTGAAAAGATTATTTTTCCTTAGGTTCACTTTTTGTTATCTCCTGTAATCTATCTTTATATATTCTGACTTCCCACTGCTGCCTTAGGTCATTTATGTACTCAAGGAGTCTCTCGTTAATTAATTCCGAACGAATGGTCCGCTCGACCTGCCCGTATGGGGGATAACCAGGTTCTTGATTCGCTTTAATTATAAGGTACCCGCCGTCAACTTCAAACGGTTTTGTAATTTCTCCTTCTTTTAGCTCGAATATTTCATTATCTATCTCTTGGGGGAATTTGCCCCGATTAATATATCCTACCTTACCGCCCCTTTTTTTCGAAACCGTATCGTCTGAGTACTCAAGGGCAAGCTCTTCAAAACTCTCACCGGCATTTGCTCTACTTAATACGAGCTCAGCTCTGGCTCGTGCGGATTTACCGGAATTATCCTTTTCGGGATCAATTTTTATAAAGATTTTACTTATTTCTATACGTTCAAAGTCTTTGTTGTTTTGATCATAGTGCATACGGATATCATCTTTACTTAATTCCAGTTCTTCCAATATTTCTCTGCCGAAGGTTCTTGTTATGAGCTGTTTCTTATAGCGCTCTATTTCCTCTTGAATATCGTCCCTGTTTTCAAATCCCCTTTTTAAAGCTTCATTATATAAAACTTTTTCGTTAATATGGGTTTGTAGAAATTCGTTTAGTTTTTCCGGAGAAGAG
>JAJCZT010000067.1 GCA_029262255.1 Deltaproteobacteria bacterium
GTCTCGATGCCTGATAAGCCTTAAATCGGCTCTTTCCCAATCGTTTTTGCCAATATGGGCCAAGGCAGGAGTGCGCTGAACCCGTAACCGGGTCTTCGTCTATTCCGGAGCCAGGGGCGAAGAATCTGGAGATAAAATCATATTCTTTAGATTCGCAAACACTTGTGACAATTATCCCCCTGGCAGAAATATTTTTTAATAAATTAAAATTTGGTTCCAAATTTCTCAATATCTCTTCTGACTCAACTTCTACAAGGTAATCGAATCTGTTTTTGCCGACGTAGATGGGATAAATTCCTAAACCCTCCTTAAGGCCGTCGGGCAAAGGGGCTTGCTGTTCCGGCAACAAGGGAAAATCAAGCTCTATAAGACCCCCTCTCTTAGATGCGCATAATAATCCGCTCCGTGTATAAAACCGAGCTTCCTCATCTGGCCTTAAATAACCCGCCTCCCATAAAACATGCGCGCTTGCGAGTGTTGCATGACCGCAAAGATCAACTTCCACAGTGGGAGTGAACCATCTGAGATTATAGCCCCCCTCTACCCTATACAGAAATGCGATCTCGGATAAGTTCATTTCACTCGCTACATTCTGCATCCACTGCTCAAGGGCCTCTTTTTCGAGAACACATACCGCAGCCGGATTTCCCGTGAAAGGTTCATTGGCAAACGCGTCGACTTGAAATATTTTTATTCCCATTAGTAATAAAACCTCTATTTTTAAACCCCTCAATCCTGTAAAGAAAGAAGCGCTCTTTTAATAATATTAAACTTCAGATCGCAGACCATAGCAAATATCAAAATCCGCTCTTATTGACATTTTTCTTGATTTCTTTATTGTATAGAGGCTTTATATAACAAGCATTACCGCTTGGATCTTCTCTAGAAGACCGAGACGGAGGAACAGTTGAGAAATATACACTCAGGACGGAACACATGCCGTACCTATATAAGTTGAAATCAATAAGCCAGTAGGGGCTCTGCCCTGATCTGGCTTTTTTACGTTTGGACAAACGATATGGGAAAAATAACCGTGCCAATCATATGCTCAATGAAACATAATGAGAAGATCGTTATGGTTACAGCCTATGATGCGCCTACGGCAAAAATAGTAGACGAAGCCGGAGTGGATATAGTTTTAGTTGGGGACTCGCTTGGAAATGTGATTCAAGGTGCGCCAAACACCCTTTCTGTAACTATGGACGAGATGATATACCACACTAAATTAGTATCAAGAGGCATCAAGAACGCACATCTGTGCGCTGATATGCCGTTTATGTCCTTTCAGTCCTCAAGCGCAGATGCCGTGAGAAACGCTGGGCGATTTATAAAAGAAACTGGAGCTGAATCAGTAAAGCTTGAGACAACCGTGGATTACATCGACACAATTAAAGCGATAAGGAAAGCTGGAATTCCCGTGATGGGACATATAGGGCTCCGCCCCCAGTCAGTTCACGACATGGGAGGATACAAGCTGCAAGGCAGGGAAAAGAGCGAAGGCAACAAGTTAATAGCGCTTGCAAAAGAAATAGAGGACGCGGGCGCATTCTCGGTAGTTTTGGAGAGCATACCCCAGAAGCTGGCAAAAAAGATAACTCGCGCCATAAACATCCCGACAATTGGTATAGGAGCAGGCCAGGATTGTGACGGTCAGGTGCTCGTAATAAACGACTTGGTTGGTTTATCAGAAGAGCCTCTTCCAAAATTTGTAAAGAAATACGCAGAGATAAGAAAAACTATGACTAAAGCCACAAAAGACTTTGTTAACGAGGTAAGAAATGGGGCTTTCCCCTCATCAGAGCATTCATATGACTGAAAAAGATTTAATCAAAGTTGTTGATACGGCAAAAGATATGCAGACCCTTTCAAGCAATATCAGAAAAGAGGGTCGCATAATTTCATTCGTCCCAACAATGGGAGCGCTACACGAAGGACATTTAAGCTTGATGCGAAAAGCAAAAGAGAAAGGTGAGTTCCTCGTAGTAAGTATTTTTGTAAACCCTACTCAATTCGGTCCTAATGAAGATTACACAAAATATACCAGGGACTTAGAAGGTGATTTAAAGAAAATCAAAGAAATCGGAGTAGATGTGGTTTTTTCCCCGGATATAAATGAGATTTACCCAGAGGGTTTTGAAACTTATGTGGAAGTAGGGGAGCTGCAGAAACCGCTCTGCGGCCAATTTAGACCGGGACATTTTAAAGGCGTGGCGACAATTGTCTTGAAGCTCTTTAATATTGTAAAACCTGATATTGCAATTTTTGGAGAGAAAGATTACCAGCAGTTAAAAATCATACAAAAGATGGCAAGAGACCTTCATCTAGAGATTGAAATAATCGGACTGCCTATTATAAGAGAAGATGACGGGCTCGCGCTTAGCTCGAGAAATGCCTACCTATCCAAGAAGGAAAGGGAGCAGTCCAGAGCTCTTTCAGAAGCACTCAAGGAAATACACAAGAGATTTAATCAAGGTCAAAACGACGTTAGTGATCTTGTTCGGGAAGGGAAAGAGATTCTTAACAAATCTTTGATATACGATATTGATTACCTGGAAATACGAAATGGGAACACGCTTGAGAGTAAAGAAAAAGCTAAATCGGGAGATTTGGTTGCCATAGCGGCAAAAATAGGAAATACGAGGCTTATTGATAACATAAAACTTTAAGATATATAATGTAAGGAGATTATTATGGATAGAACACTTCTCAAATCAAAAATACATAGGGCAACCGTAACGGAAGCTGACTTGGAATATGAAGGCAGCGTCACAGTAGATAGAAATTTAATGGATGCCGCGGATCTACTCCACTATGAACAGGTGCACATCTTCAACATTACAAACGGCCACAGATTCGTTACCTACGTGATTGAGGGCAAGAGGGGTTCAAATGTAATATGCGTCAATGGAGCTGCAGCTCATCTTGCAAGAGAGGGAGACTGCCTAATAATTGCAAGCTTCTCCACTTACAATGAAGCTGAATGCAAAAAACATGCTCCAAAACTAATCTATGTGGACGGGAAAAACAATATTACAAGCATGAAACCCGAGCCAAACAAATTACATGTTGCCCAAAGTTAAGTATTTTAGTTTTGCCTACTAGATCGTTAGGGGTATTTAAACATCGTCTGTTGAAAGAAGTATTGTAATTGCCAGAAACATGACGGCAAGGAAATGTATCCTAAATATTGACATAAACTGTAATCGAGGTTATAAATTAAAGTTATTATTAAAGGAGGATCACCGATACTTTTTTGTATCTGATCTAATATCTTTACCAAACGATAGTACAAGTAGCAAGAACCATAGCCTTCTAAAGCGGAGAGGATAAATAATGAAAGCGGTCATACTTGCAGCCGGCAGAGGCAAAAGGCTTTACCCCTATACAAAGTATATACCGAAGTGCTTGCTAGAAATTGGCGGCGAAACAATATTAGAACATCAAATAAACCACATAAGGGATTGTGGTATTGATGAGATTGTTATTGTTGTCGGTTTTGGTTTCGAGAAAGTAGAGAACTTTCTTAGAAACTACGACGGGCTTGGCATGAAGATAAAAACTCTCTACAACCCCTTTTATCAAACCACAAACAGTCTGATATCTCTATGGATAGCCAGAGGAGAAATGGACAGTGATATGGTTGTTATGAACGGGGATGATGTATTTGAAATAGACGTTTTAGAACAGGCCCTTAGAATGAGAGACGAAAAGATTTGCCTTCCTGTAAAACGTAAAACAAATTACGAAGACGAAGACATGAAAGTTGTAATACAAGAAACAAAGATAGTTGATATAAGTAAAACCTTGACTGGACGGGCCTCAGCGGAATCCGTAGGGGTCAGAGTGTTCAGAGACACTGGAGTGGAACTCCTCAAAAGGTCTATTGAAGAAGAAATGAGGACTGGAGGAGCGGAAAACAAATGGTATATTTCCGCAATTCACAGACTAATCAAGAAAGGATATAAAGTTAAATCCCTCGATATAGAGAATCTGTTTTGGATGGATGTAGATTATCCGAGTGATCTTTTCAAAGCCAGGCTTAACTCAGATAAATTCATTAAGAAATCATATCAGGAACGGGTCCTAAGAGTCGTAGAAACTAGTTAAGAATATGGACCATGCAATACTTGTAGCGGCCGGCACCGGTATAGAAGACACCGAGCTCAGCATTTCCGGAAGTACCGTTTTTGGATCCCTCCCCCAAATTAAGCGTTTGGTAATAACCGCTCAAAGAGCCGGGATCAAACATTTTACGATAATTACAGAAGATAGCGATACTTCCTTAAAAAAACTCTTAGCAAACGACAATAGAATTGAAGCTGATATCTATTGGACATCCGTTGATTCGGAGATAAAGCTCGAATCCACCCCCTATCTCATAATCCAGTCAAACCTTATCACCACGCCCCAAGCATTGTCGGATTTCATGGATTCAGAGATTAACAATGATGAGATTTTAATATTAACGGACACATCAGAAAATACCGGGAATAAGGCTAAGGAGCCTTTTGTCGGGGAAATATGTCCAAATGGCGGAAGGGCTGTAGGGGCTTTTATTGCATCAGGCGAATTATTACAAAAAGCCTTCTCGGACTCTAAGTCACTAAAAGACATTGTCTCTGAGCAGGTAGAGAAAGAAAAAGCTAAGTACAAGGAGTTCTCCGGAAAATATTGGATGAGGTTATCAAATGATAAGGACTCAGCAAAGAAAGCGGAAGATCTCATATTCAACTATGTCGGAAAAACTGCCACCGGATGGATATCACGTAGGATAAACAGCAAATTTTCATTACCAACAAGCAGGCTCTTGGTTAAAACCCCTCTTACGCCTAATATGATCAGCATTGGAATCAATATTATAGGATCTTTATGCGGTATATTTTACGCAATAGGTCACCCGGTAATCGGAGCGCTCTTCATGCATATTGCAACCGTACTTGACAGGTGCGACGGGGAAGTAGCAAGGGTTAAGCTAATGGAGACAAAAAAGGGGCAGTGGGTCGATACAGTCTCAGACCAGTTTACAGTGCTTTCTTTCCTGACCGGCGTCCCCGTAGGATATTATCTCATTTCAAATAATCCAATTGCACTTGTTCTAGGCGGGATAAACATCTTTATTTTCCTATTTTTTGTAGCCTGGTCGTTCTATTTCCTGACAAGATATACCAACTCGGGAAGTTTGGTAACATACTTTGAAGTAGACAAACTTGTTGAGCCACAAAAAACTTCGTTCGTTAGAAAAGTAATAAAAATAGTACGTCCCCTGGGTAGAAGGAATGTATATTCATTCGCATTTATATTGATTGCGGCAGTGGGCGGATATCCATGGGTACTGGGAATTACGACTATTGCAGCAATATTATTTTTTATTCACTCATTTGAGGATATAATAAAGTTAAGAAAGATTAAACCGGACAAACAGATAAAAGATTAGGGGACAACTTATGAGCGAAAACAATCAAGACAAAACTCAAGCTTCCGATAACAAAGAAAGTATAGAATATCGTAAGGCCGACTACGACAAGAAAGAATTCGCGCCGGGTCTGCTTTCTACTTTTATTAAAATGGTGGAGAGTTTTAATATACGTTTCTCAAAAGTGGGGAACCCTCCCGTGTATGACAAAGAAACGTTTCCCTGGGCTGCTGAAATCGATAGAGAGTGGGAGACAATACGCTTGGAACTGGATGAGGTTATGCAGAGAAGAGATGACCTCCCGAGCTTCCATGAGATAATGCCTGAGGTTGAAACTATCACTAAGGATAACCAATGGAAAGCCTACTTTCTGGCCGGATACGGCCTGGAAAGTGAGGAAAACGCAAAGAGATGTCCTAATACCGTTAAACTGTTGAAGAAAATTCCCGGCATGAAAACGGCTTTCTTCTCTATACTATCCCCAAACAAACACATACCCCCTCACAAGGGCCCGTATAACGGTGTTCTGCGCTACCATCTGGGATTAATTGTCCCCGAGCCCAAAGAAAAATGCCGGATACGCATACATGATCAGATTAGGCATTGGGAAGAGGGTGAGAGCATTATATTCGATGATACTTATGATCATCAGGTCTGGAATGATACGTCGGGGTTCAGGGCTGTTTTATTTGTGGATTTCGTACGCCCGGTAAAGTTTCCTTTCAACCTATTTAATAAATTTGTTGTTAGCGCCGCAGCTTTTGCACCTTTTCTCCGTGAGGCTGAGACAAAACACAAGGAATGGGAAAAGAAATTTTATAAACAATAATTTTATATGTTGGAATTAGTGCCTCTTAACCCAAAGCAAGTGTATATAGCGGCGTAATTATAACTCTGATTTTTGTTTATTTATATTCCCTCTATCCTTGCCTGAATTGTTAGTCAAAAACGAGCTGGATTGTGGATTTTTCACCAACATTATTATACAAAAAGCCAGCAAGCCCAAAGTAAACCCCCAAGCGGATAACATAAATATTAGCGCATCAAGATTCATTTCTTTTATTATTCCTCCTTTTATCAGCAATAAACACGAGCGCTGCAAGAACTACAAAGAGCATAACCAAATAGGCTCTTGCCACCCAAATAGTCCAACTTGTTTTCTCCAACTCCTCGGGGAGCAATTCTATACCCCACCAAAGGATCAGTATCAACATGAAAAGAGGTGTGATATATCTTAAAACATAATAAAAAATCCTGGGTATCTTGATTTTACCGTTTCGATTCATCTCAGCCCAAGCATTGTCGCCTCCGAAAACCCACATAAACATAACAACCTCGACTAATCCAAAGATAACAATTCCTATTGTGCCCGCCCAAAAATCCCACTCATCCAGTGTATCGTTAATAAATACGATCATTAGTACGCTTAATGCAATTATCCCCATGGTTATAAGAACAGACTTTGTTCTATTTATCCCAAATTCATCTTCAAAGAAAGCAACAACTGTTTGAATTAGGAATAGTGAGGAGGTAAGGCCCGCAAAGAAAAGAAGGAAGAACCATAAAAATCCCAGGAACTGACCGGCGGGCATACTGGCAAATATTGCCGGAAGACTTACAAATCCGAGGTTAAAGGCTCCTGACTGAGCTATGGAGACAGCCCCGGCAACGCCGAAGAATGCAACTGCCGCAGGAATGGCAATGGAGCCGCCTAATACAACTTCCGCAGTTTCATTAATTGCCGCAGAGGTAAGTCCGTTCAACGCTATGTCCTGATCCGCTTTCAAATACGAAGAATAAACAATCATAGAGCCGAAACCTAAGCTTAGAGTAAAGAATATCTGTCCGGCAGCGGCAACCCATACCCCCGGGTTTTTAAGCGTGTTAAAATCCGGGGTCCAAAGAAAGTTAAGCCCCTCTACCGCATTCCCACTTGGAGTATCCAAAGT
>JAJCZT010000068.1 GCA_029262255.1 Deltaproteobacteria bacterium
TTGGGACTAGGTCCAAAAACTCTGGCGCTGTTATATAGAGAGCTTAATGTGAGAGGACTTGAAGATTTGGAAAATGTACTGGACGGACAAGAAGTACTCAATTTCAAAGGACTCGGGCAAAAGAAAGTCGATGAGATAAAAAGAGGCATCCCCTTACTTAAGGAAAGCAGGGAAAGAACACATCTTGGGAAGGCTCTTCCTTTGGCCGAATCAATAAAAGAAGAAGTAGAAAAGATAAAAGGAACTGAAGGAACTATAATAGCGGGGTCTATCAGGAGAATGAGGGAAACGGTTAAAGACATAGATATACTCACGATTTCTGACGACACGGAAAAAACGGTCAAGGAATTTACCAAGCTGCCGTTTGTAAAAGAGGTGCTTGCTTCGGGGAGTACAAAGGGGAGTGTGATCACCAATGAAGGCATGCAGGTCGATCTCAGAGTAGTCGGACCTAAGTCATACGGGGGGGCACTGCAGTATTTTTCAGGGTCAAAAGCGCATAATGTAAAGCTTAGGACAATTGCTTCAAAAAACGGCTTAAGAATAAACGAATACGGGATATTTAAGGGGGAGAAAAAAGTGGCCGGTGAAACAGAGAAAGAAATGTACGGGACACTCGGACTGCCGCTTATACCTGCAGAGTTAAGAGAAGACAGGGGGGAGATAGAAGCCGCAATGGAAGGAAACCTTCCCGACCTCATAGAACTTGGAGATATAAAGGGCGATCTCCATATGCACACTACATGGAGTGACGGTAAGGCTACAATTCAAGAGATGGCGGAGAAAGCTGTAGAGTTAGGATATGAATATATTGCTATAACAGACCACTCTCCCTCCTCTACAATTGCTAAAGGGCTTTCCATAGAGAGACTCAATGAGAAGAAAAAAGAACTAAATGCAGTTAACAAGAAAATGAAGGGGATCAATATCCTCATGGGCTCTGAGGTGGATATAAAAACCGACGGCTCTCTTGATTATCCCGATGAGGTGTTAAAGGAATTAGATGTCGTTATTGCATCTGTCCATAGCGGCTTTAAAATGGACAGGGATACGATAACTAAAAGAATTCTGAGGGCTCTTGAGAATCCGTATGTTCATGCACTTGGACACCCCACAGGTAGGCTCATAAATGTACGCGAGCCTTATGACGTGGACATCGATCAGGTAATTGAGACCGCTCTAAAATACGATAAAGCGCTTGAGCTGAATTCATCTTATCAAAGACTTGATCTAAAAGACCTTCATGTGAGAAAGGCAGCTCAGGCCGGTGTAAAGATTATAATCTCTACAGACGCGCACCGTCCTGAACAACTGCTGCAAATGCGCTTTGGGATCGGGACCGCTAAAAGAGGATGGGTAGAGAAAAAAGACGTATTAAACGCTCTTGAGTTTGAAGAGTTAAACCAATGGCTCAAGGGTAAGAAATAGAAATTAACCATACAAACCAAGGAAGCAAACACAGTGGCAGCTGAAAACAAGCAGATTTCGAAAGCTCAGGCAGAAAAGAAGATAGAGGTACTCTCAAAAGAGCTTGAGCATCATAACTATCTCTATTATATAAAGAACAACCCTGAGATATCCGACTATGACTTTGACACTCTATTAAATGAGCTAAAGGAAATAGAAGCCATTTATCCGGAGCTTGTAAAACCCGACTCGCCCACACAGCGCGTCGGAGGAGCCGTGGCTGAGGGATTTAGTTCTGTTCCCCACCGTATGCCGATGATGAGTATAGATAATATCTCTACAGTAGAAGGGGCTTATGATTTTGATGGAAGAATTAAAAGGCTCCTCGAAACTAAAGGGGATATAGAGTACATTGCCGAGCCTAAATTTGACGGCGTCTCAGCTTCTTTAACTTACGAGAACGGCTTATTAATGCAAGGAGCTACACGTGGTAACGGCCAAGTGGGAGAGGAAGTTACAGCTAACCTAAAAACAATCAATACAATACCTCTAAGACTAAACGGCAAAGATATTCCAAAACTTATAGAAATCAGGGGCGAGGTCTTATATCCACTTGAAGCTTTTAAAGCGCTAAACAGGGAACTATCAGAAGAAGGTGAGCCTGTATTTGCCAACCCGAGAAATGCGGCTTCAGGAGCAATAAGACAGCTCGACTCCGCAATAACCGCAAAGAGACCGCTTGATTTCTACGCATGGGGAGTTGGTGAGGTTATTGGTTTTGAGATCAATTTTGAATGGGAGATTGTAGAAGCACTTCGAATCTGGGGTTTTAAAGTCGAAAGCCATATTATGAAATGCGCAAATATTGATGAAGCCGTTTCATATCAGAAGGAAATTGAATCAGCAAGAGACAGCCTTCCTTATGAAGCTGACGGAATAGTTATTAAAGTAAATAGAAAGAGTTATCAAAGAGAACTCGGGTCCACGGCAAAACACCCGAGATGGAATATAGCGTATAAGTTCAAACCCCGCCAGGCAACAACTCGAATTAATGATATAACCGTACAGGTTGGAAGGATAGGACTGCTTACCCCTGTTGCCGAGCTTGAGCCGGTAAAGATTTCGGGAATCACGATAAGGCGCGCCTCTTTGCATACTGAAGACATTATAAAAAATAGGGATATAAGAATTGGAGATACTGTGCTTGTCCAGAGGGCGGGCGACGTTATACCAGAGGTCGTCATGCCGATTATAGAGAGAAGATCGGGAAAAGAGATAGAGTTTATGATGCCGGAGAGATGCCCGTCTTGTGATACGTCTGTAGAAAGAGAGGGCTCATATACTTATTGTCCTAATCTCTCATGCCCGGCTCAGCTAAAGGGGCGCATTAAACACCTGGCGTCAAGAAAAGCTTTTGATATCGAGGGTCTGGGAGAAAAGATAGTCGAGCAGCTAATGAAAGAGGGGCTCATCAAAGACCTGACAGATATCTTTTACTTGAAAAAGGGGGATTTTATCCCACTTGAGAGATTTGCCGAGAAGTCTGCAACCAATCTGGAAGATGAAATAGATAAAAGCAAAAAAGTCTATTTTGAGCGTTTTATAAATGCTCTTAGCATACGTCACGTGGGCGAGCGTGTAGCCCAGATATTAGCCGAGAACTTCTCAAGTATAGAAGAGCTTATGAGCGCAACCGAAGAATCATTAATTAATATCCATACTATTGGGGAAGAAATAGCGAAAAGCGTATTCCACTTTTTCGAATTAGATAGCAATAGAGAGTTAGTGGCGAAAATGCTTAAAGCCGGAATTGATATTCAACATAAAGAGAGGACAGAAATAAGTGATAAATTTGCCGGACAAAGTTTTGTATTCACAGGCTCATTGCAAACATTAACCAGAGACAAAGCGCAAAAGCTCGTACAGGATCACGGAGGGAGGTCTACTTCCTCCGTTACCAAGAAAACAAGTTATGTTGTTGTGGGAGACGACCCTGGCTCTAAATTAGAGAAAGCCCGGTCTCTGGGCGTTGAAGTTTTAACAGAAGAGGAATTCAACAAACTTGTCGAATCTGATTAGACTCATCCAAAGTCACAAACATATTCTTAGCCCTCTGAAGTGGAAAGTCTCTGTCTCATAATCTCATAAATCATAATCCCGGCCGCGACAGATGCGTTTAGTGAAGAGACTACGCCCGACTGTGGAATAGATACGAGGAAATCACATTCTTTTTTTATTGTGTGCCCTATGCCCTTCCCTTCATTTCCTATGACCAGAGCTATGTCCAAATTCTTAAAATCTTCCTGGTGCACTGAAATCGAAGATGAAGAATCAGCGCCTACTATCCATACGCCCTGTTTTTTCAAATCCCTAATTACCACATTCAGATTTACAACTCTGGATATGGGCACATGATTCACGGCCCCTGCTGACGCTTTAACAACCGCGGGTGTAACCGGCGCCGCTCTGTCCTTTGGAACCACTACGCCGTGAGCGCCAAGGACATCAACAGTTCTTATAATCGCTCCCAAGTTTTGAGGGTCTTCTATATGGTCAAGTATTACGAGACAAAGATGATCCCCTCTTTCTTTAGCTTGAGAAATAGTATCGGCTAACTCGTGATATTTGAAGTCTTTGATACGTGCCGCTATACCTTGATGGGAAGTTGATTGGCATAACTTTGAAAGATCCTCTTTGGAGATATTTGAAATTCTTATTCCCCGCCCTTTTGCAGCATTTAGAATCTCAGAGGTATTGCTTCTTCTATCATCTCCATAAAGGAATATCTCCTCAATTTCCGAGGACGGATTTAAGAGGAGCTCGCTGACAGGATTTTTCCCATAGATAATCAATGTTGATAACCCCTTTTTACTGTAAGTTTGAATCTATACTTTAATTCTGAGAGGGAGTTTCGGAATCTTGGGAATTAAACTCACCATTGGCTTCATTAATTTTGCTTATTACATTGTCTCTGATCCATTTCTCATCCCACCACTCAATCGGTCGAACAGCCACACCGTTAATATATATGCCGTAGTGAAGATGGTCTCCCGCAGCAAGGCCTGTCTGGCCGGTTCTCCCTATTATATCGTTCTTTTGGACCGTATCTCCGACTTTGACATCAATAGAGCTCATATGACCGTAGAGAGTTAAAAGCCCCATGCCGTGATCAATCATTACAGTATTACCGTAGATACCCAATTCATCCGCATACATGACAACGCCGCTGTTGGCAGCCTCTATTGGATATCTCTTTGTAACCGCAAGGTCATACCCCAGGTGATACTGTTTATCGATCGGCTCTTCATTTAAGATATAAGTCCTTTCATCCGCAAAATTTGCTTCCACTTTTGAGTTGGAGAGCTGATGAAAAGCGCCCTGCCACATCATCTCACCCTTGGAATTGGATCCTACTTCCTTTATTGTCGCATCGTTCTTCTTTCGCATTTCATTGTTCACTTTTAAGAATATTTCTTTGTGACTGGCGCCCGTATCATCTTCCTCCATTATAGGTACCATGACATTCTCGACAAACCTTTCGCTTATATTAATATCACTTTTTCTGTAGTTAACATCTCTTAGTCTATAAAATAAGCCTGCACTTTTGTGGTTTCCAGCCTGATCCTGGGCGACAATTTGAATATTCTCGTCTGGCTCGATATCGTGCGGATAGGCAAAAAATGCCAGATACACATCTTCGTCTGTGAAATTACCCTTATAACCAGGGAAGAAATAATCAGCTATCAATACACCGCTCTTTACAGTATCAGGAGAAGACTTGTAGACAACAAACCCCGACCCGCCGTGATTTATATAATGCTCCGTGCTTATGACATCAAGCTTAGGCGGAACTAAGTCAAGATTCACTTTTTTATTTATTGTAGTTTTATTCCCGGAGAATATTTTGAGTCTAGACCGGTCTTCAGCGCTAATTTTAAGTTCGGCAGCCCCACCCTTAATACCAAGCTTTTTCGGATCTAATTTAACAGTAATTTTATCACCGTTAACACCTTCGGGATAATTTTTATTCACTAATATCGACTCTCCATGATCGCCTGCCAGCAGCACAGTGACATTCTTTAAGCCCTTGCCCTGATCTACGACCTCAATATCAAACGGCCGGGTACCCAGGTTTTCAGATTCAAGTTTTACTTGAATCTCAGGAGAAGACCACTCTATCTCGGGGTAAACGTAAATAAATCCGCCAATTATTAGAACAAGTAGAACTATATAGAAAAATCTTCTCATAAGTTTGTTATCCCTCTCCTTATTGTATAGATATAATCGAGCTTACTGGAAATAACCTATTATTTCCCTTGAGTAATCGGGGAAATAACGGGAAATAACAGATATATTAAAACTGGTTAATATTGACTCTTTGGGCTCTCTTTCGAGCAAAAACTCAAAAGAGCATAGAACCAGTTGTTCAGGAGCAACTTTTCCATCTGTAAGGTTTTCATAATCACCTCTATTTAATTCCACCTTATGGGTAGTTTTAGAGGACTCCTCAATCACTTCTACTCGATAAACTATTGAGTCCTTATCTGAATTAAGTTCCTGAACCACTATATTAGACATCAACCCCTCTGCTTTGATTGTTATTTGGAAATATTATAACCTAGACTAAAATGACCGGAAACAACTTTTTATAGAATAAAATGGAAATCAAAAAATTCGACCTGAAAACTCATGACCTTCATAGTGTAGCCGATTTAATTTTGAGCGCATACAGCGAAGGCGGAAAGAATATACCTTACGATGAAAAATCAAGGTGTATGGTCCAGGATTTAATAGAGGCGGGGAACAATTTTTTGGGTCATGAAAATATTTACCTCTGTTTCTCTAAAGACGATATAGCGGGACTCGTGATTGGTTATCCGGGGAAAACCGGCAGCAAATTAAAAGTGCTGTTTGACCTTCTGCTAAAGCTGCGTCTGACTCAAATGCTGAACTATCTAATAGTGGGCTCACAACTATTCCATTCAGGTTATACCCCTTATTTAGAGGAAGACGACTTCTATATTAGTGTTCTAGTAGTGGATGAAAAATATAGGAGCCAAGGAATCGGCACCTTTTTATTAAAGGAGGGAATTTTGATAGCAAGAAAGAAGAACTGTAAAAGCGTGATTTTAGACGTCGACAATGATAACGAGATTGCTAAATCACTCTATAGGAAATTTGGTTTTATTACTCGTAAAGAGGACCATCAACTACAGCCCTCCACTACTGTTGATGATATTTGCACAATGGAATACAGGGTAATCTAAAGGAGCTTACGGATGGCTGATTTTAAAAACGAATTTAGCTGGTCATACTCAAGAGATGTTCTTTTTAACGAATGCAAAAGAGAATACTACTATAATTATTACGGCTCGTGGGGCGGCTGGGAAAAAAACAAGGCAGATAATGTTACCAGGACTCTCTATGTCCTAAAAAATCTACAGAACCGCTGGCAATGGAAAGGCTCTGCTGTGCATGAAGAAATTGAGAGAATATTAAAAGAACTGGTCAGCACCCACAAACTAACCCCGCTTGATAAGTCCAAGAGTAGAGTAACCGAGATTATGAGAAATGATTTCAGGTCGTCAAGAGAAGGGTTGTATTGGAATAAGAGCGGCAGTCTTCGAGATGAACCAGCCCTTTTTGAGCATGAATATAGACCTGAAGTGCGTGATGAAATCTGGAAGAGAAACTATGATGAGGTGATTTTATGTCTTGAGAATTTCTACCAATCTCAAGTGATTGAAGAAATAATAGAGCTATCAAAAGAGACGGTGCTTTCGATTGAAAGTATGACGGGGTCATATTTCTCATTTAACCCCGAGTTGTATTACGTTAAATTAGACCTGGCTTACAGTATAGAGGATAGAATCAAAATCTATGATTGGAAAACCGGGTCCGGCAATTCTGATGAACTTCAATTTTTAATTTATGCACTCTATGCGCATGAAGAGCTTGACTTTGATTTGGACAAAATTACTGTCACGGAACTTAACCTTTTTGAAAAGTACACGAAAATCCATAATTTTAGCCCTGAGCAGATTGATTATGCCAAAGATTATATTAACAAAAGCATCGAAAACATGAAAAGTTATCTAATAGATACCGAGGAAAACACTGCAAAGATGACCGATTTCCCAAGAACCGAAGACAGAAAAACATGTGAATTATGCAAATTTCAGAAAATCTGTTTTGATTTGGAATAAAAAAGCCATAACATTACAGAGATGATAATCTAAAGAAAAGATGAGAACTGATACGAACCCGATTAAAACATATAATATACTATGAAATCCATCTGAATTACAGTATGGGTGAATAGCATAAACCAATACATTACATAGTTAACGTAAAATGGCAGAACTAATAAAGAAACTAAACGACTTCCTCACCAAGGACCTATGGCACCTTGATACTGGGCCTTTGAACAGATTCAGGACATGGCTTGTATATCTTATAAAACTGATATACGCAACTTTTAAGGAATTCACTGACAATGAGCTCACCCTTAGGGCAATGAGTCTTGTTTATACCACACTATTATCGATAGTCCCGCTTTTAGCTTTCAGTGTTTCAATCCTAAAGGCTTTTGGAGTTGTAGAGAATCAGCTAGAACCGTTTCTGCTAAATTTCTTAGAGCCTCTTGGAGAAAAAGGGAGTGAGATAACCCAGCAGATTATAGGGTTTATAGATAATATAAACTTCGGTGTTCTCGGGATAGTGGGTCTCCTAATGCTAATTTACACCTCAATCTCTCTTATTATGAAAATCGAGGACTCTCTTAATCACATATGGAAAGTGAGAAAGGGAAGAAGTATTGTCAGAAGATTCAGCGATTATATAAGTATTTTACTGATAGGCCCGGTGCTCATGTTCGCCGCAATAGGTCTAACAGCGTCTTTTGAAAGTAACGCGATAGTTCATGAAATACTGTCAATAGAGCCTCTGGGCACTCTGTTATTATTTATTGGCAAGTTAATTCCTTACTTGTTCGTATTCCTGGTTTTTACATTTGTCTACATTCTTATTCCCAATACGAAGGTCAAATTTAAATCAGCTTTTATTGGCGGAGCAATAGCAGGTATAGCGTGGCAGACCACGGGATGGATTTTTGCATTCTCAGTTGCAAAATCTACCAGATACGCCGCAATTTATTCAAGCCTGGCGGTGCTTATACTCTTTATGATATGGCTCTATGTCAACTGGCTAATAATGCTCATCGGCGCCCAAATTGCATATTGCCACCAAAACCTAAAGTTCTTAGATTTAGGGAAAACGATATTTCAACTC
>JAJCZT010000069.1 GCA_029262255.1 Deltaproteobacteria bacterium
TCCGTATTCCGTCTGATTATGTCAGAGAGCTTAGTTCTTTCAACCCTCCTCATTTCATCATTAGACAAGTTTCTCTGATACCAGAAACGGTCTCCGTCTCTGAGCGCTTCGAACTGAAGCTTAACAACCGTGTAGAACAGCTCTCCCAGATGTCCGTCCTGCATCGGATCCTCGGCAAGCCCGCCGGCCCACATGTCAATATCATCTACCGAATCGTAAGTGGATGCCAGCCTGCCTCTGATTTTGGGGTCGGAGCTTATGTCCCTAAAATTCCTGGCGCGCTCAAGCCCGAGCGCTTCTCTTGCGTCGTTGTATCCGGGAATACCGTGATCGCGGCCCCTTTGTATATTGAGCGCCGCAAGATCAAAGCCTCCTGATCCGGGCTCTCCAAAGAGAAAATTTCGCACATCGTCAATTATATAGGGATCAACACTCTGGCATCTCTGGTTGGCAAGACCTCTCAAAAGAGGCTCTATGCCTCCTTCCTGCGTTATCCTCTGAGGCGAGAAAAACGCATCGCGCAGCTCGAGATTCCCCTGCGGGATGGTGTTCCCCTCTGCGTCCAGACGCAACATAACATGGCTCAGCGCACTGTGACCGTACCTGTAAGCCGCGGTTGAGAACATATTTGCTATACGCGCGTCTACCTCTGAATTATAACCCCTGTAACGTGTAAGCTCGCGCCTACCTAAAAGCGCGGGCAAATATTCCCTGTATGTAATCACCTGCATCTGAGCCCCGACAATCTCCCTGGCTTTTTGATAAAGATGCTCCCCGTCCCAATCGGGATGCTGTGAAGCATACTGTTCAGCAAGACGGTTATGCTCCCTCACAAAGAGCGTGTGCATTGATGTTAGACCGACCTGCTCGTTTGCCCTAACATCACCCGCAAGGAAAAGAGTAGGTGCCGGCCCTCCGGCATTTGGCAGTCCTTCCGTGTTAAACGGAAGCAGGTCCCCTTCACTGGTTTTCAGCTTCCCTGTTCCGTCATTAGTCCTGAGTGCGGCCGCCCTTTCACCATTTGACCCGTACACGTTTGATGCGTCAATCCAGGCAGTGATCTCGTTTAACTGCTGGCGGGGGTTATCCGTACCCGTACCCGTTGATTCGTCGTATATTGAACGGTTGAGCACTATTACCACAGCACCCGTATCGTCGGGATCAAAGAAAAGATCCCCAGCTGGAACTGCTATATTAGCCGGCTCCGGCGGGTCCGTACCGTCCGTAAGATCTATATCGTGATCCACAAACTGACCCCATTGCCAGAGGAAATCACTTGCTCTGAGTTTATTAGGTTTTGACTCTTCCTGGGAACATATGCCATTGCTCACAACACGCGCGCTCGGGCGGCCCGCACCGGAAAGCTCCGAGATGCCGTCTGCGTAATCCGGTCCCGCAAGTCTAATGAGCTGTATAACCGCTTTCCCCATCTCGGGATCGTCCACATTGTTGCCGCTCCCATCTATTGTTCTTACCGGATATCCATCTACGGACGCCTCTGCCTTTTCACCGTCTTTCCCAGCCTGAGCACCACGGTCCGGGGGTTGGTTAATACGGCGCGCGGGTGATATCTGCGCTTCGTCAGTAAGGTTATCCTGTGCGAATAAACTCGTTGAAACTAATAAGATTGATAAAAATAAACCGCCTAACAGTATTGAACTCTTAATTTTTTGCATTTTCTTCTCCTTTCTTGCCTATATTACGCCATTACGCTGGCAATTTAACTCCCGGGGTAATTTAACTTCCGGATTAAGAAACCAGCCGTTTAGTCCGTATTTGCGCTGCGGTATGGGACTAAGGGGATAAACCTAAGATAAAGCGTCGGTACTTCGGGTAAAAAAAGATATTAAGGAATGGCCAATCCTTCATATTTTTTCTCCTCGCTACTAGGATTTCTGATGTTTGACTAATTTAGATGCCTATTTGTGAGAGAACTTGCGGGTAGAAATAAATTGTTCTGAAAAAAGATAGAAAACCTAAGAAGAATAAATGCTCAAACATCCTCATGCTGCTTTCCGGAGCTCATAAGAAAGAGAGCTACCAGGAATGCGACTATGGAGACTCCCCCTGCAAAGTAATAGCCTGCCGCTATGCTCTTGGATAGAGCCAGATGAAATTGATCTAGAACCGCCGGGTAATCCTCCATAAGCTCCTTAATAGCATCGAGTTGTCCCAATTCCGCCTGGGAAAGAAGAGTTTTGACTCTTTGTTGTCCCTTCAAACTGTCTATTATTCGCCCTGTTTCCCAGGCCAGCATAGTTGTTACCAGTGCGCCAATAGATGCAAGACCTATTGTAGCGCCCATTTGCCTTATGGTCTGAACAACCCCTGAGGCCTGTCCCCGGTACCGGCTGGGAGCCCGGTTGAGCGCATCCGTATTGGTAGCAACCATCACCAAACCGATCCCTAATCCAAGAAGTATCATCCCGGGCAATATCAACCAGAACTCCGCCTGCTCAAGAAAAGGCGCCTGTCCTAAAAACCCCGCCGCTATCATCGCAGTCCCAAACAAAGCCGGAATCCTGACCCCGACTCTATCTAAAAGCCGCCCCGAGACCTGAGACATGATAACCACGGCTATGATAATAGGCATTAGCGCAAACCCCGCCTCAAGAGGACTAAAATGTAAAATATCCTGTAGATATATAGCTCCGAACACAATTATGCTGATCATTGCGAACTGTATACAAAAAAGCATTATTGTGTCGGCCGTAAAGGCGGGATCTTGAAATAACCGCACTTGTATAAGAGGATTCTCGCTCTTGATTTGTCGGTAAGAAAAAAGAATAAGAAGAGCAAATCCGCCGAATATAATTCCCAGCGTGAGTGGGGACGTCCATCCCAGGGTATGCCCCTGCTGAATTCCAAAAACGAACGCTACCATACCCAATATGAGCATCAGCGCGTAAGATACGCGTACAGACTGTCCCTTTGTCCTGGCCTCCTGGGGTTTTGATATATAGGTTAGAATAATTGCTAGCGCGCCTACAGGAATATTAATCCAGAAAACCCAGTGCCATGACAGATACTCCGTAAGGAATCCTCCTAACAGGGGTCCTACCGCAAGAAAGGCCTGCGCCACCCCCACATAAATTGCCATCGCCTTTCCTCTCTCGTGTATATCAAAAGAGTCTATTACGATCGCCGCCGAGGAGGGAATCATTAAAGCCGCCGCTATGCCCTGAAAAACCCGGGCCCCTACTAACACTGATTCATTTGGAGCCAGTCCGCAAATTGTGGAGGCTACAGCGAAAAGTATTATACCGACGACAAAAGCATGCACTCTTCCGAACGCATCACCGAGTCTTCCGCCAAGCGCTACAGTTGCGGCAAGCGCCAGCACATAAGCGTTAACTATCCACTGAAGCCCCGCCTGGGAAATCGCAAGATCACGCTGCATTACCGGAAGCGCTACGCTTACGACTGTCTGGTCGATAAAGATCATCGAGAGCGAGCCGGTCATGGCAATCAGAGTGAGCCACTTATTTGTCTGTTCCTGTTTTGCCAAATTATCGCCTAACGTCTGAGGATTAACTCAAGTATAAATCTAAGATCGATTAACTGTAATTATTAGCAACTGATTGTCAAACCAGTAGTAATTACCACCCTATTAGTTCTATAAATCTATTTCTCTATTTGAGAACTATTAGAATGTGCTTATCTTCTGATTCGCCAGAAAATCTTTAGATGCACTCTATAAAGGAGCCCCGGACTCTTCTCTAGGAATCCGGGGCTTGAGGATGGTGGGGGAGAAGGGCTATCGTCCTTCCCTAATACTCTCTTTTGCTTTTCTTAAGCCGCCTATTTACAGCCGTTCTTAGAACTACTAATAATCACCTTTGCAGCCGGGGTCTTCTGCACAATCGGCATCTTCACAGTCTATTTTAGTGTCGCCATCATCATCAGCGCTATTTGTGCAGTCCTCAATTACCCCTTCCGTATCCATTTTGTCAGCCACCTCTGACATCTCGGTCACTTCAACTGTCTCCGCAAGGGTTTCCGAAGCCACAGTCCCCTGCTCCGCAATCTGGTCCTGCTCGGCAAATGCGAGCGGACCCGCCATAACTACTGTTAATGCAATGAGGATAGAAAGAATTGATGTTCTCATTTCTATCACCTCCTGATATGATTTTGCCGGCCAATTTGCCACCGGCCGGCATTGATATTAAGAGCAATGGCCGTGCCATTAGCGAAAGAGGAAGGAATATTCAATAATATAAGTGAGTTAGAGGAATCACCCTCTATTTGTTTTCTAAGTACTACGTAAATATGTGGAATATAACCAATAAAGGATTGTGTATATTACACAAATGGCACAAATCAATAGCAGCAACTTTCCGCTATCCTACCTTAATTATTAAGAATTCATCTGTTGGCACTATTATTGCATTTAGTAGATATTAGCAAAGGAGACAGAGAGGAAAAACCAAAAGGAGGTGATGTTAGTGAAAACACTGCTAAATATCACAGTTTTTGCAGCATCCGTTCTTAGCATCTTTTCCACATCATTGACACTATATGAGGTGCCGATTCTAAAGGAATCCGTATCAGCAATGGAAAAGGAGAAAGAAGCTCAAGAAAGTAGTTCGAGATCGGATATGAAGAGAATATATATATCCCACGACATTTCAAACAAAGGCAGGGACAAAGATGCGCCTTTGTTAGTCGCCGATGACAGCAAGAAGTTTTCAACATCCACTGATGACTATATAAATGTGTTCGGCGTTGAGGTTCCAACCAAAAACGCCAGCAGCAAGATATAGAGGAAAACTATAGAGTTTGTGAGATAAAAAAAGCCCCCGGAGATGATTTAGATCTTCGGGGGCTTTTACTTTCTATTTAGATAAGCAGATTAATCATGCCTACCCATAATTAGCTTTCTTTATTATTTATCTTAAAACCTCTTCTTACTGTGAACAGCCCAAAGAGACCAAGCATTACCGCTGTAGCTATAAGTCCCCATTCATTCATTGTAGGAACAGATGTAGGGGGCATTTCGCACATAGGTTGATCTGAGCAAATAGTCCCTATTCCCATGAATTCAATATTGGGCGGCACAGAACATCCGCTTGCTTCCGTGAGATCACAGACACCTTGAGATTCTATACAACATCCCTCAATGGTAACCGGCGGTGGTGTTGATGTTGGAGTTGGTGTTGGAGTTGGTTCACACATTGGTTGATCCACACAGAGAGTCCCTGTTCCCAGGAATTCAATATTGGGCGGAACAGAACATCCGCTTGCTTCCGTGATCTCACAGACACCTAGAGATTCTATACAACATCCCTCAATAGTAACCGGCGGTGGTGTAGGAGTTGGTACCGGTGTTGGTGTTGGTACCGGAGTTGGAGTTGGTACCGGTGTCGGTGTTGGTACCGGTGTTGGAGTTGGTACCGGTGTTGGTGTTGGTACTGGAGTTGGAGTTGGTACCGGAGTTGGAGTCGGTGTTGGTACCGGAGTTGGAGTTGGTACTGGAGTTGGTGTTGGTACTGGAGTTGGAGTTGGTGTCGGAGTTGGGCAACTTTCACATGAAGGTCCTAATAGACAACCACTTCCGCATATTGCGCCTGCCTTGTTTAAAGATATTGAGGGTCCAACTGTAATACCGGGACTACCTTCTATCTCAATATCAATCTCTATGCATTCTCCGGGCCCCGGTGTAAATACACCCTCCAGATCGTCACATTTAATAAGCAACTCATTTAAATCATCGACACCACAAGATATATCCTTATTCGTTGGCGCGTCACAGGCCCCTGTTGAGCCATCAGTTCCGAATATAGTAGTAGTTATGTCATCCCCTGGATCACTAATACAGGATGGATTGGCGATTATAATATCCGCGTGACTAAGTGCGTTAGTCGGCCTACAATCTGACAGAAGATCATCCGCTTCATTACACACACTATAGGTAAAGGTATTGTTGATCTGACCTAAGAATGTAACACGGAACCCGTCTGCGCACGTGTTATCTGTAATAGTATCACATGAGCATGTAGGCAACTGCGCGTTAGCTGAATTATGAATCGGGGTAAAGAAAAAACCAAGCAAAACTATACAAAAAGCATACAAAAAAGTATACAAATATCCCATAATAACTCCCCTCCTCGGAAGTGTTTTTCAACTCTTTAATGCCACTACAATAAATACAATAAAAATACAATAAAACTTCAAACACAATACAGCTTCGCCGTTTGGACAGTGCATAAAAAACCAACATCTGCCCACTATTACATATGAATTTTAGTGTGATACTCACACTAAAAAACAATTAGAAACCGGTTCCCACAAAAAGGGATATTTCTCTAGAGGACTACGGGTCCATATACTAAAGAAAACCCCACCTATTTAAGACTATACCGTGATTTTCCTAGGTTACAAGCAACTAATAAAATAAACACCTAAAAACTCGCAATTTTTGCAATTCTACGGCACAAAAAATCTCTTTTTTCTACAAGTTCCTGATCAACGTATAAAAACACAGGACATATATTATTGGAGATTCAGATGAAAAACAGAGGAAGCTTATCTCTAATGAACCCGCTCATCATGTTGGGAAAAGACAAGCAGCAGAAGCTCCGAGCCCTCGAGTCTTAAGTACGATATCTCTATTTCAGTTGAAGGGAAATTCCACACCCTCTCAGCTGAGGTTCCCGGGTCATTAGATGTCTCCTCAAGATCGGGATCTCCGTACTTTTCAACCAAATAATTTTCAAGACTAACAAACGTCTCAGCCCATTCATACTGAGTCGGCTCCCCTTGTGGAACAAACACTATCCGCTTAAGCTTATGATCCTCATCCATCCATAAACTAGCCCTGAAACTCCCCTTCCCCATTTTAATTCCTGTAAGCTCAAGATTGGCATACATACGGTCCTTTTTGTCATGCTTTACATTTCTCTTCTTAACCTCTTTTCCTAAGACAGCTTGCACTTCCGCCCCTGTCATTCCCCATTTAAGATTATCCCAGCCGTAAACGTCTTTGGGTTTTGTGGCAGCATTAAGCGACAACGATGAAATTAGAAAAATTATAAGACCTACGGTGGAAAACAATCTTTTCATAAAGCCCTCCTTTAGAGTACATACGCCTTCTATTCTAGAGCCTAAATAAAACTATAAATTAGAATTGAGAAAATTTGAATTTGTTTTTCAATTTGAGCGGGTTAATTATTTCAAGAGCCGGCCTTAGATAAAGCCTCCCAGGCAAGACGAGTCTATTTAATTCTTAGCGTAAAAAACTCAGAATTGACCACTACAATATGTTATTCTTTCCTATATCAAATTAATACACAGGGAAAGTGGCAAGAAGATGAAGAAGAAACTGTCTTTAATAGCTGTACTCATGACATTTTCAATACTTATTATTTTATCAGGGTCCCTTTTCGCAGAAGAAGAGAAGGGTACCGATCTAACAATTATCAATGTTCAGGAAGCAAATAAAATAATAGAAGATAATATCGGGAATACCGAATTCATAATACTAGACGTGAGAACCGGTGAAGAATATAAAGTTGGACACATTGAAAATGCCATAAATATAGACTACAAGTCCTCTAAGTTTACAGAGAATGTCGGCAATCTGGATAAAGAGAAAATTTATCTTACATACTGCCGATCAGGCAGCAGAAGCACAAAATCAGCAGAAATCATGAAAGAGCTTGGCTTTGATAATATATATATGATTGAGGGTGGTATAGTCGCTTGGGACAAAGCGGGGCTGCCTATCAAAGAGTAAAATTTGAATTTATTTTTCCAGGTGAGCGGCATAGTTCATACGCATTCTCTAGGCACTATCATCTTCTCTTCTTAAGTGAAGTACCCCAAACTCCAAAGAAGGCCCCTCACTTACAAGTATAAGTCTGATTATTGAGCGGCTGGTAAGCCACTCTGCAATAAACATAAGGCTATCTGCTTTTGAGTCAGGCTCGAGTGCACCCCCCTCATTTTCATACGGCCCACTAATATCTTTATCAATCAGAGGTTCCCCGTACGTCTGAGCAAGCCCCAGCTTGACTCTTTCGTATTCCCATATGCAGAGTTCCCGGTCAAGGGAAGCTTCACAAAACGCATAACCGGCTTCAACAAGTAAATCATCAACAAAACGAAAACCGACAATAGCCTCCAGGCACATCACCGTATCCTTATAAGTAATATGCGTTCCGCTCTCACTTAAAGGATAGAGCTTTTCTGAAAGTTTGACTTCTCCCTTTGCCATTCCCCATAAAGAGTTTCTAAAATCATACTCCACAGCCGGGGAAATGAGCGCCTCCCCTAATTTTGATTTCACCTGTTGCCCCCTTGCTTATCATTCTCCTACAGTAAAGTATCAGCCTTGTTTTATTCGCAATCACAGTCTCACAAATCACCTAAAGATATTTATGACACTGCAAAATACCCTTCCTATAACCATGTTCGGGTCAAACTCCTCCCAGCCTACTGTGGTTACGGGATAATTTCTGTTGTATGGTCTAAGCAAAACTCCATGGGGCTCCGAATGACATTCTCTCAAAATACATCCCTCCCACGGTATGCTGAGCGCATATATACATCCCGAGACAATCTCGCAGCTCGTTGTATCTATCACCACGCTTGCCCCATCCATTATGAGCTTTTCCATTGAATCACCCCTGTTATCGATCACGACAAACCCATCTTGATACAGCTCTCTGGGCAGCATAATCGTATCTATAGGCTCAAATTTGGCTAATTCCATTAGATCACCCTCTCCTTTTATCCTAAATACCGAGACCTCAATATAGCGGTCGCTGTGCTTATCGTGAGTATTCATAGCTATCAGGGTTCTTGTGTGTCCTTACGAAATACCTCGGCTTGCTTCAACCGCAAAGTCCGTTCTGTGCCTGAATGACTCTATTTTTAAGAAACGATAAAAAGTCCGGAATCTTGTCCCCTCAGGAGCCGGCTTTCCCTAATTGACGGTTCCAACTCGAATATTAGGAAGCATTATCTTAGATTCAAATAATTATTTCAATCGGGCAATCACTGTATTTCCAATAGGGTGATTGTGTAAAGCAAATCCCTATCTCACTGATATAAAAGGACATTCTCCAGAAGGAAATTTTTTTTTAGAAAGAAGATAAAGAAAGGTATTGGCAAACTACTCTAAGCCAAATCTGTTTATTTGTATATTTTCACATGTTCCATTATATCGAGAACTTATATATAATTATTGTGGAATAAAAATAAATATTTATTCTTCAGGCAAAAAAGTTTTCAATAAAAACATGTAAATGTAGGAAGGGCTTTTTTTAACAGAGGAAACCAATTTTCTCAAACTAATATAGACAAGGAGCCAGGATGTGATTGTAACAATATTCCGCTCACGCCTAAGAAAGGAGTACACAGAAGAATATTCTGAAGTGGGAGAAAGAATGGAAAGTTTGGCAAAGGAAATGCCGGGACATGAAAAGTTCTACTCGGAATTTAAAATCCAGGTCTTAAACAACCCGAGGCCATACCGGTATTGTTGTAATATACCTAGGCAATAGTTTATAATAATTGGGATATACACCTCACAAATCATTATTCAGGAGAAAGAAAATGATCAAAATAAAACTAGTAATATTGATAATAATGTCTTCCTCTATTCTGGCTGGCTGCATGAGTGCCGCTCAGCACCAACAGAACCTGCCTTCAACTCAGGAAAGAGAAACTACTGTAGGGATAGTGCAGAGGGAAATCCGTGTAGGAATGTCAGGAGCAGAGGTAGCAGAAGCTCTAGGATCGCCAAATATAGTCACACAGGACAGTGAAGGTGACGAGACATGGATTTACGACAAAATCGCATCCGAAGCCTCCTACTCAAAAGACTCTGGGGGAACCGGGCTGATTATAAGCCTATTGGCTGGTTACAATAGAGAAGCAGGTGCTGTAAGCACTACACAAAGAACTCTCACAGTCGTAATTAAATACGGCAAGGACAAATTGGTTAAATCATTTTCTTATCACGCAAGTAAGTTTTAGAAAAATCAGAGTATGACAAAAGGAGATATTGGGATGAAGTATTTATCTTTGGTCTTACTGGCAGTTATTGGTCTATCGATGTCTTGTGTAACCTATAATCCAAACGGAGCACCTGAAAAAACTCAGCTACAGATTAGAGAATTTCAAACAAGAACATATGATGTTGACAACGAGAAAATGGTTTTGAAAGCAATTGCAAACGTACTACAAGACGAAGGTTATATTATTACCAATGCAGAAGCTGACTTGGGACTAATAACTGCCCAGAGGGAAGCTAGCATAGAGGACGGAACTGAGAAGTTCTTTTCAATCCTTTTCTTCGGAGCTAACGCCAGATACAAAAAGAACAGCATTATTGAATCTACCGCTAATGTAAGTCAGTTCGGCAAGCAGGTAAAAGTCCGCATGAACTTCCAGCTCAAAGCATATGATAATCGCGGTCAGTTAATTGAATTAGGACAAATAGACAACGAGCAATTTTATCAGGACTTTTTTGCTAAAGTAGATAAGGGAATATTCATCCAGAAAGAAAACATTTAATTCTCATATGCCTGGTTAAAATTAGGCTGTAAATCTTGTCATTCCCATATGTCTTAAACGGGAACCCACGTCATTTATTCAAACAGAAATCTCAGATAGATCTGAAACTATAAAGTTCTTCAATCACAGCTCGGAAGATCTTCCCCTCTAACCATTGCCTCAAGTGAGACACGCGGGCAGATGTTGTCCTCTATGTAATGCATCAAATTAGTTGCGACACCACGTATGCGGGCCTCTGACCTCTCGTCATTACAAGTCCCGTCCTCATTAAACACCTCTCTGCAGTTTGCGACAGATACCGGACCGGGAAGAACAATTGCCCCTATGTGAGAGCAAACACCCCTTAAACTTTCTAGAGACTTGATCGCGCCTATTGCTCCCGCGGCAACCCCCAAAAGGGCCACGGGCTTACCGGACATTACGGAGGGAAATCCCAGGTTCTCAATTGCAAGCTTCATAACACTGCTGAACGAGCCGTGGTATTCAGGAGTGGCGAGAATAATTCCCGTGGCTTCAGTCACGGCCTCTCT
>JAJCZT010000070.1 GCA_029262255.1 Deltaproteobacteria bacterium
CAGCCAACACATCCTTTGGGAGTACCGGCTAAACTCACAGTCATCTTTTTGCCGTTCATTTCCATTTCCATCTTAGCTACCGAGCCGTCCGGCATATACTTAACCCAGAAATAGTCGTCTTTGCCGTCTCCTGTTTTTTCCATCACAGTAACAGCGCCTAACATTTTATCAGGCATATAGTTTTCTTTAACTATTATTGATCCCTTGGGCATATCTTTTACACCGGCTTTAAGCGCGTTTGCCGCAGTCTCATTAGTGTAGGTAGTAAGAAATGCTCCGTGAGGGTGCTGCCCCTTGTACAACTTCCCCTTTCCGGGCCATAATGCCCAGCTGCTCTGATACTTGGCGTCTTGAAGTGAACTCCAGAGTTCAGCGGCCTTATCTGTAGAATCTCCGCTAATTCCCACCCCGACATAAAGAAAACCTACAGCTAGTATAACAACGGTTAAATAGATTAACTTTCTCATATTAAACCTCCTTTTTTGTTTCTAATAGTATAAGATGCGGGAAGAAGGTATCAGTTTCAGATAATTTTCAAATTTTGGGAATCAAGATGATTAATCAAGGAGGGTTTACTATAATCCTTCAACTTTAGAGATATAGATATCCTTAAAAGCTGAGCGATCTACTTTAGTTTTAGGGCTGTCAAAAACAATTTTTCCTTTTACCAGAATTCCTATCCTGTCGCTGAGATCAAGCCCCTCGTCTATATTATGAGTGGTCATAAGTATAGTGCGTTTGTGGGATTTCAAATCCGAGAGCATTTCCCCAAATATCTGGGCTCCATGTTGATCAAGCCCTGTATAGGGTTCATCCAGGAGCAGTATTTTGGGTTCATGAACAATAGCTCTTGCAACACTAAGGCGCTGTTTCATACCTCTTGAGAATGTTCTTACTATATCGTTTCTTCGCCTCTCTAGCCCGACCCGCTTAATTACCGAGTGTGCTCTATCGTCTACATCATCGAGTCCGTACAGGGTTCCAAAGAATTTGATATTCTCAAGCGCACTTAGATTTTCGTATAAATAAGGGTCATGTGAGATAACACCTATTGCTGATCTAATTTTATTTACTTCTTTCTTTGCATCGAATCCACAGACGCGCAAATTCCCGGAGGTGGGATCTGTAAGCGTAGCGAGCAGTTTTATTAATGTTGTTTTCCCAGCCCCGTTAGGGCCGAAAAGAGTGAAGAACTCACCCTTTTTAACGTGCAGGTCTACACCGCGGAGCACCTCGAAGTTGCCAAAGTGTTTTTTAAGACCGTCGGCCTGTATATCGTATTGTGCGTTTTCTGTTGAGATATTCATATTGGGAGAACTCTGCAAATTAGATTTTTAAAATATGCTTCAATAGCTCGTCGGTCCCGCCGATTTCCTCTACCCATTTTTTAAGTCCATCCATTCCTTCTTCTAAATCTACTGCCGGCTCGTATCCGAGATCTTCTCTGGCTTTATTGATGCTATAGCTTCTGGTTCCCGAAAGAGCGGCAACAGCCATCTTTGTAAGCACCGGAGGCTTTTTAGATTTAATTAGTTTGAATACCACTTCTAATGTTGCAGCCACAGCATAGGCGAATTGATATGGAATAGAAAACCCAGGGGTCCAATCTATACCCGCCGCTTTAAGCTGCTTTTTGAGAAACTTCATATATGGGATTTTAACTCCGTCGTTTATGAAATATATATTACCCGGCGCTTTAGCGTTTTTTGCCAGGAGCAGGAGTGCGTTGACAAGATTATCAACATGACACGGGGTTACAAACCTCTCCCCGCTTCCCATAGGATAGAGTATGCCTTTTTTAGCCGCCATAGCGACCCGAGGCAAAATAACCGTGTCCCCAGCCCCCCAGACATTGGATGGTCTGAGCACCGTTGTCTCAAACCCTTCATTGTTATTGTATTCTAGAACCAGTTTTTCCGCCTGTGTTTTAGAGGCGTTATAATTATCAGTGTGCTTCTGCGTGTAGGGATATGTCTCATCAATATCGATAAGCTTATGAATATTCCAGAAATCAGACTTCCACACCACTGTCGACGAGCTCATATATACGAACCTTTTTACCCCGTGAGCTTTTGAAGACTCTAAGAGTTCTTTAGTGGCCAGAACGTTATATTTATAGAAATTATCGGCCTCCCCCCAGTCGGTAACCAAAGCAGCGAGGTGGAATATTACGTCCCCTCCCTGGGGAAGATTCCTTAGAGCGTCCAGATCTCCCAAATCCCCGTGAAAGAGCTCTACTCCGAGGGTTTTTAGTCGGGAGACATCGCTTGTCTCTCTTACAAGGCACCTAACTTCGTAGCCCTTTCCTACAAGAGCCTCTACTAGTTTTCCGCCGATGAACCCTGTGCCGCCTGTAACGATAGCTTTCATAGTTAGAGTGTCCTGTTTTATCCGAGTGCCGATTTGATTCCTACTAATATACTCTTAAAGATGGAATATCGTCAAAGGCATCCGTCTTTTTTAACGGGTTGTTTTGAGGCTCGCTCTGAATTATAGAATAAAAAAAAGCCCCGTTGTTGCATATTGCTATACAATAACGGGGCTAGGAGGATGGATGGTTTTTATATTTCTTAGTTCCTATTATCAAGCCAGTTCTCCATCCACTGTTTTGTTTTCTCCGCACCCTCTTTGGTGGAAGTGGTGGAAATCTCTTTGTCGTCTAAATAAATTCCCCAGTAAGTTATAGGTATATTTGAATTCTCAAAATTTGAGTTTATCGTATAAGGCTCAATTGTAATTGTCATATTTAGCTGCCTCCCGTATTTCTTGTTCTATCTTCATAAATTAAAAATATGCACGAAAAGTGTTTTTTCAAGGGTATGAAAAACCCAAATATATCTGTTTCTATATATTAGGTTATTGAGCGGATTTCTATTTTGATAAATGTTGAAAACAAAAGAATTGAAACATCATTGACAAGAAGTGTTATATAGTAGAAAATCTTTCACCTTATCAACGGAGGAACGCATTTGTTAATACCTAAAACCGCTTTCGTAACAAAGGGTGTTGGAAGGCACAAAGAAAAGCTAACCAGCTTTGAGATGGCCCTTAGAAACGCCAAGATCGCTGAGTTCAACTTAGTAAAAGTATCAAGCATCTTCCCGCCTGACTGCAAGCTTGTACAACGCGCAGCGGGTCTTAAGAATTTGTTTCCAGGTCAAATACTACATGTTGTTATGAGTGAAAACGCAACCAATGAACCTAACCGTCTGGTAGCGGCCTCCGCAGGGGTTGCGATTCCAAGAAATCCAAGCCGCCACGGATACATATCCGAGCATCACAGCTTCGGCCAGAATGATAAGATGGCGGGTGAATACGCTGAGGACTTAGCCGCCTACATGTTAGCTACGACTCTTGGAGTTGCTTTTGATCCCGATAAGAGCTACGATGAGCAAAAAGACATCTGGAAGATTAGTGACCATATTGTAAAAACGATAAACGTCACTCAAACGGCCGTGGGAGACAAGAAAGGTCTCTGGACTACAGTAGTTGCGGCTGTGGTCTTTGCTACATACCGCTAAGGTGGTACTAATGAGTTTTGACTGGTCCGGTTCTCTTGGAGAAGGTCACGGCGCATGGAAAGTAATCAGCTACCATACCGATCTAATGCACTGGCTCTAAGTTGTGAGGTTAGATACTATAAAGGCACTAGGGGTGGTATGTCGGAAGATCATTCAGTTGATCCCAGTGACGCCCCATCAGTATTGGCCCCTGTGAAATCTGCTCCCGTAAAATCACAGTCTATACAGATGAAGTTTGAAAGATCGGCATTGGTGAAGTTCGTATTTTGAAACGAAACCTCAAGCATTGCCACGTCTGATAGATTAACCCCGCTCAAGTTGGCCGAGTCTAAGGTAGCTCCTGTAAACAGCCCTGGAGTTGTCAGATCCTGATTGGATAGATCCACACTAATCATCGATGCGCCGGTGAATGAGGCATCTTTAACATTGAAAGCATCGACAAATGACGAACCGTCCAGTATAGCGTTATCAAAATCCGTTATTTGACTATCGTCTTCCGGGCCCAGGTCGGCAAAACCAAAGTCGTTAGACTGCATAGCGGAATTGGTGAACTTCACCCCCCTTAGTGCAACTCCGAAAAAGGTCACATTTGATATAGTCGCGTTTGAAAAGTCCGAGCTTGAGAAGAAGCTTTCAGCAAAATTGCAGTAAGAAAGAACAGCCCCTTCTGCACTCACATCAGTTATAGTCGCATTCCACATGACGGTCCCTATCATAGTGGCGTCAGTCAGGTCTGCACCAACCAAGTTTATCAAAAACGGATCACCGGTATAATTAACACTACTAAAGTCTACACCGCTTAAGTCGCAACCCGGACATTCCCAGGTGTCTATAAAGATAGTAAAGTTGTCCTCTTGTTCTGTTTGAGCATGGGAATCTATGGAGCCATCGAGGAAACTAAGTGCTCTAAGGAGCTTGTCTAGTAAGCCTGATTCAGAAATGTTCTGTGAGAATAGTTCTTCATCTCGATCATACTGTATGAATATGGGGATAATATGATCTGTGTTATCATCGTTAAACATTCGTATTTCATATTCGCCGGGCTCAAGAAAAATAGTCTGACAGCCGCCGTTAACATTCTCTTTCAACAACTCAACACCTTCTATATCAAGAAGGGCCATAAAATGCTCGGAGTCTTCAGCTATATCGTCCCAGCAAAATGTATGATTCGTCCCAAATTCGGTCTTTATTGGTAGTATATCAAACCCGACCTCACCGGTCTTGTTGGCTGATTCTAGAGCATTGGCAGATTCAAGTAAATACAAAATCACGCCGTCGCCCGGCTGCGCTGTTAGAATGGGATTATTTGCAAAATCCTGCTCTGATAACCCACCGGTTCTTCCTGAAGAGGAATTGTTGTTATCATGGCAAGCTGCCATTAAGGAGAAAAGCGCTATAAATAGCGATAACGTAACAACGGTTCTTATCTTTCGGGCAAATCTATGCTCTGAAGAACTGATTTTAGATATAAATACTCTGTAGTTTGTGTTAATCAAGAGAGTCCCCTTCTCTATAAATTAGATTTTACATACATCCATATATACAGCATACGTAATACCGCATTAAAATGGATGTTTATAATAATATAGCATTGATTTTAAGGTTTTATTATATCGAAACATAATTAGACTAGGAAAATTAAAAAGGGAGCCGAAGCTCCCTTGCCATTTCTCCGTCATGCTGAATTTATTTCAGCATCTTATCTTATGTTTTATTTATTTCCCCCTTAGACAAATTTGGAGTAATGCTTTACCCAAAGTATCACGCGGTATTTTTATGTGAAGCATGACTTTTGTAATATTCTTCTTCAGCCTGAGCAGGTGTGCGGCAGTCATGTGCTGAATGACGGAAGCTGCATAGAATTTTTGCTAGCTTAATTCTACAAGCTTCTAAATGGGGAGGAGTATACTAAAAAGGCGGTTTTAAAGATAAGGTATTGCAGAGTGCTAGCCGTAATGCTCTTTGATCCAGTTAAGGTACTCCCCGCTTCTTACGTTATTGACCCAGCTCTCATTGGATAGATACCATTTTATAGTTTTTAGGAGTCCGGTTTCAAACGACTCGGCGGGCATCCATCCGAGCTGGTCGGTTATTTTCTTTGAATCAATCGCGTAGCGCCTATCATGACCGGGACGGTCCGTCACAAAAGTCATAAGACTCCTTCTGGGCTCTCTGTTGGATCTCTTTCCTACTATCACGTCCAGGTAATCACAGATCATCTCGACAACTTTAATATTTTCCATCTCATTGCGCCCGCCAATATTATACGTCTCCCCAATGCGGCCTTTTTTCATAATAGTCCAGATAGCTGAGCAGTGGTCACCAACGTAAAGCCAGTCCCTTACGTTAAGACCGTCTCCATAAACAGGGAGCGTTTTATCTTCTATCGCGTTTAAAACCATTAGAGGAATGAGCTTTTCCGGGAACTGAAACGGACCGTAGTTGTTCGAGCAGTTTGATACGGTAACGGGAAGATCGTAGGTTTTATGATATGCCCTTACCAGGTGATCAGATGAGGCTTTTGACGCGGAATAAGGACTGTTGGGTTTATAAGGAGTCTCTTCTGTAAAATATCCGTCATCACCTAAGCTGCCAAAAACTTCATCTGTGCTTACATGATGGAAAAGGCGCATACGCCCTCCTATCTGTCTTGATAGCTCCAGAAGGTTATAGGTTCCGATAATATTAGTTTTGATGAACTCATCGGGGCTTACTATGGAGCGGTCAACATGGGATTCAGCCGCAAAATGGCAGATCGAATCAATCTCGTATTTATCGAACGCATGTGCTAGCGTGTCTTTATCTCCAATATCAGCTTTAATAAATACATATCGTTCGGGAAACGCCTTTTCTATATCAGCTAGGCTCTCGGGTACTCCGGCATAGGTGAGTTTATCTACATTAATAACGCGTCCTTCAAAATCCGTTTCCTCAAGTAGGTAGTGGATAAAATTTGCGCCTATAAAACCTGCCCCGCCTGTAACTAGTAGATTCTTCATATTTTATAAACCGGTAATAACTCCTCTGGTATTTGATCAAGCGTGGGAGACTTAGAGTCTTTCTCCGACACTATAGGGCTTGAAACAGGCCAGTCTATCTGGAGCATAGGATCTGACCACAAGAGCCCGTATTCATCTTCGGGGGCATAGAGGTTCGTGCATTTGTAAAACACATCCGCACGCCCGCTCAATACACAAAAGCCATGCGCAAATCCCCCGGGGATATAAATTTGGCGTTTATTTGATGGGGATAAATGAGTCCCCGTCCATTTTCCAAAAGTGGGAGAGCCTTTTCTTATGTCCACCGCTACATCAAAAATCTCCCCTGTGATCGCTGTTATCAATTTACCCTGCTGTTTGTTGAGCTGATAATGAAGACCTCTCAACACTCCTTTTTTTGAATGTGAATGGTTGTCCTGGACAAATGCTTCCTCTAGCTGCTGATATTTGTCCGAGCGAAAAACTTCTCTAAAAACCCCTCTTTCATCCTCAAATATATCAGACTCAATAACGATAACACCTTTGAGTTCTGTTTCTTTAAAAGTAAGAGGCATTGTTTTTATTTGCTCCCTTCTTCTAATATGTCCATTAAATATTGTCCGTATTCATTTCCGGACATTCTATTTGCGAGTTTTTCAAGTTGTGATCTGTCGATAAATCCTTGTCTGAAAGCGATCTCTTCAACGCAGGCAACTTTAATGCCCTGGCGCTCCTGTACGGCTTGCACATAGCTTGCCGCTTGCTGCAGAGAATCGTATGTTCCGGTATCCAGCCACGAGAACCCCCTTCCCAGTATCTCTACGGACAAATTCCCTTCTCTTAAATATTGCAGATTCACATCCGTAATCTCAAGCTCCCCACGGTCTGAAGGGGACAAGTTAGACGCAATATCCACTACTTTATTATCATAGAAATATAGCCCCGTCACAGCGTATCGCGACTTAGGCTGTTGTGGCTTTTCTTCAATCCCTATTACTTTTGCGTTTGAGTCAAACTCAACTACGCCGTAGCGCTCAGGGTCTTTCACGGAATAGCCAAAGATAATACCGCCTTCTTTGAGTGAAGCGGCACGCTCTAGTATTTCTAAAAGCCCATGGCCATAAAACAGGTTGTCTCCCAGTATAAGACAAACATTGTCGGCTCCGATAAATTCTCTTCCAATGATAAACGACTGCGCCAACCCATCCGGGCTTGGCTGCTCCGCATAGGAGAAAGACAGTCCCAATTGAGAGCCGTCCCCCAGAAGATCACGGAACCTCGGCAAGTCCGCAGGTGTGGAGATGACGAGTATTTCCCTTATGCCCGCGTACATCAATGTTGACAGGGGAAAGTAAATCATCGGCTTATCGTAGATGGGAAGAAGCTGTTTGCTTACGGCGCGGGTAATGGGGTAAAGCCTGGTCCCTTCGCCGCCTGCTAATATAATTCCTTTCATTGGTTAATCCTATCGAGTTTGTTTGGACAAGTTTAACGGGTTATTAAATATAAGTTAAATGGTCATTAATGTTTTAGCATTTCGTGCGCGGCGTCTATGGTCTTTTGAGTAATATTAAAGCCGCCTATCATTCTCGCAATCTCTATAACCCTTTCATCACCTTCCAGGCTTTTTATCGTAACCTGTGTTTTGTTGTCATCGTGAGTTTTTGATACGCTAAGGTGCGAGTCGGCGAATTTGGCTACCTGTGGAAGGTGAGTGATGCATATTACTTGATATGACTCGGAGAGTTTTCTGATTTTTTGTCCCACCGCTTCCGCAACCGCCCCCCCTATGCCTGAATCCGCTTCATCAAATATTATGACAGAGCCCCCCTCTACCCTGGCTATTACTTCCTTAAGCACCAGCATGATACGGGACAACTCACCGCCCGAGGCTACTCTTGTAAGGGGTTTCGGCTCCTCACCCGGGTTAGCTGAGAATAGAAAGGATATATCGTCAATGCCGTTTGATGATATTTCTTTGTCGGCAAACTCAATGTGAAACTTTCCGCCTTTAATCCCTACCTCTTTTAATTCTTTCTCTAGAGTAGCTGTTAATTTTTTTGATGCTTGCTTTCTTATCTTGGATATTTTCTCTGCCAAGACCAACAACTCACCCATTATTTTTTGAGATTCATTTGTGAGTGAATTAACACGTTCGTCGAAGTGCTCTATATTTTTTAGCTCTTTTTGTATTTCATCACGTTTTAGGATTATCTCAGATACACTCTCTCCATACTTTCTTTTTAGGTCTCCAATGAGATGAATTCTATCTTCAACAATCTCAAGTCTGCCGGAATCATAAATAAGTTCAGAATTATAATCCCTTAAAGAGAAAGCGGCGTCCTGTATTTGAAGCATGCTCTTTTCGATTGACTTTGCTATGTCCGCAAGTGAGGCGTCCACCTTCCCTGAGTTTAAAAGATCGTCTATTAGATTTTGTAGTGAACCCAAAACAGAGCGTTCATTTTCATAAAGGGTCCCATAGGCGCCCTCAGCCGTAGATTTAAGCTTTTCAGCGTTATTTAATCTTAACTTTTCTTCTTCAAGGCTCTCATCTTCCCCTACTTGCAGCTCCGCTCCATCAATCTCGTTTAGCTGATATTTAAGATAATCCTCTTTCTCGAATTTGTCTTTCTGCGATTGCACAAGATCGTCAAGCTCTTTTTTAACTCCGAGGTAGCTTTGATGCAGTTCCCTCAACCTGGAAACCTCACCGCTCGTCTCGGCAAAATTATCTAATATCTTTATATGATTTTCTTCCCTTAAAAGACTTTGGTGTTCATGCTGGCTGAATATATCCACCAGACCGCTGGTGATTTTTGATAAGAGGGTTAAGGTTGAGAGGCTGCCATTAATAAAGACACGGCTTCTTGCGCCGCGGTATATCACGCGTTTTACCAAAAGCTCTCCAGTGGAGGTATCAAAGCCTGAGGATTCCAGCCTTTCTTTGATCCCGTCGTCTTCTGAGATATCAAAGAGGGCTTCTATATGAGCTTCTTGCGCGCCTGATTTGATATTGTCCGGGGAAGTCTTGTCGCCAAGTATGATGTTGACAGCATCTACAATTACAGACTTACCGGCGCCCGTCTCCCCGGTTATGATGTTTAACCCGGGGCTAAGGCCTACGGAAAGGTCTTCAATTATGGTGAAATTTTTAAGTGTGAGTCCTAGAAGCATAGACTCTACTCAAGAAAACTTTTTAATATTACACCTACTTCGGAATCTTCTAGTTTTTCAAGTGATCTCTTTTCAATTTGTCGAATACGCTCTCTTGTAAGCTCAAAGTATTTGCCTATTTCGTCTAACGTAAAAGTGGTTTCATAGTCTATTCCGAATCTCATCTTTAGAATCTGCTCCTCTCTTGGGGTCAGTGTGGAGAGAGCGTCTTTTATTTTTAATGCCAAAGTTGCTTTTGCTACAGCATAGTCGGGTATTGTTGAAATATCGTCGGGTATAAAATCCAGAAGGGTAGTTTTTTCTCCATCCAATACCGGAGAGTCCAGCTGAACGACTTCTTTTGTGGCCTCAAGAACCCTTTTCACGCCATCCACGGAGATGCCTGTCGCTTTGGAGATTTCCTCAGGAAGTGGTTTTCTCCCTATTTCTTTATTCATGATTGAGCTGATTCTATGAACTTTAGAGGCCTGCTCTAAGACATAAACAGGAACACGTATAGTTCTTGTCTGATCCAACAGGGATCTTGAGATTGCCTGATGAATCCACCACGACGCGTAGGTTGAAAATTTGTACCCTTTGGTATGATCAAACCTCTCAACTGCCCTCATAAGTCCTACGTTACCTTCCTGAATGAGATCCGGAAGCGGGAGCCCGCGGGTCATATACCTTTTGGCTATACTTACTACCAGTCTCAAATTGGCTTTTATAAACCTCTCTTTAAAACGCCTGGCCCTTAGAAGATAGACCTTCGATAAGAGACTAGAGCGTCTTATACTCTTTCTGGCAATTTCTTTATCAAGTTTTAAATTGGCGGAGATTGCCTTTTTCTTTCTAGAAAAATTCTGGGCTCTGCCACCGTTTGTATTTTTTTCTACGTTTGAAACAGTATTTTGAAGGGACTTGCTTAAGCTCTTTTCAAAAATAGATTCAATAAATATTTTAGCCTGTGCGGCTTTAATCTCACACCTTTTTATTTTGGCGGATACTTCTATTTCTTCCTTGGGAGTAAGAAGGGGTTCGGTGCCCATCTCTTTAAAATAAACTTGAAGCAGTCTGAACTCTTCATCGGGTGTAAACTTTTGTTTATCTTTATCAGAGGTAGCTTCTTTCGAAATGTTTTCTTTTAGATCAAGTTCCTTCTCTGAAAGCTCAGTTATTACTTTCTCATCTATTTCATCTTGGAAAATAACGTTCTGATCTAAGGTTTGAGCTTCTTTAGAATAATCCTCAAAGGAATTCTTTAGGCTCTTTGCGGAATCATCGGCCTTCTTTGATCGCTGTTCAACTCTCTGTGAAACGGGTGACGACTGAGCGTGTTTCTTTGACTTTAATCTTGCATGTCTCAATACCATCCTCCTTTATAGATGGATTTACTCTCTTATCTGGCCCTCTCCTAGAACAATGAACTTAGTTGTTGTTAATTCTTCAAGTCCCATAGGTCCGAAAGCATGGAGCTTGGATGTGCTTATCCCAATCTCCGCTCCAAGGCCCAGCTCGTAACCATCGCTGAATCTGGTCGAAGCATTGACCATAACCGTGGAAGAATTAACACCATTAATAAAGGCTTGTGAATTAGAATAGTCTTGAGTAATAATGGACTCGGTATGCATGGATCCGTATTTCTCAATATGCTTTATCGCATCCTGCATATCTTCCACCACTTTTACGCTCAAAATGAGTTCTAAATACTCCTCAAACCAGTCATTTTCAGTAGCTTCTATAACTTCTGGAACGATCTCTCTTGTTTGCTCACAGCCTCTTAACTCAACACCACTATCAAAAAACGCCTTACTTACTCGAGGTAAAAAAGACTCTGCAATATTCTTGTGAACCAGCATGGTTTCCATAGAGTTGCAGACGCCGGGGCGCTGAACTTTTGCGTTTATACAAATGCTTTCCGCCATGTCCTGATCAGCGCTCTCATCTACAAAGATATGACAAACTCCTTTGTAGTGTTTAAGAACAGGAATCCTTGAATTCTCAGAGACAAAGCGTATGAGTCCTTCCCCACCCCTTGGTATTATAAGATCTATAAGCTCATCCAGTTTGAGCATCTCGAGTACCGCATTTCTGTCTGTAACCGGAATTATCTGCACAGCGTCCCGAGGAAGCCCGCTTTGAGCAAGGGCGTCTCTTAGAATTTCTCCGATTGCAATATTAGATCTAATAGTTTCAGACCCACCCCTTAAGACCACGGCATTGCCTGATTTGAGACACAGCCCGGCAGCATCAGCAGTAACATTGGGTCTTGACTCATATATAATTCCAATTACGCCAAGGGGAATTCTCATCCTGCCCACTTTAAGGCCGTTAGGACGCGAACGCATGTGGAGAATTTCACCCACGGGATCTGTCAAAGCCGCAACCTCTCTTAGTCCATTCGCTACTTTTTCCAGACGGGCATGTGTAAGGATGAGGCGGTCTAGCATGGCATCTGACAAGCCTTTTGAGGACGCTTCTTCTACATCTTTTTGGTTTTCGTTTATTATGAAATCAGCCCTTTTTATAAGACCTTCCGCCATATTATAAAGGGCTTGATCTTTTGAGCTGGATAATGCTTTCGAAAGCTCTAGGGATGCACCCCTAGCCTTTCTCGCAATATCTGTAAGGAGATTAGTTAAATCAGTGTTCATTTGACTCTTTTTTGCTTTGATTGCAGACATTTAGACCAACTTTACACTTTACCGCTTAGTTAAGATAATAATACATCTCTCAATGAAAAGTCAAGCTTATTTTTAATAATATACCTAGATAAAAAGTCAGAATAAATTAGATAGTTTGAGAATGGGCACAAGTAAAATGAGATATTTCGTTTCCCTCATTATCTACAGTTCTAAAGTGATATGTCTTTGATTCAAGCTTGTCCCATATTTCCCTTGGAAATCGCCAGAGTGTTAAGTTGGGATCATGAATTGGTATCGCTACTGCCGGTATACCCAGAGGACTTTCGGAAACTTCTATCCAAATTGGGGTATTGCGGACATCTGTACATGCGCTTAAATCTATAACCGGCAGTCCGGTTAATGACAGCGAATTATTATTATTGCTCTGATTTCCCCCTCCAAATATTGGAAGCCTTGCCAGCATCGGTACAGCATGGTTTAAAAAAGACGTGAATAAATAACCGTAATGACGTTTTCTAAAACGTATTGACGATTCCTCAAACCATTTCTTTGCTTTTGGCTCGGTAATAGCGCTCTGGTTATAGAGGTGGACTGCTTCAGCTTGAGGAACATAATATGATTTGAGTTTCTTGTTTTTTAATCTCAAAAGCCAATCAGCTTCTTCAAAATAAAGCTGATATTTTTCATCAAATGGACCGACTTTAATCCATGCGTCTCTTCTAATGGCCAAAAGCGCGCCAGTGAGGTTATAGTTTACAACTGGAGACTCGGCTAACCATTGAATTTTGGCGCTTTCTCTCCAACTAGTGCGCACCCAATTACCCCAGCTGGGACCCAATACTGATAATCGCCACTTAATTTCATTTGTACGGGAGAGCTCCATTAAAGGGGGAAGAAGTATTTCTTTGCTTCTGTTCATGTAAAATCTGGGTCCTGCAACAGAAGCTCCATTATCTAGGGACTTAACCAATGCTTCAATGCATCCAGGTAGAACTTCCACATCGGGATTCATAAAGATAAAGTAATCGGCATCTGTATTTTGAACACCCAGGTTTACGCCCCTTGCGTATCCCAGGTTTTCTCCCGGATCAATCAGCTTCACATTGAGTGAGTTCAAGAGCTCTTTATCTTCCGGACGGCTACCGTTATCAATTACAATGATTTCCCCTTTCAGACCGCTTGACTCAAGATCGGACTTTACAGCTTCTACAGCAGTTAGCAGGAGATCAGGTGTGTGATAATGTACGAGTATGATTGCAATTTTCATTGTGATATTATGAGTATAGTTCAATGGGAAATAACTCTCTCAAACCTTATTCGAGTTCATCAAATTCTCTAATTTCTACGTCCTTGGACAAGCCTTCTTAAATCCCTTGCTCCTTTTAGATATAAATACATTCGGTAATCCCAACTTAGATTATTCCCGTCCTTGAGACAACCTCAGAGCATAGACATCTTAATTATTCCATTTGGAGAATTCTTCTGATCAGCTTTTTAGTCCTATAAACATAACCCAACCTCTTCGCTTTCTCTATATCCCATTTCTTTTTGTGTAGGACAGTCTTCTTAACATACTCGCTACAGTGTTCTGGGCTGATTATTTGCGGGTCGTTTATTTCCCACTCGTGAGCGTAGCCGTATTTATCCATGTAATCGG
>JAJCZT010000071.1 GCA_029262255.1 Deltaproteobacteria bacterium
TGGCGGAGAGCGGTTGAGGTTAGCGGATGTGATTACTTAAATGATAGAAATTCACACCAAAGTATAGATTCCTTAAGAATCAGTAAAAGCTCAGACGTATGTGAGACAGAATGAAAAAGGGGTAGTGCCTGAGCCTGGGGATTTAATACAGATAGATACCCCCGGATGTAAAACCGCTGCCCGGATATAATTTCAAGATTTTCCGCAACCCAAAAACGCATATCCTAAATAATAATTATAAGAAACTCCAAAGCTTAAAAATAAATTTGCTCCTATCTAATTACTAAATGTATTAAGAGTAACCAAGTTGTAATTTTCGGATCAATTTTCTTCCTCGCAGGGAGCGCGCTTCTACTTAGGACCAAGAAGAATGAGATAATTCTCTACAAGAAATGAGAAAAGGAGCCACTATTAAAAATAGGGCTCCTTTTCTTTTAATAATTTAGCAAAAACAAAGTATTAAAAAACTAGGGAAGTAAGAACTCAAGCGTTAACTTGGTTTTCCCTATGTGATTCTTCCCGTCGTTGTCCATAAGAGCGACTCCGAAAGGATAGGTTTGAGATGTATCGAACTGGGTATCATCGTCGAAACCAGTCTCAAGGTCTCTGATCATTACTACGCAGTGTCCAGACTGTTGGAATTTATATCTGTTTAAGTACTCGTTAAAGTCCGGAGCCTGAGCAACGGTAATCGGTGTGAGACTATTGATGCCGTCTTCAGAATAATTGAGGGCGCTTATCGTTGTGACATCTGCTGCGCTTCCTGATGGCATCTTTAAGTAATAGCCGGGAACGCCCCAAAAACCATCTATTCTTAGTCTTAAATCAGCTTTGTCTTCATCGCCAAGGGCATCATAAGCTCCAGCTCCCGGGTGAGTACCTGCCGCTATAAGCGCGTCAAGTTCCGCATCAGATGTGCGTCCGTACTTTATGGTATCGAGAGCAGGTCCTATTCCACCCTCGCCGTCTACGCCATGACACGCAGCACAACTTGCCTGGTATATAACTTCTCCAATATCGGCGTCTCGTCCTTCAGCCTCTACGTCGAGAAGGTGTCCATCAAGCAGGATAAAAGCGGGGTCGAGCATTTCGCCAATCCTGGGTCCGAACGAAATAATTTGCTCTGTTCCATCCCAGATAAGCATGGGGCCGCCGCGATTGCTGCCACCAGCCCTATTTCTGGACTCAATTGAAACGCCCGCATCGGTTTGACGGCCGCCAACTGGATCAGCAAACTGGTCGTTAACGTACGCCACTGGTTCACTCCGTGAAGTTTTCCAATGCCAAATATCCGCTTTTCCGGTTTCAGGACGCATATCGAGACCTTCCCCTCCCACGTTGTGGCAAACTGCGGCGCAACCAACGTCGTCGAATGTCCCGAACTCGCTTGATGTTCCGGGATCTATTTCAAATGCCAGTCCTATCTTGTCGTCGTTTAGTTGCGAAGTCCAGCCTTCCGGATCATCCATTTTGTCAGGGTCTGCAGGACCGTTATAAAGGGCTCTTCTTCGATCCAAATTGAATATCCCGTCGTCCCAGCTTGCCTTTATGAAAATTTCACCGGATCCGAGTGTGTAAAGCGCTGTTAGTTTTAGGTTAGCTGGGTTTCCGCTGTTAAAATCATTCGTACCACCCAGTGTGCCTGACATGTTTAGCTGACCGTCACCATAAAGCATGCCGGCATCGACTGTTGTAGTTGTAACGGAAATTTCTTCCGCTACATCCCAAATGGGGTCGTCACAACTTACAGGTTCATCCCCCATGTCTATAAAAACGGCACCCAGTACATCACTAACAGGAGGAGGGCTAGGAGTCGGGGTTGGAGTTGGCTCCCCACCGCCGTTATTGCTGCACCCGCCTATGCTTCCTAGGACAACATAAATCGAGAACATCAGTACTATTGGTAAATATGAATACTTTCTAAGCATGTTGATCCTCCTTTAAAAGTTTATTTACTACAAACTGAAGACACTATATAGGTCTAACATATGAGTGCATTAACTCTAGGGTTAATCTTAGTGCCACACTAAAATTACCTACGCATCTGCGAATAGCTGCTTGTAAGATTGAATTTGGTCAAATAACGGCATATGAGGGGATAAATCTGAAATGCCGATTGATTACATGCAAAAGGAAATATTCCGGTTGGTTCTTTGACTGTTCTTTGATAGGCTTGCTTCTAATATAGCAGGTGGGGAAGTTAGGATTTGTTTACAGCCGCAGGAGCATTAAGACCGCGGGAGTTCTCAGAAGAAGGAAATCTGCTTTTGCATATCCCCCCCCACAGCTCTCGTATTATTCATCTCCTTTCATCACTAAGACCCTCAGGCTATTCTTGCCGATTCAAGTTAATTCCACCGGGCTTTGCCTTGCCTCTTGAATGAGAATTCTTTGTCAGGTGTCAGATATTACGACATGTGTATTTTAAAATATGACAGGTAATTCAGTCTTATATTTGATTGTGGAGGTCGGAATTCCCAACTTTTTTAATCTATTGAAAAGCAAATATGGGTAATTTGATCACAAATGGGGAAGAAAGTCCCAGTTGGTACAAAGATTGCAAGTTCACAAGCTAAGGTTATATAAAAAATGAAGGAGTATCCAACAGAGTTAAGCCTTATCGATAAAACCAAGGTAATTACAAGACCAATTGAACCTATGGATATAGAGGCTTTATATAATTTTTTTTCGCGAATACCCAGATCAGATCTTCTTGTTTATAAAGATGATGTAACAAAATTGGAAAATATGGAGCACTGGTTTGCCGCCTCTAACAATAGAAAAATATTTCAATTAGTCGCTTTGGCAAAAGATAGGGTTGTGGCAAAGGGGTCACTTCACTCGGAGGGGCTTTTTTGGTCACATGCAGCAGAGCTAAATTTGATTGTTGATCCTGATTATAGGGGAAAGGGGCTGGGTTCTCAATTATTTAATATCTTATTATACGAGGGATTAAAACAACATTTCGAGAAGATAATAGTCAGATACATATCCGACAATATTAGTTTTATGAAAATACTGAACCATTATGGTTTTAAGCCGGAAACGGTGCTTAGTTGTTATGTGAAGGATGAATCGTCCAGTATGACAAAGGATTTGGTAATCGCATCCTTTGACCTTGAAAACTGGGAAAGGAGATTCGAATTTTATAGCTCTATTTATAGATGATAGAATTTATTGCAAATATTGTAAGCTCTTTCACAAAGTGCTAGTCTCATAGGTAGTTAAAGCGCGAGACTAGGGCACCATCCAAAATGGCAGATACAAATAAAACGAAAAAAGAGCTTATGAGTGAATTGGCGGAGCTTCGGTTACAACTCAAACATTTTGAGCGGTCAAGTGAGCACGGAGTCGATATACCGGATGAGGCCTTTCGATTGATTGTAGAATCTGTGCCTAATGGGATAGTAATTACGAACAATATAGGACAAATCATTTTTTTAAATTCGCAGGCTGAAAGGATGTTTGGTTATGAACAACGCGCTTTGCTTGGCAAATCTGTTGAAGAATTAATTCCAGAGGGGTTTAGGCAGGGTCACATTAAACATAGGTCTAGCTATGTGAAAGATCCTGGTACGAAACCTATGGGAAGAGGTAGAGACCTCTTTGCCTTACGCTCGGACGGCAGTCAATTTCCGGTTGAAATAGGGTTGAATTTTGTAAAATCGGATTCCGCTCTAGTGGTTATAAGTACTATTATAGATATTACAGAGCGCATGAGAACCGAGAAGCTTCTTCATGAAAGAGAGGAAAGGCTCCGGGAGATTATGGATAACACAACCGATGCAATCATTGTTTTTGACGAAGATGGTGTTGTGGAGACCCTAAACATGGAAGCGCGCCAATTATTCTGTGGAAATAAAAAAGCGGACATTAATCAGATTTGGGAAATTATTACGCCTGAAAATAAGGACAACTTTTTAGAAAAGCTTAATAAAGCAAGGCAAGGGGTAAGAATAACGGATTTTGAAACTGAGAAGATAGGGAAAGACGGTGAAAGGATCTCGGTCAGTATCAGTCTTGTTTATATGAGCGAAGGGCAGGGCAGGTTTATGGAGACTATAAGGGATATAAGCGAAAGACTTGCAATGAGAAATAAGATTATCGAGATTGAGAAAGCTCAGATAATAGGGAAAATGGCAGAGGGTTTTGCTCATCACATGAGCACGCCGCTTGCGTCTATGCTGCTTAGGGTCCAAATGTTAAAAGATGACGTATCTGATCTAGAGGAGGACGGTGGCATTGAGGACGGTGGTATTAAAGAAAAACTCAATTCTATCGAGAGGCAGATTTTATATGGACAGCGGGTAATTCAGAGACTCCTTAAGTTTGTAGGCCGTCCGGGGAACGAAAAGAGCCCGGAGAGAGTTTCAAGTCTGCTTGAGGAATCTATAGAGATGATAAGACCTTTGGTTAAGAAAAAGGGGATAGTTCTCGAAACCGATATAGACCACGCGCTTAAAATATTTGCTGACAACAATCTTATTCATCTTGTCTTTTCTGACACGATGATGAATGCGCTTGATGCTATGCCCGAAGGCGGTGTGATAACAATAAGCGTATTAGAAGATGAGGCCGGTCAATTCGCCGACATGAAAATTACGGATACCGGAATTGGTATATCGGAAGAGACGATTCCCTTTGTTTTTGAACCTTTTTTTACAACCAAGCCTGCCGGAAAGGGAACCGGTTTAGGGCTTTCCGTGGCCAAGCGTATTGTTCATGACCACGGAGGTGATATAAGAATAAAAAGTAAACAGGGAAGCGGGACAACCGTGTCGATTAGGCTTCCGATATTTAGAGAGGAGAACATAAATTGAAAAAGAACGAGTTCAAAATATTAGTTGTAGATGATGACGAAGAGTTTGTCGAAGCTGTAAAGGAGCTTCTTGAAAGAGATAACTATGATGTGATTACAGCTTTCTCAGGGCATGAAGCTCTTCAAAAAATCTCAGAGTCACAGGATATCAATCTTGCGCTGCTTGATCTTGTTATGCCCATGATGGATGGTTTCACTTTACTTGAGAAGCTAAAGGGTATAGTGCCCGAGCTGCCTATAATGATCGTAACGGGGCAGGGTACCGTGCAAACTGCGGTGGATGCAATAAAGTACGGCGCTTCTGATTTTATAATAAAACCTTTTGATAAAGACATACTTCTAAGCAAGCTTGAAGTGATTAGGAAATCACATCAGCTTGAAAGCCGACTGGGTGAGCTACAACAGTTAATTTCCCAAAAATACGGTTTTGAGAGCATCATCAGCGGCTCTAAAACCATGAAAGCTGTTTTTGAAAGAGCGGCAGCTGCGGGGAGAAGCAACGCGCCGGTCTTTATAGTCGGTGAGACCGGGACGGGAAAAGAGCTTCTATCAAAAGCGATACATCTCAACGGAGACAGGTCAAATAAGCCTTTTATCGCTGTTAACTGTGGGGCCATTCCCAAGGAGCTTCTTGAGTCTGAGCTCTTCGGTTACAAGAAGGGAGCATTTACGGGGGCGGTAAAAGACCACGAGGGTCTTTTTATTGCGGCCAACGGCGGGACGATTCTTCTCGATGAGATAGGGGAGATGCCCAAGGAGCTGCAAGTCAGGCTCCTAAGAGTTCTGGAGGATTACAAGGTAAGACCCTTGGGGCATACAGATGAGGTATCTCTTGACGTTAGGGTGATAGCGGCAAGCAATCATTCCATTGACGACTTAAAGAATAAGTATTTAAGAGAAGATCTATTTTTCAGACTTGCCGTAATAGTGATTGAACTGCCTCCTCTTAGAGACCGCAGATCGGACATTCCTCTACTAATCGAAAATTTTATTAATACTTTTAACCAGAAATATTCCAAGAACATAAAAGGTCTTTCTGAAGAGGCCTTTAATTCTTTATACAGTTACAATTTCCCGGGAAATATCAGGGAGTTAGAGAATTTAATCGAAGGTATATTAGCGGTAGCTCCGTCTGATAAGGATCTGATTACCGATAGGGATTTGAAATCGCACCTTGTATGGCAACAGCCCAAAACTTCTGAGCATCAGATACTCGCCTTGGACAAGCTTGAAAAGTTTGCGCTCGAGCAGGCTCTTCGTGAATCCGGGGGCAATAAATCAAAAGCGGCTAATCTTCTTGGTATTTCAAGGGATACGCTTTATAGAAAACTTAAGCTGTTTAATATTCAATAACCGTCTTATAAGGCTGTATGGTAGCCTCCAGCACTCAGAAGACCGTAAGCTCCGGTTTGTTTAATATTAATTTCCAGTTATTAAAACCCTCTGAAATTTAAGCTGTGTTTGTTAATCTTACGGCACAACTCTATCGGCGCCGAGTTTTTTTGCGTATTGTGTCTTATGTAATATTTTTGTACAGTTGAATTTTGACCTCCATTTTGTAATTGCCTGCAAACATTGACTTAATTGTTTTGGCATCCTCCTTGCATTTAATGGTATTAAACATTATAGAAGGAGGACGTGCAGATGTTAAGAAAAAACATGTTTGCGTATGCGTTGTTATTGTTGTTAGCTGTGCCGCTGGGCTTCAAGTCTTATGATGCTCATGCCGCAAGCGATCAGCAAATACAGGAGCTCAAACAGATGATTGAGCAGAACCAGAGGGAGAATGAGCAGAACCGCAGGCAGAATGAATTGTTGAGTCAGAAGATAGAACAGTTGGAGGCCGAAAAAGCGGCTAATCAGGCCCAG
>JAJCZT010000072.1 GCA_029262255.1 Deltaproteobacteria bacterium
CCTTGATTGGCTGATTTGATTGATGTTGGCTCTGCGTTGAACTTGATGGTTTTGTTTTTATTACTAGATACGTCTAAATCCCTCAAGTGTATGTTTTGTAATGTGAGAGCTCTCTTTCTAACATCTTCTCCTTTAAAAAAAAGCTCTTCAATTCCGGGCGCAATTTTAAGCTGTTTTTTTAAGATAGCCTCTGTTTCCGGCAAAGATTCTACAAAGGTCTCTCCCGAGCTTGAGATCTCTTCGGGTTCATCTTCGATTATTAATGTATCAGCGGGCAAGTAATCAAATATTGAACTTAACTTTGGATAAAATGAAGGAAGAAGCCATTCCATATTGGGGATTCTCTCTCCTTTTTCAATTTCTTGGATGACCTGAAGTTTATTTCGAGCCGATATTCCATCTTCTTCTGCTTTTAATCTAAGGTGTTTCGCGGCCCTCTCAATAGATTTCTGATCCAGTACAATTCCGCTGGCCGGTAAAATTACAGTGTTTTCAATTTTCTCGGTGGATTTTTGATTCTCTATATTGAAAATTCTTATTGAACCCACTTCATCTCCGATAAATTCAAGCCTTATCGGGTTGTTGTGTCCTGGGGAGAATATATCTATAATAGCGCCTCTTACACTTATTTCCCCACGACCCTGTACAAAGTCTGTTTCCACATATCCCGTCTGCTCAAGACGGATTAATAATTCTTCTCTTAAGAGTAAATCCCCTTTATTGATTTGTATGACAAGGTTATCAAAGGATTTCCTGGGCATTATTTTCTCAAAGAGAGCGTCTATTTCAGCGATTACCGGCTGTCCACTCGTGGCACAATGGAGCCAGTTAATCCTTTCTTTTAAAAACTGTGATTTTGATGAAAAGAGGGCCTCTCCTATCCCGGGCTCCTTTTTTAATAGAACAGCAGGGGGGTCCGGAAGAAAAAAGGATAGATTGTTTGATGCTGATTCTGCCTTCTTTCTTGTAGGAGACAGGAAAAGAACAGGTTTTTTAGTAGCGCTTATGATTGCTGAAACCAGATAATATTTGGAAGAACCGTGAAGACCGGAGAGGGGTATTATTTTTTCTCCGGAGTCTATTTTGCTTAAAAGGGTTCTGAAATTCTGGTTGCTAAAGAGGCTCAAATATATAGTTTCAGAATTAATGCTAAATTGTTTATTCACGATTTATATTATGGAGTTTCTTTGTGGACCTTAATTTCCCGGGCTATTTCCTCTCCCATTTCTTTGCAGCCCAATTTTGTCATCCCTTCATGATATATATCGGCAGTTCTAAAACCTTTCTCAAGCACTCTTTCCACCGCTTCTTCTATTTCCCGTGCAGGCTCATCTAGATCAAATGAATATTTTAGCATCATTGCGGATGTTAGGATCATGGCAATTGGGTTTGCCATGTTTTGCCCGGCGATATCAGGGGCGCTTCCGTGAACAGGCTCATATATTGCGCCTTCTCCTATACTGGCTGAGGGCAGCATTCCAAGAGATCCTGTAAGCTGAGCCGCTTCATCGCTTATAATGTCACCAAACATATTCCCCGCAAGCATCACATCGAAGCTCTTAGGCCTTCTTATTAACTGCATAGCTGCGTTATCTACATAAAGGTGCTCTAACTCCACATCAGGATATTCGGTTTCCCCAATTTGTGTAACTGTTGTTCTCCAAAGCTGCATAACCTCAAGCACGTTTGCTTTATCAATAGAGGTTAACTTCTTCTTTCTTTTTCTCGCTATATCAAAGGCGACCCTTGCTATTCTTTCAATCTCTTTTGTTGTATAACTCAATGTGTTAAATCCCTTTTCCTGGCCATCGTCCAGTTTTTCAATACCCCGGGGACGGCCAAAATAGATACCTCCCGTAAGTTCTCTTACTACCATGATATCCGCACCCTCGACAACTTCTCTTTTTAGCGTTGAGGCATCGGCAAGAGCGGGGTATACGACGGCAGGTCTTAAATTCGCAAATGCGTCAAGTTCTTTTCTTAAAGCAAGAAGACCGCTTTCAGGTTTGTTCTCATGAGGCAGGTTTTCCCATTTAGGACCTCCCACTGCTCCCATAAGAACAGCGTCTGAGGCTTTTGCTTTGTCTATAACCTCGTCTGTAATAGGCACACCATGTTCGTCAATTGAGGATCCCCCGAACAGCTCAGTTTCAAACTCAAAGTCGATATTATGTTTTTCCCCTATAATATTTAATATATCCAGACTCACATTTGTTACTTCTACTCCAATTCCGTCTCCGGGAAGTACCAGTACTCTAGGCAATGTATATCTCCTTTTTCATTGATTTAGGTGTTCCGTATTTTACCCACAGTGTGTCTTATGGGAAAGTGGTTATCTTTAAATCCAGGATAAAGAAATAAAGAGTAACGACTTTTTCCTTTCTAAGTTGTTTGTCTACAAATATTCTCTCGCTTTAAATTTTTTCAAAAAATCATATAATACTAAGCCTAAATATTATTGTCGCTTATGGATACGACAAGGGGTTTCTAAACAATTGGAACCACAAATTGGAAATAAAGCTTGGAAATATAACAATGGGTAAGAAAAAAGCTAAATCGCGAAAAATCCAGGAGCATCAGCCCCCTGTTGAGTCAGCGGCCGATCTGAGTGGAAATAGTGCTAGGATCAATTCCTTAATCGGCAATAAATTAATCGTTGCGATTTTTTTATTTCTTATTTCATTCTTGGTTTTTATTCCTTCGCTTAGCAATGATTTTGTTTGGGATGATGTTTCTTATATCAAAGCAAAAGCCTCAGTTCTTGATTTCTCTCATATTAGCCCTGAATTATTTGTGTCTGAAGTTAAAAAACAAGGAGATGCCAGTAAATATTTCAGGCCAATATATCAAGTTTCTCTTATATTAGATAATGAAATTTGGGATACCTCCGCTTTTGGATTTCATCTCACCAGTATTATTTTGCATTCCATTTCTACAGTTTTACTGTATTTCTTGGCTCTGCTCTTGTTGAGCGAATTTAAGGTCAAAGGCAGGGGGGTCATCGCCTTAATGTCGTGCATATTATTTGCCCTCTACCCTCTGCATGTTGAGTCTGTGTCCTTTATTTCGGCAAGGGGTGATATACTGGCTGCAATATTTTTCTTTTTGTCTCTGATTTTTTATATACTGTCCTATAAAAGATTGTTTTATTTATTGCCTGCCGGGATTTGTTTTTTGCTCTCCTTTCTATCCAAAGAAATAGCAATTGTTTTACCAATACTAATTCTGGGTTTTGATCTTATCAGCCGGAGATTTGTGAGCCGAACCAACCTGATTAAATATACGATTTTGGGTTTGATAGCTTTATTTTACTTTTATGTGAGATCAAAGTCTTATCTTGCGATTGGGGAATTAGTCGGCCAAATGGGCTCTGCAATATCTCAGGGATTCGCGCAGATATTGGAAATATCCTTAAACGCTTATCTCTACTATATAGTAAAGCTGGTTTTTCCTTACAATCTAAATCCTTTTATTGATGTGACTTTAGAGGGTGGATTACTCCGGTTAATTATTTCAATCATCTTGATACTAGTTTTGTGCACCGCAGCTATCATATCAGTGAAGAAAAAAGAGAACATTACCGCATTTAGCATCCTCTGGATTCTAGCCACGCTTGTGCCGGCCGCGGTAGTTACCATTTTGCCATTAGCCATAACAAAATTAGCTGATAGGTTTCTGTACATCCCCTCTGCGGGCATCTGTATTCTATTTGCTTATCTTTTATACGAATTAGGAAAAAGATTTACAATAAAATGGGTTAGTTTTGCCTTAACCGCTGTCTTGGCGCTTTCTTTTGCTGTAGTTACTGTTGACGCACAAAAAATATGGAAAAATAACCTTACTCTATGGGAGTATGCAGTGGAGCAGTCACCCAATGCGTTAGGTGCCAAAATTAATTACGCGGATGCCCTCAGAGGTACAGGTAGATACTCAGAAGCTCTTAAATTCTATCTGGAAGTGCAGAGCAATAGTTCAGAGCTGACCGAAAGGGCGAAGATAACGACCATACAAGGGATTGTGATTTCATCTATAGATATAGGGAATTATCAAAATGCAGAGAAATGGCTTGATGTGGGCCTAAATTATAATAAGAAATATCTTGCTCAATACTATTATATGAAGGGGTTTATTTCTCTTAGAAAAAATGACGAGGAAAGTGCGGAGACTTACCTTTTGCAGTCAATTGAGACCAAGCGCAACCCAAACTCATTTTATCTTTTGGGAGGTATATATTTTATTAAGGGTGAAAAAGAAAAATCCCTAGACAACTACAAGCAGGCCGAACAATATCTGAGTGAAGCTTTAAAGATTAATCCTCGTCTTTCTAGGGCAGACGTTCTCTTGGCAAAGACCTATCTTGCGCTTGGGGATAAACACAAAGCTAAGGTGCATGCACAGAGCGCTCTACGACATGCAGATAGTCCGGATGTTGTTAATGAAGCAAAATCGATCCTGCAAATGAAATAGAGGGTCTATGCCAATATCTTTTTTTAATTAATCTATCCTATGTAGTTGCTTAGGATGCCGATACCTTCTATATGAACTTCTACCTTATCACCCTTTGCCATTGGACCAATTCCGGAGGGAGTCCCGGTTGATATTATATCGCCCGGCAGAAGCGTCATAACGTTTGAAATAAAGCTTATCAATTGAGGAACCTTAAAGATCAGCATGGATGTGTTTGAGCTTTGTTTTATTTCTCCGTTTAAATATGTAGCTATATGTAAATTAGAGGGATCAAGCCCGGTCTCTATAACGGGGCCGAAAGGCGCGAATGTGTCAAACCCTTTGCCCCTTGTGTATTGTATGTCCTTTGCTGTAAGATCTCTGGCGGTGACGTCATTTAGACATGTATATCCGAATACATAGTCAAGCGCCTGATCCACATTGACTCCCTTTGCTCTTTTTCCAATCACAACTGCCAGCTCTCCCTCATAGTCAACCCTGGAGGACATATGATCGGGATATACAACCGTATCTCCATGTCCTATAATTGCAGTGTTGGGCTTAATAAAAAGTCTGGGATCTTCAGGTAGATCTTTGTTCATTTCCTCGGCGTGATCCTTGTAGTTTAATCCTACGCATACTATTTTGGTTGGAGTGCAGGGTGGGAGTATTTTAACTTCATCAATACTCTGTGTTATATCCGTCGGCATGTAGTCTCCAAACAGGTCCCACTCTATTTCCCTAATTACATCTCCTTCAAGCACGCCATACTTTTCAACTTTATCTTTAACTTCGTATCTTATGTATTTCATTCTTTCACCTCGGATAAATTTGCAGTTTGTATGAGACTCAGATTATACCTAATTTCAGTACCTTACCTCTTCTAGGTAAAGCCCGTGTGCAGGGGCAGCGTATACGAACTTGGTTTTCTCCCCGGAATCAAGAATTTCAGAGAAGTCTAAAGGGGTGATTCTTCCCTTGCCTACTTGCACTAGGGTTCCCACAGCGAGCCTAACCATTCTCTTAAGAAACCCTGTGGCTTCTATGTTGAATTCCAGGATATCTTTATCTGCTTGTTCAATTCCCACGCTTAAAACCGTCCTGATGGTTGTTTTTACCTCTGCTCCGGATTGCGCAAATGCTTTAAAGTCGTGCTCGCCTACGAGGAATTCAGCGGCTTTTTTCATTTGATCTATGTCCAGCTGTTGGGGCACGTACCACGATCTTTTTCTAAGTAGAGCTGAGGGGTGGGTGCGGTTAAGTATATTATAAGTATATAATTTGCTCTTTGCTGAAAACTGAGCATGAAAATCTTTATCCACGTCTTGGGCATCTATTATTGTTATATCCCTGGGGAGAATTGAGTTAAGACCCATTTGAAGTTTGGCGGCCTTGATCTTGCTTTCAGTATTAAAACTGGCAATTTGCCCCCGGGCATGCACGCCGGAGTCGGTTCTTCCCGATCCAGAAAGAAAGATCTTTTCTCCCGTAATATTTTCCAGGGCATTTTCTATTGTTTCTTGTATTGTCGGTCCTTTGGGTTGTTTTTGCCATCCAAAGTAATTTGTTCCCTCATACTCTATGATAATTTTGATATTCCTCATTTACTGGATACCGCCTTTGTCAAATTTGATTCTGGGATCCAGGTATACGTACAATATATCTACTGTCAGGTTGGCTAGTACAAGTATGACCGTATATACGATTGTGATTCCCATGACGAGCGGGTAGTCCCTGTTTGAAACCGCCAGCACAAAAAACCTTCCTATTCCGGGGATAGCAAAAATGTGTTCTACAACAAATGAGCCCGTAATTAGAAAAGCCGTTATTGGTCCAATTACAGTGACAACCGGAATCAAGGCATTTCTCAGAATGTGCTTTGTAACCACTATAAAATTGCTAAGCCCCTTTGCGCGGGCTGTTCTCACAAATAGCGCTTCAGAGGTTTCTAACATACTCGCACGTATCAGACGGGCAAGATAGGCCGCGGGGCCGGCGGCAAGCGTTAGCGCCGGCAGCACCATATGACTCGGACTTCCCCAAAGTGCAGCCGGGAACCATCTTAATTTAACGGAAAAGAAATAGATGAGTACAGCCCCGATTACAAAACTTGGGACTGATACAAGGGCTGTCGCTGTAGATACCGCAAAAAAATCAAAAAATCCCCTAGGTTTTATTGCAGACACTATTCCCACAAGACTGCCCAAGGCTATGGAAACAAAAAGTCCGACAATTCCAAGCTCAATGGATACAGGGAGCGTCTCTTTTATTATGTCGTTAACCGATCTGTCTACATATTTATATGAAGGCCCGAAATCTCCTTTAGAGAGGCCTTTTAAATAGATTAAGTATTGTTTCCAGGCAGGTTCGTTTAAGTTGTATTTTACTTCTATGTTTTTGCGGATTTGATCCGGGAGTTCTTTTTCTTCGTCAAATGGACCGCCGGGAAGCATTCTTAATAGGAAAAAAGTTATTGTTACGACTACAAATACGACGAATATCCCTGTTAGTCCGCGGCTGAGGATAAATTTAACAATCAAGCCTGCTTCCTTTTCAACCCTCTTTTCTCACGACAAAGCTTTGTTTAGATAGAAGGCCCTTAGAGTCCTTAGCTATAACGGTTATAAGATTAATTTCTTTATCAAGGGTTAGCTCCAAAGATACCGGGACATTAGTTTTTGTCGAAGGCAGTAAAGCAATTTTATCATTACCTAAGAAAACCGAGACAAGCTCTATACCATCCTGGTCATTTATATCTCCATAAAGATTTATAACATTAGAGGTTGTTGATGCCGGAAGCTCCTTAATGTTAATAATGGGGGGAGCTTCAAAAGTTTCTTGAAATAGGGGATGGTTTGATAAAGCGGAGCCTGCGTCTTGTGATGTTGTAACCTTGTCTTTGTTGATCCAGCCCAACAGGTTCTCATCTAAGTTCACTTTAATCCAATCCTTATTTTGTCCCACCGCTCTGAGCTCGGTTCCTTTTTGAGAGAGCGCTATGATGGGAGCTTCTGTAAATCCTCCACCTCTAATTGGAGTATTGTCGTCTTTTAATAAAACATACTGCTTGTTTTCTTTATAGTCCGATACTTTTATATTAATAGGCATCGATACCCTGCTTGTAATTCCGTCTCTAAATATCTCATCTATGATTTGAATCTCGAGGTCAATTGGAGACTCGGATTTCTTTACATTAAAAGTGAAGCTAGTTTCCCTTGTTTCTTCTGGAGCAAGATTCTCAAGCTCGGTTCTTCCTTTCTCTAAAAATATTTTGTCACCCGAGAGGTTCTTTAAGCTTACGACAGTTTTTTCAGATGAGCCGTCGCCAATATTTTTTACCTTAATAACAAGTGCTATTTTTTCTCCTATCTCCGGGATCCCGTTTCCGTTTCCAACTGAGTCATATCTTCCATCATCAATTATTTCGTAGTTAAACGCATAAAGCGGTCTAGGAAGCGCATTTATCTTAACGTTAAAGTCATAATCGGGAATTGTAGATTTGTGAGCATCCCGGAATTTGAGCGTCACTTTATCTTCCCTTGTTAATGCCCATTTGGGTATTTCAACTTTTGTGCTCCAGACTTTTGTCTCGCCCGGATTTAGTTTCCCTAATATAAGTTCTTTTCCGTTCTCGATTAAGTTTTCAGATTCAGTAGTTGCACTTAATCTATATAGAGGTTCAAGACCGTTGTTTTCTACTTCGACGGTGATTTTAATTTCCTCTCCTGCTCTACCTTCTGGAATTTGAGGAATTATTCTCACGTTTATTAATGCGTTAGAAGATGTTTTGTCTCCGTAAGACCAGTCCACTCCCAATGTCTCCCACTGATCTACAATCCTGTTGTCTTGGTCCTTGGTAATCTTGCTTATATCTTTTTGAATTTGGTCTAGAGCTTCTTGTCTGGAAGGAGCTTTTGACGAAAGGATAATATCTCTGGCTAATGATACGTAAAAGTCATTCTCAATCTTTTCTTTCTTTTCTTCTTTCGTTAATGCCTCTTCAGGTGTGGGTTCCTCTCCATCTTCATTAATTTCTATATTGTCAAGGTAAGTTATAGAATATATCGGGTTCTCACGGTTCTCTTGAATCGGTTTGTCGGATTTTCCATTTAGTTTATTTAACCGCGGCTCTAAATTTGAGTTAAATATTATAGAGTCTTCTGTGATTGTCGTAGGATGTAGAATAATGTCCGGGGTAACGCCAACATCCTGGATGGAAATATCGCCCGGAGTCAGATATTGAGCTATTGTCAGTTTTAATGCCGCCCCGTCTTGTAAATCAAATATCTGTTGCACTGACCCTTTCCCGAAGGTTCTTTCTCCTATTATGACTGCACGCTCATTGTTCTTTAACGCGCCTGCAACAATCTCAGACGCACTAGCGCTGCCGGCGTCCACTAGTACAACTACATTGCCGGCATATTGATGGTCTTTGTCATTCGCATGGTAACGCTTTGCGGAGTTGCCTACTTTTGTCGTTACAATTACTCCATCAGTTAAGAAGAGGTCTGATATTCTCTCTGCCTGATCTAACAAACCGCCCGGGTTGCCCCTTAGGTCCAGTATCATTCCTTTAGGGTTTTCCGTGCCGTTTTTAAGATTTTCAACTATGCTGTCCAAGGTGTTTTTTTGGAAATCTCTAATTCTCACGTAACGGATTCCGTCGTCCAGCTCAAACGCCTCAACACTTTCAATCTTTATTGTATCTCGTGTTATCTTGAATTCTTTAGGTTGGGGAAAACTGTCTCTGCCAATATGAATAGCTACCTGGGTTCCTTTGCGGCCCCTTAATTTGCTTACGGCTTCGATAAGAGACATATTCACGGTCGACTCATCTTCAATCTGGACAATTCTGTCATTAGGTTTGATTCCAATCTTATATGCGGGTGTTCCTTCAATTGGAGAAATAACTGTAAGTTCTCCATCTCTGATTCCTATAACAATTCCAAGTCCCCCGAAACTGCCTTCAGTCTCAATCATAAATTCCTTGTAAACCTGAGGTGTGATAATTCCCGAATGTGCATCAAGAGTTTTTAGCATCTCATCTAGCACCGCATACTCTAATTCATTTATCTCGAGATCTTTGGAAGTTAGGTTGGGAGTTATAAACGCAAAGATTTGATCAAGTTTTATTGTTACATCGTCCAGATTCTGTATTTCTCCCATGTCAAAGGTTTGTTTTTCGTTGACAACCTGAACTTCAATAATTTGGCCGTCCTCTCCCTCTGGGAAATCTACAAGTACTTCATCCACAATCCTTTCAAGTCTTCCCAATGCCTTGATCAACATGTTTTTCGGTTCAATCGCGGGCTTATTGACGTAATATCGATTAACATACTGCATAACGACATTCGTTATGTTGAGATTTTGAGCTTGTGCGGTTCGTTCGAAATTGCCCAGAGTTGGCGATAGGAATATAATATAAGCAAGAGTAAAAAGTATGGCCCCTACTACGAAGATTCTTTTTGCTATAGTTGAATATCTTGTCAAAATCTTTTCTCCTTATAATTTGTAATAATTATTGCACTATATAAGGGAGCAATCAAATAAAAGTTTGCAATCTGAGTCGACCCCTCATTTAGAGATTCTGTTTGCGGTTCTGAAATTGAAATATTTGCTTAACTCCCCAGACCCTTAATAATTGTAACAGATTTTTTAAGTGAATTGTTCCCGGCGCTAAAATACTTGGTTTAAATATATGCATTATATATTGCATATATCTCTTAAATATCCAGTCGGTTTTCATATGAAATCCCAAATCCAAAGGGCTCAAACATGAAATAATTAATATCATTTTAGAGCCTGTAAACGTCGTAGAAACTATTGGCTGTTGTGTTAGCTTTTAAAAATTAAATCCAGACATTTTAAGAGAAATAAAATGAAAATCCTGTTAAGGACGAAGTAAAACAGGTTTTGCGAATCCGGGAAAATAAAACCAGTTTATTTTAAGCGGGTTGTGTTATTTTAAAATCGGGTTGTATTATTTTAAAATATTGTGTTAAAATAGGTTCCAATAGAGATAAAACCGGATGTTTAGTAAGGCAGGATACAGCGTATAAATCTATAGAAGGTGCAGCGGGTCTTTATAAAGCCCCTTCAATGTGTTGTAATTCTGAGCAGTCTGGCTTTATACGGGAGATTTGTTTATTGAAGGAGATGGATGTTGCCTAATATTTACAAATCCCGGTTATTTTTTTGTTCGCAAATAGAAAGTTAGTAAATAGAAAGGAGGATTTATATGACCAACTTAATGAACAATACCAAAACAAGGAGGAAAGGTTCAATGCTACAGGATAATTTATCCAAAATAAAGTACTTATTTGTGCTTGCAGTTCTTTTAGTTTTACCAATGCAGGCAATGGTCGCTCATGGGCAGGGTATTCCCCTCGTTATCGACCAGACTGACACAGGAGTAAATAGGCTTGTTGCTTTTTTTGATACGAGGGATAGGGATACCTTTGTACAGGTTACCAACGTCTCATCTTCAAGTGTCAACATCCACGTGCAGGTCTTTGATATTCTGTCTCCATTCATAGAATGCGAAGAGTGTGACTTCGATGATACGCTCACAGCTAACGATACACACGTTTATGATATGGAAAACTTGGTAACCAACTCGGGTGTCCGTGAAGAATGTCCCGGGATAACCGAGGAGACATATGGTTTCGTGGTTATTTCCACTACAGTCCTGCAGAAAGGTGGCGGCCCATTGATCGGAACATTCAGAATTATTGATGAGTCCGGATACGAGTACAGAACCAATGCTGCCGGACCATCTGGTCCCGCTCGTCTTGCCTTTGACGAAATTGTTAACTTTAGCGAAGCTAACGGCAACAATCTGTCGGATCTGGTTGGTATTACCTTTGTGAGCATAGATAATAGTTCTGTTTATGCCTCACCGGGTGTAGCTACAATATTTGGTAGCATCGGTAATGAAATCCTTATCTATGACGAGTTAGAGGATGATACCTCTTGCAGCCCGACTGTATTTGCTTGCGCGGAAGGCGTTCTGGATAGGGGTATAGACAACTCACTGCCAAACAGTGCCGGGGAAGTAAACCGTGTATGCGCTACAAGCACGCTCAATTCTAATAGCTCTGGTTGGTTGGATTTACCATTTGCCGGATTTAGCTGTACAGATCCAGCAGTTGGTATAGCCGGGGAATGCACCGAAATCTTTCCGCCATACTTTGTAGGTTTCATTGGACTTAACAACGGTAATGGAACAGGTTCAATGGATTCCTGGTGGGAGAAATGGATTGGTCTATTGGCTGAATAACCAAGATGAAAACAACAATGAATTGTGAACGCATAACAAAATTAGAAAAGGAGGATAAATAAATGATAAGCAAGTTAAGATTTTCATTGATCGCTGTAATAATGCTTGTCCTTTTAGGTTTTGGTTTTCAAGACCAGGCAAAAGGACAGATAGGGCTTGACGGTTTGTTTTGCCCTGCTGTGCCGGACACTACCGGTTGGCTAGAGACTGAGATAGTCGGATCAGGAGCTGATTTTAGCGCCGGTCTTATTGGTACGGTTGAAAATTCAGGGGACGATCTGGTTGGTGGTCTCGACTGGCAACATGTCGACTTCGTCTCTATGTTTACCCCGACACCTACTAACGAAACTGGATCCCAGCTAGTTAGCTGGTGGACACAAAAAGATGGAAGAAACACTTACCTTCAGGTTACAAATGCTGCAGGGGGTCCTGTAACTGTTCATGTACGTATTCACAACGAAGATTGTGTAGAGATTAGAGACTTCTGTGATACATACACTGGATATGACACCCATGAGTATAATTTTGGTGATCTGTTTGATAACAACGGCAACCCTATTGCAGACGGAAATCTTCAAGGAGTTGAAGGTTGGGTAACGGTAACCGCTGTTACTGATAACTGCGGATCTGATAACGAGTTTGCCTATGAGCACAACTCTTTGGCAGGTCAGCTAATTGTGCATGATTCAGATGACTATTCTTATGGTGTAAACACATACGCAAGATGGGCTATATGCGAAGACGATACATTTGAATTTGAGGCAAACTTGATCTTCAACGGAAGCTTCCAG
>JAJCZT010000073.1 GCA_029262255.1 Deltaproteobacteria bacterium
TAATTAAATCTCCAAGCTCGTGCACCCTTTTTTCAATATTGCAGACCCCTATTTCAAGCAACAGGTCTACAGCGGCTCCCAAAGCATAAATCCCAATAGTATTAAATGATCCTTCCTCAAACCTAAGCGCATTATTTTTCAATTCAAACGATATACTTTCAAAGTCATGGTCATTCTGAACACTTTTCCATCCTATTAAGTTAGGTCTTATCTTAGAGGCTAGTTCCTTTCTGCAATAAAAAAGGCCAATCCCCTCAGGAGCCAGGAGCCACTTATGTCCGTCCGCTGAGAGGAAATCCGCCCCGCACTCTCTTACATCCATTGGGAGGGCGCCAAGACTCTGAATAGCATCGACAAAAAACAATATACCCCTGCTCTTACACAACTGCCCTAATCTATTAAGATCGATCCTAAAACCATTTACGGACTGAACTGAGCTCATTGAAATCAGCCTTGTTCTGGAATCAATCAAATTTTCTATATCCTCAAACAAAATTCGTTCATCACGAAGTGGGATAAACTTTACTTCTACCCCCTGGTCCTTTAGGTTAAGCCAGGGATAGATATTAGAAGAAAATTCTTTCTCAAAAACTATTACGTTATCCCCGGGGTTCCAATCCAGACCGGAGGCGACAATAGATATTCCATGCGATGTATTCTTAACAAAGGCCACCTCATCAATATCGGCGCCGATTAGTTCGGCCAAACAAGCCCTTACCTCTTCAATCCTTTTATCCCAAGAGCTGTAATCAAAAGCGGTCTCTGCTGTGGCTGTGGATAAAAATTTAACAACTTCATTTTTAACTCTAAGTGATAAGGGAGAAACACCGGCATGGTCAAGGTATATAAACTGATTGATAATTGGAAATTCTTCTCTGAAGTTGTCCATTGATTGCTTATCCTTATAAAAATGGAGATATTCGCGAACTAATATATAACACTATCGTAAACAGCCCTTGCTATCAAATATTCCAACTGTGGAGAACCATTTGACAAATCAGAAAAGAGGTGTCATATTAACCTCTCGAAGTAGATTTTCTAGGAGGAAATCATTAAATGCAGGGTACAGTAAAATGGTTTAACAGTTCAAAAGGATACGGATTTATCGAATCCGACGAGATTGAGAAAGACGTATTCGTTCATTACAGTGTTATCGAAGGCGACGGTTATAAGAGCCTAGCGGAAGGTGAAGCTGTAGAGTTTGAAATAACAGACGGACCAAAAGGGCCTCAAGCAACGAGAGTTGTAAAAGCTGGCTCTGAGTAGACTTCTTGTATAAAGCCTCTTCTTGAGGCTGTATTTTATATAAGAAGATTCGCTTGTTATTTTGACCCACCATGTAGTTCTATCTGACTATTTGTAAATGGTATAGGTTTTTTATATTCGCTTGACACTAACCTATAAACCCCTCTATATTTTACAATAGTGCTAACACGTAGAGCTTTTATAAGGAAAGTTATAGCTGGAGGTCTTGGAGCATTATCACTTCCCCTATTAGGTCTTTATGAGGGTTCACAATTCCATTTTGCCCAGATTATCTATAACGGCAACTGGGATCCCCGACCCCGGGCATACAAGAGACTATTGAGTTCCCTTGAACTCAGAACCAGCGTTAAAGTTTCGTATGAGAAAAAAACTCTAAGACTAGACGACCCGGATCTTTTTCATTATCCATTTCTCTATTTAGCCGGCGATAGCAGCTTTGAGCCGTTCACCCCCGAGGAAAGAAGAAAGCTAAGAAAATTTCTTAAATTGGGAGGTACGGTCATTATTGACGATGTTTCAGGATCTAAAAACTCACCTTTTGATTCTCAAATAAGAGAAGAATTGGTTAACATCATTCCGGAAGTTCCGCTTACCCCCCTATCGCCAGATCATGTAGCATACAAATCGTTTTATCTCTTAAACTCTGCAAGCGGAAGAAAGGTAATCCAACCATACCTTGAGGGAATTACATTTAAAGATGAGGATAGAACATCCGTTTTCTACTCTAGAAATGATTTAGGCGGTGCATGGTCAGAAGACGAATTTGGGAAATGGGAATTTGAGACTGTTCCCGGCGGAGAAGCTCAAAGGGAAAGAGCTATAAGGTTAGGGATTAATATTATTTTATATGCTCTCACCGGGAATTATAAAAAAGATCAAGTACACACACCGTTTATCAAAAGAAGGCAGATGAATTTTTAAAAGCATCGCCATTTCTAAGCCCGGTCATTATGAACGATACAAACTCCTGTCCTTTGTGCACACGCCCACTCCCAGAGAAACCAAGCAAGCATCATATGATCCCGCGCACATTTAAAGGCAGAGACATAGTGCTGCTTCACAGAGTTTGTCATAGGCAAATCCACGCAACTTTTACCGAAAGAGAGCTGCTTAATTATTACCATACAATAGAACGCATCCTGGAGAATGAAAACATTCAGAAATTTGTTAAGTGGATTAAGGACAAACCCCCCGATTTTCATGTTAGAACCAAAAATACATCCATGAAAAGGGAAAAAGGTTAAAAAAAATACAATGAAGATATAACTAAAAAGACTGAGGATGATTTTTCAATCACCCTCAGTAGCAAAGAAGGACCCAGGATCTGGGTGGGTTAGGGATTGGATAAGAGGTGGCATTATTAGTACAACACTTTAGGGTTAAGAGGATATTTAGAGATGGTTAAAAGAATGTTAATGTTAGAACTCAGATGCACAGACATGATGAGAATTAAAAATTGAATTAGTTAAGGAGATGAAAATGGGAGAAAGATGGTTCATTATGATACTACTGGCTATTGTGTGCTTTGCTTTTGGGAGTTTTTTTGGCAAACTGGCTTCCCTAAAAGACATACCGTACAGGGTTTACTTCTTTGAAGCCATAGGGACCCTGACAGTATTCACAGCATTTGTCATATACAACAGGAGCACAATATTTAGCAACTTTTCAATCAACTTTTACGGTTTATTGATGGGGCTTTCATGGGGTATAGGAACAGTGCTGTTTATCATCGCGCTAAAGTACGCGAAGCTTTCGATTGTGGCGCCGCTCTCGGCAGCTTACCCCGCTTTAACCGTAGTGCTGGCGCTTGTGTTTTTAGGGGAGAAATTGGAGATAAAAGAAATGGCGGGAATCGGATTTGCTATCGTCTCAGTAGCATTATTGGCAAAATGAACAACTAGCAACAACGGATTTCCGATAAGGATTTAAAAAGTTGCCGGGATATTATAGGACAAACTAAGGCTGCGTATTATAAGCTGATTATATGATATCCGGCTTATTCGTAACAATACCACTTACACCAATATCTCTTAAACCCTGAGCTTTTGATGTTTCATCCACAGTCCAGGTAAAGGTATAGAGTCCGCTCTTCCGTGCTCGGTCTACAAAACCTTTTGAAATAAACCAGCGGAAGGGGGCCACTACATCCGCGCCGCAATTCTTAGCAAGTCTTACGGGGTCTAATGATGCAAACAATATCAAGCCTGTCCTCAGTTTTGGCTCTAACTCCTTTATCATTTTTAACCGCTTGGGCTTAAAGGAGACAATAAACACATCATCTAGCAAATTATATTTATTTATGAGTTCAGCCACTTCATGCTCTACGCCGTTTTCTTTTAATTCGATTACAAACTTTGTCCTTCCAATACCGAACTCAAGGACTTCCTCAAGGGTCGGAATTCGCTCTCCCTTCCCCGCATCAAGCTCCTTTAACTCCAACAGGGTCTTGAGTGCAACCGGGCCCGTGCCGTCTGTTGTCCGGTCTACTTTTTGATCATGTACAACAACGAGGTGCCGGTCTAAAGAGTATCTTACGTCCAACTCTATCATATCCGCGTTTAGCTCAATTGCTCTCTCAAAAGACCTGAGCGTGTTCTCAGGCTCATACGCGCTTGCCCCTCGGTGAGCTATTTTGATAAACAAGTTTTCCAGTTCGTGCATTATCTTTGCCTACCGCTTAACGAAAGAGATCGTCCTCAGGATTTCTGATAAGCTCTTTTGCTCCACTTCCCCCACTCTCAAATTTATATCCCTTTACAAGAACCACAGGCACCGAGTCCGCTTTCTCCATTAGAAGCCCTGCTGCCGAAGCAATCTCATCGGCTACAGCCATAACTGTAGCATTTAGCTCAAAACCTTTTGAATCGGTCTCTCCTCTATAGTCTTTAAGAGCTTTTATCCCGGAGCAGCCTATAGCTATATCCACCAACCCATCCCGCCATGGCCTCCCTACGGTATCGGTGATTATTATGGCAACACCAACTCCCAACTTCTCTTTGAAACCATCCGCCAATTTGTCGGCTGACTTGTCTGAATCAAGAGGCAAGAGGGTTACCATATCTCCCCCTGAAACGTTGGATGCATCCACACCGGCGTTAGCGGATATTACTCCCCCGCGGGTCTCAACGATTAGCCTTCCCTTCTCTGGCTTCCTTTGATCCATTTTGATAATCTTTGTGGTCTCGCTCAGAATCACTTCTATCAGCCGCGGGTCCTTACTTACTTCTTTGGATAAAGTACGCGCATAAGGAGATGGACTTACATTATTTAAATCGACTATCCGATTCTCTGCTTTAGAGACAATTTTCTGAGCAAACACCAGCACATCCCCGCCGTCAATTGAAAGTCCCGAATCTGACGCAGCCTCCAGAACAATCTGTACAAGATCGTCATCCGGCTTAATCTCAGGGATACCGGCTACTGGAATTATTGAAATAGGTTCTCTTGATTTAGGCATAGTATTCCAAGCACTTATATTTTTTAAGACTGGCTATGATAATAGTCAAGTGTACGGCTATTTCAAGCGGATTTTCACACAGGATCCAGGACAATTATACGCCTGAACCATCTTCACCCTGTATTTATTCCTCTTTCTAGACTATTATTGCTGAGAAGAGCAAAAGCGCGGAAACAAACAACCCGATGAAAGCAACAAAGTTGATTAACACCATTGAAGAACTTGTAAAATTAGCCGATAAAGAATTTTACTATGAGCATCACAATCTCCAGCTTAGATTCTCATCCGAAGACTCAAGCTATGTAATCGGCACAAAAGAAAACGGCTCAATCTATCTATCGGTTTATTTTGGATTTGAAATTGATTTCAAGTTTTATTTAGAGAGAGACGGCACAGTTCGTCTGGATGAAGGCAGCACGGTTGACCTTATGGAATATTACGGTCCTGAATACGTAATAAGCCTTATAAATAACGCGGGCGAAGCGCTGCTCATATTCGGGACCGGAGCTATCGAAGCAGGGAACTATGAGTTTAAAACAATGGAGCAGGTGACCGAAGAATTCAGGCAAATTAGGAATCCAGACAAAGAAAAACCTAAAGAGCACTAGATATCAACCTGCACAAGAATAATACCTCGATCTTTACAAACTCTGGCGAACTATTTCCACTTTATATTGCATCCGATACTCGGTATCTGCTCCTCGCCTACACTATCTCCGTTTAGCAATTTATCGAGTGCTTCCCTGATATGCTCTCCCGTTACGGGTTTCCCGTTTCCAGGTCTTGAATGATCCATTTGCCCTCTGTAAACACACAGCAAATCGGAGTCAAATATATAAAAGTCGGGTGTGCACGCCGCATCATAAGCTCTTGCTACTTCTTGGCTCTCATCAAATAAATATGGGAAAGGATAACCCAGGCGCTCCGCCACCTCTTTCATCATGTCCGGATGATCTCCCGGGTAATTCTCTATGTCGTTGGAATTTATTGCTATAAAAGAAATCCCATGAGGGATATAATCGTTTGCAAGCTCAACAAGGCCTTCCTGCACATGTTTAACGTACGGGCAGTGATTACATATAAACATAATCACCGTAGCCTTATCAGACTTGAGCTCGTCCAGATGATATTGCTTTTCGTTCACAGCGCAATAGAGTTTAAATTCAGGCGCTTTTGTCCCTAAGGGAAGCATGGTGGAAGGCGTTAATGCCATTTTCAATTCTCCTTATTTTTACTTGTGATTATTATTCGTCCGAGAAATTTGTTTTCTTATGCGAGCCGTCGCAAAATGGTTTATTTTCTGACGCACCGCATCTGCATAAATAGTACGGGTTGTCTTTAGAAAGGCCCATTTCATCATTTATATTTAATTCTATGTTTCCCGACACCTCATAGGGACCATCAATAAACACCCTGATCTCTGTTGTGCCGTCATCGTCTTGCTCATTGTTGCCTGCTTTCTCTATCTTGCTCGAAAAACCATTTTTTTTATGCGAGCCGTCACAATAAGGCTTATTCTGAGAAGCGCCGCACCTGCAAAGCGCCATTTTTCTCTTAACTTCCAATTCCTCGCCATTAGAGTTCGTTAATTTCTCAAGCTCTTCAACACCAAGCGGCCCGTCGTCAAATACGTTAATACAGCACTTCTCACTCATATAGATCCCTCCAAAGCCATTCTTGAATTAGCAAAGTATTTTACACAGCATAACTCAAATAATCTATCGTAGTATCAAAGATACGTACTAGAGCCATAAATATGATGAGAGTGTTCGAATTATCTTGGTAAAACTATTTAAAGAGTTTAAACTTAGGGCATTCGCTACCATCTTGGCTAGCAGAAGGAGAGATTACTATGACTAATAATTCAATTGACGAAGTAAAATCTGAGCAGTTTGCCGAAAGGATGATGACCATATTAAACGACGGCGCTCTTAATCTAATGATCTCAATTGGCCACCGGACAGCGTTGTTTGACGTAATGAGCGATATGCCGCCTTCGACGAGCGAGGAGATAGCAAATGCTGCGGGCCTAAACGAGCGTTATGTCAGGGAATGGCTTGGAGCAATGGCAACAGGGAGAATTATTGATCACGATCATGAGAAGAAATCTTATTCCCTTCCTCAGGAGCACGCAGCCTGGCTTACGCGAGCCGCCGCGCCTAACAACATTGCGGTAACAACGCAGTGGATACCGTTACTAGGCGCTGTTGAGGACAAAATTGTGGAATGCTTTAAAAATGGCGGCGGCGTGCCCTATGAAGCTTTTGAGCGTTTTCATGAGGTAATGTCCGAGGAAAGCCGCCAGACAGTGATCGTTCCTCTGCTGGACCAGACACTTCCATTAATACCAGGCGTCAAGGAAAGGCTGGAAGAAGGGATCAATGTTCTCGACGTTGGCTGTGGGAGCGGATTTGCGCTAGTACATATGGCCAAGGAATACCCCAATAGCAGATTTACGGGCTATGACATTTCCGAGGAAGCGATCAACAGGGGAAATACGCATGCGGCTGAGCAGGGTTTAAGCAATGTCACACTAATAGCTAAAGATGTTGCCGAATTTGATGATGTCCAAAAATATGATCTGATTATGACCTTTGACGCTATACATGATCAAGCTGACCCCGACAGAGTCTTATCTAATATAAATAGAGCTCTAAAAGACGGGGGGATTTATTTAATGCAGGATATCGCCGGTTCAAGCCACGTCCACAAGAATATGGATCATCCGCTTGGTCCGCTGCTTTACACAACCTCATGCATGCATTGTATGACCGTATCGCTGTCTCAGAACGGAAAGGGTTTAGGAGCAATGTGGGGGAAGGAATTAGCAACCCAGATGGTTAAAAACGCGGGATTTACACAAGTTGAGATCAAAGAGCAGCCGCACGATCCCATAAACTATTACTACATTATAAGAAAATAAAAATTCAGGTAAGCTATTTTTCAAAACGTGGGAAGAGGCTTTGACCTTTTTCCACAGTCTGTCCGGATTTGACGATTCCCCACTCTTTAGCGTCTGAGAGGAGCTTGGAATTTAGCGGTTGAGAGGATCCCAATCTCTCCCATATCTTCTCAGCAGATTCAGGCATGAATGGTGAAATCAAGATCGTAACCACCCCGATCGCCTGAACTATAGTCCACAGCACAGTACCCAATCTCTCTTCATTTTTCTCTTTAGCCAGTATCCAAGGAGCTGATTCGTCAACGTATTTATTAACATCGCCAATAAAATCCCAAAGTGAAACCAACGCTTTGTGAAAAGCAATCTCATCCATCTGGGTTTCTACGAGTAGAGCGGCAGACAACGCTCTATCTCTTACACCCTCGTCCTTGGGGGCAAGTTCGCCAGGCTCCGGCACCCTGCCGTCAAAATATTTCTCTATCAT
>JAJCZT010000074.1 GCA_029262255.1 Deltaproteobacteria bacterium
CTCTTCAAAATTGTTCAGCTCTTTGGAGATATCCTTATGTTCATCGATCAGCTTTTGTAAGAAAACATGCATTTCCTCATACGGAACATCCTCAACCGAAGGAGGCAAGTACCCATCGGGAGGGTCCATCGGGGACAACTCCTCCTGAACATCTTTCTCGGGTTGCTTTGTTACTTTATCAAATTTATTTTTCATACTGACTGGTATAGAAGTTTTCATGTCGCTCTCTCCAAAATATTATTTTTTAATTGTTTTTCGGGGGAGTCGGCGACCAAGGCGTGTTAGGGTCACGGATTGCCTTACGGTCCCAATTCCACATTACCACTTGATATGGACGTACAAGGTAATGCAGTGGAGCAACTAAAAAATGAACCAATCTTGTAAACGGGAAGATAAGAACTATAGAAAATGCCAAGATTATATGAAGTTTTATAACTACCGGCATTGCTGATACAGCGTCTATTTGAGGACTCAACTTTATTATGGACCATAAATAGGGTGATAAATCAGCGGCAAACCACGAAGAACCCCACCTATACCCAAGTGCGATCCAGCAGCCGAAGATTACTTCAACAATCAGTAATAACTCAATAAAAATGTCCATCTTCGTCGTGACTACCCTTATTCTGTCGTTGGTTATTCTCCGTACAAACAGACTAACCAGACCGAATAGGACACTTAAACCAAAGATAAAAGCCGATACTTCGAGGATAATTAGACGAACGGGCTCACTGTTCCACAAAAGGGTCTCTCTGGGGAACATAAAAGCGGTCAAGTGTCCGAGAAATACGACTAATATACCGATGTGGAAAGGGATAGTTCCCCAAAACAAGTTCTTTCCCTCTAGAAACTGAGAAGACAACGAAGAGTACCTAAACGCAGTGGAGCGATATCTATAAATCGTGCCTACTAAAAAAACAATTACCGCGATATAGGGAAGCGCAATAAAGAAGAAATTGTTAAACAGATTAACTAAAATACTTACTGGGTCCATAATCGTCACCTTCTTTGTCTATGTTTTAACTTCGTTTTCTATCTCTATTTCAGTGTCAAGCGATTGCAAGAAATCAATGGTTTGCCTTTTTACCGGCTTATCAACAACAGAGAAATCTTTTCTTATCACTTTGTCCAGAGCCTTAAGGGCGCTTAAATACATCAAGTGCCCCTCCTCGGGAGTTTCAATTAACGTTTTATAATGTTTCTCATAAAGTTCATTTTTCTTCTTCAGCCGATCCGGCTCAAACTCGCTTATCATCTTTGCAATTGCCGGCACAAGAAGCTCTTCGATCATTTCAACAATCAGCTCCCGGTCATCTAATTTTGAAATCAGCCGCAGAAGATTGGGAAGATGATCACCCAGCTCGCTTCCGCAGTCATTATCAGCCTGCCCGTGTTCCCGGTTCAGATTCGCAAGCAATTCTCCTCTCTTGTAGTCATCACCGAAAAGGACATATCCGATATCCAGAGTTGTAACTGACTGGACGTCAAAGGAGCGGATGTATAATTCTTCCATCTTGTTCAGATCGTCCGCAGGGAGAAGCTCAACAAAGGTGTCTATATCCTCACGCGCTTGCGGGTAATTGTTGTCTATAAAGTCCTGGATATCCTTTACTCTTTGCGGATACCCGCCGTCAGGATACTGAAATAAATCAGCCATCAGTGTGTAATGATTTAAATTCATAATCTACATTCCCCTCTGTACTTTCTCTTTTATACCGAATCCCGTGCTTCCCTTTTCATCACCGGTAAATTCAAGCATTTCAATCGCCTGCTCCCGGTGTGCGGGAGGCACATTAAAGCGGTCATCAAATTTTGCTAAAGAAGTAAGGTTGTAGATTTCATCAGCAAGCTCCGCGGTAAGATTCGTATCCTTTAAAACCTCATTTACTTTTTCTTCAGGAATATCACCTACGGTTTTCCATCTTCGATAGATACGAACCGCCATCAACTTTTGAAGCTGACCCTTTATTTTGCTCTCATCCCCCGCGCCGAACATATTGGCCATATACTTTAACGGGAGACGGGCCTGGTCGATGGTTCCCCACAGCTCCTCCGTGCTCGTATCATAAAGCCAAGTATCTGGCCATTGTTTGGCAATAGGGTTCAAATTGTCATTTTGATCTTTCGAGACTTCTTTTACAGAAGCCATAACGGGCAATAGTGGTGGCACGTAAAACAACATAGGCAGAGTCCGATACTCAGCGTGGAGCGGTAGCGCCAAACCCCATTTTTTAACAAATTTATACGTGGGTGAGCCTTGTGCTGCGGTTATGGTCGAATCTGCAACTCCATTGGCCTTGGCTGCTGCTATAACTTCGGGATCGAAGGGATCCAGCAACATCTCAAGCTGTTTATCCACAAGCTCACTCTCGTCCGCAGACGCCGCGCTCTCAATTTGGTCCGCATCATAAAGTATGACGCCCAGATACCTAATGCGTCCAACACAGGAGTGCATGCACGCGGGAGCAAATCCTGCTTCTATACGTGGATAGCACAGGATGCATTTCTCCGATTTTCCATTATTCCAGTTGTAATAAGATTTTTTATAAGGACACGCGGTTACACACATTCTCCATGCGCGACAAACATTCTGGTTAATAAGTACCACGCCGTCCTCGCCCCTTTTATAAATTGCGCCCGATGGACAGGACGCAACACATGCGGGGTTCAAACAGTGATTACAGATACGAGGCAGGTAGAAAAATGCCATCTTTTCCAACTGGAACATGGCATCCTGCTCAGCCGGCGTAAGCCCTTCAAGATTCGGGTCATTTCTTGCGTAATCTGGGGTGCCGCTTAGATCATCATCCCAGTTCGGTCCCATTTTAATATCGATGGGCTTGCCCGTGATAAGAGAAACGGGCCGCGCCGTAGGCTGATCATCCGATGCGGGAGACTCAATTAAGTCCAGGTATTTATAGGTAAACGGCTCATAGTAATCATCAATCATGGGCATATTAGGGTTATGAAAGATATTTAGAAGTCCTTTTTTCTTGCC